>NZ_BAFX01000085.1 GCF_000308815.1 Nocardia concava NBRC 100430
AACGACGCCGCGGGCGACCAGGAAGACCGGCAGGCTCCGGAGCACGGGAATGCGCCGGCCGATCCGCAGGGCCAAGGGTGTCTCGGGTAGGTCCGAGATGTTCAGGCGTCCGGCTACCGCCGGGCGGACGAAGCGGGCGTGGGCGATGCGCTGCATACCCTGGATGACCGCGGTCGGCAGCACGCGGTGGCGCTGCACGCGGGCCAGGTCGGCGGTGGTGACGGTGTGCGACAACAGTTTCGGGCCGAGGATGCGGGCGGCCGCGACCGCATCCTGCACGGCCAGGTTGATGCCGACGCCGCCGACCGGGGACATGGCGTGCGCGGCATCGCCGAGGCAGAGCAGGCCGCCGGTGTACCAGCGGTCGAGCCGATCCAGTTTGACGTCGAGGAGTTTCACCTCGTCCCAGCTCTGCAATGCCTCGGCGCGGTCGGCCAGCCACGGCACCACGTCGGCCATCTGGCGGGTGATGACGCTGACCGGTTGGCTCGCACGCAGTTCCGGGTCGCTGCCCTTCGCGATGAGGGTGGCGCACTGGAAGTAGTCGCCGCGGTCGAACATGATGACCACGCGGTTCGCGCTCACCAGCGGTATCAACCCGGACGGATCGGTGCCGTGCCGCGGAATACGGAACCACCAGGTGTCGAACGGGGTGGCCCAGTTCCGCACGCCGAGCCCGGCCGCCGCCCGCACCACCGAGGAACGGCCGTCGCAGGCCACCGTCAGATCCGCGCGAATCTCACCGTCCGCACCGTCTTTCGTGCGGTAGCGCGCGCCGACGACCCGTCCTTCCTCGTGCACGAGGCCGACCACCTCGGTGTTCATGCGCAGCCGGAAGCTCGGTTCGACATCGCCCGCGCGGGCCAGCAGATCCAGCAGATCCCACTGCGGCACCATGGCGATGTACTTGTGCCGGCCCGGAATGTGATTCAACGTCGCCACCGGCACCATGCGGCCGCCGATGGGGATCTGCACGTCGTTGAGCCGCCGCTGCGGCAGTTTCGCGAAATCCTCGCGCAGGCCCAGCGCGTCGATCAGTTCGAGGGTGGTGGGGTGCACGGTGTCGCCGCGGAAGTCGCGCAGGAAGTCACCGTGTTTCTCCAGCACGGTGACCTCGACGCCCGCGCGAGCCAGCATCAGCCCAAGGAACATTCCGGCCGGGCCCCCGCCGGCAATGAGACAGGTCGTACGCTCCATCGGGACCTCCCGAGTCGAGACCATCGCCTCTTCCGATGGTAGGGCGAGTTCGGCTCGGGGACAGATGCTTCGCGGCGGTCGTCAGCGGTCGCGGTACAGGACGAAGAAGTACGGTTCGTGCAGTCCGCGCATATCCATCACGCCGAGCAGGGTGTCGGCGTCGACGCGGCGGAAGATGTCGATGATCGGCAGGTGGTCGTAGATCATTGCGGCGCTGGACTTTCCGCGGAATTCCAGGTTCCGCAGCCGGGCCTTCGGGGTCCGCGTGCGCAGCGCGGGCCGCAGCACGCCGAGTGAGCGCCGCACGGGGCGCAGCGCCGACACCGGCACCTTGCCCGCCAGGAACAGCGGCACCCGGCGCGGGTCGACGGCGAAGATCTCCCCGTCCGGGCCGGAGAACAGCAGCGGCTGCACACTGTCGGCGCTGTCGAATTGCTTTCCATACCAGCCTGTTTCGACCAGCATGCCGTCCCACGGATGCCCGGTGCCCACCTCCGCGCCGCACCAGCGGCCGGTGGTGATCTCCTCCACCCGCACCGTCGGCAGGTTGTCGAACAACTCCCACGCCTGGGCGGCCGTGGCCGGCTTGTCGATCAAGGCGCGCAGCCGCGCGGCAGTGTCCGTCGCCGGGTCGGCGGCAACCATCATGATCTCCTCGATGAGAATCGGCGGCACAATTTCTCCCACCCTAGCCCCGGCGCGCACAGGCCGATTAGAGCCAGACTGACATCCCGACACCCTCATTTGGCCGAATATATCGATCCAGCTTCAGACTTTTGGTCCCAACAACAAAAAGTTCGTCAACTCCCTGGCGCCCGCCGTTTTAGTCATCTAGCCTAAAACCATGACGACAGCGCGAGAGACCGCGGAGACCATCCGGGCGGCTCGGCGGCCCGAGGATCTCTTCGGTTCCGCCGCAACGGATTCCATCGGCAGACAGACCGCACGCCGGCGCTACCACCGGATGGCCGCACTGGTTCACCCCGACCGAGTCGAGGCCGTCGACGCGAGCATCGCGAGCGCGGCCTTCGCCCGGTTGTCCGAGCTGTATCGACGGTGGCTGGAACTGGACGAGGCCGACTTCGAGGTGACCGGCACGCACGGGCGCTACCCGGTCGGCGCGCTGCACGCCGGCGGATCGATCGCGGATGTGTACCGCAGCGGATCGGACCGCGTCGTGAAGATCCCGCGCCGCGCGGCCGCCAATAGGCTGCTTGCCGGGGAGCGAAACGCGCTGCGGGACATCGCGAGTGTGGCGACCGAGCACGAATGGCTGCGACCCTACTTCCCCGAACTCGTCGACACCGTCGACCATCTCGATTCCGGGACCGGCGAACACCGCACCGTCAACGTGCTGACCGCACTCATCGACGGGTTCGTCACCCTCGAGGACGTCCGGACCGCCTACCCCGGCGGGCTCGATCCGCGCGACTACGCCTGGATGCATCGCAGACTGCTGCGCTGCCTGGCCGGGGCGAAACTCGCGGGCTGGGTGCACACCGCGATCAGCCCCGCGAACGTGCTCGTGCATCCGCGACTGCACGGAATCGTGCTGGCGGGCTGGTCTTTCGCGACCCGGCCCGGTGTTCCGGCCGCCGCGACGCTGAAGTCGCTGGACTATCCGCCCGAGATCCGCGACGCGGTCTCCCCCGCCACCGACGTGTACCTCGCGCATCGCCTCATGCTCACCATGCTCGGCGACCGCGCCCCGGCACCGATGCGCGCCTACGCCACCGGCTGCCTGCAAACCGATCCCAGGCTGCGGCCCGACGCCGCGGACCTGCTGGACGAATTCGACGATCTGCTCGACCGGCTCTACGGGAAGCGCCGCTTCCGGCCCTTCGAGCTCACGAAAGGTAAGTGATAGCAATGGGTTACGGACGCTGGGACGACAGTGCCTACGACGCCGCGCGCACCTTCCGGGCCGCCAAGGGGCTCGACGACTTCGGCTACACCGCGGATATGCGGTCGGTGCCGTGGGATCAGTGGAAGGCGCACCCCACCCTGGATCCGCTGGGTGTCGGGATGCGGGAGTCGAGAGACTCGGCCGACCACGGGAATTCGCTGCCGATCGCGGTGCTGTTCGACGTCACCGGCTCGATGGGCCGGGTGCCGCGCATCATGCAGGAGAAGCTGTCCAAGTTGCACGGGCTGTTGCAGCGCAAGGGTTATGCCGATGATCCGCAGATCATGTTCGGGGCCATCGGCGACGCGGAAAGCGATCGGGTGCCGTTGCAGGTCGGGCAGTTCGAGTCCGACAACCGGATGGACGAGCAGCTGCGGCTGATCCTGCTGGAAGGCGGCGGTGGCGGACAGAAGTCCGAAAGCTATGAGCTGGCCGCGTATTTCATCGCCCGCCACACCGTCACCGACGCGTGGGAGAAGCGGGGACACAAGGGGTATCTGTTCATCGTCGGCGACGAGCTGAACAAGAAGCGCCTGGCGGCCCGCTACATTCGCGCGGTCATCGGGGACGACGTGCACCAGGACATCGCCGTCGACTCCATCTACCGGGAGCTGGCCGATCGCTGGCACGTGCATTACATCCTGCCCAATCAGTCCAGCTACTACCAGGATCCGGAGATCGCCGAACACTGGCAGGGGCTGCTGGGCGAGCGGTTCCTGCGGCTCGACGATCCGGCGGCGGTGTGCGAGCTCATCGCACTGACCATCGGCATCCACGAGGACCGGGTCGATCTGGGCGCCGGGCTGGCCGATCTGCGTGATATCGGCTCGACCAGTGAGGCGGACGCGGTGGGCAAGGCCCTCGCCCCGCTGGGCGGGACCCGCCGGGGCCGCAGCGTGGGCGCGCTGCCCGCCGCCACCGGAACCGACGACGTCGATCTGTGACGCGGCATTAGTTTCGAAATACGAAGGGGCACCTCATGTTCGGCGACAAACACCTGATCGTGGTGGACCTGGGCTTCGGCGACGCCGGCAAGGGCGCGACCGTCGACTGGCTGTGCTCACCGGCCGCCGGGATCGACGTGGCGGCGGTGGTGCGGTTCAACGGCGGCGCGCAGGCCGCGCACAATGTGCTCGCCTACGGCCGCCACCACACCTTCCGGCAGTTCGGGTCCGGCACGCTCTCGCGGGTGCCGACCCTGCTGTCGCGGCACATGCTGGTCGAACCGCTGGCCCTGGCCACCGAGGCGCGCGAACTCGCCGCGCTGGGGGTCGCCGATCCGCTGTCGCTGCTCTACGTGGACGAGCGAGCCCTGCTCACCACACCGATCCATGGGGCCGCCAACCGCTGCCGGGAGGATGCGAGGGGTACCTCCCGGCACGGTTCGTGCGGCATCGGGATCGGCGAGACGGCGAGCTACGCGCTCGAGCACGATGCGCCGCGAGTAGCGGACTGCCTGCGGCCGGAGGTGTTGCGGCGCAAGCTGATCGCGCTCGAGGAGCACTACGCGCCGCTGCTCGCGGGCGGGCGGCACCGCTACGACGCGATCGACGGTCTGGTCGAGGCGTACACCGCGTTCGCGCGGGCAGTGGCGATCCTGCCCGGCGATCAACTCGCCGCCTTCGCGAAGAGCGGACGGCTCGTGTTCGAGGGCGCGCAGGGGGTGCTGCTGGACGAATGGCGCGGCACGCACCCGTACACCACCTGGTCCACCGTGGAGCCGCGCAACGCGCGCGCCATGCTCGCGCGCATCGGGGCACCCGGTTACGTGCTGGGCGTGACCCGCACGTACATGACCCGGCACGGCGCGGGCCCGTTCCCCACCGAGGACGCACGACTCTCGATTCCGGAGCCGCACAATGGAACCGGCGAATACCAGGGTGCCTTCCGGTGCGGCCACCTCGATCCGCTGCTGCTGCGCTACGCGATCGAGGCGTGTGGCGGTATCGACGGCCTGGCCGTCAACCACCTCGACGCCCTCGGTGAGCACGGCACCGGGAACCGCGCCGCCACCAACGGGAACCGCGCCACCGGCCGCGAGATCCGCACCGCCACCGCCTATCTCACCGCCGACGGGTGTGTCGACCGGCTGAGCTGCGGCGTCTGGCAGGACCTCGACCATCAGCAGAGGCTCACCGACCTGCTCACCACCGCGACGCCCGCCCTCGCCGACCTGCCCGCCGACGTCCCCGGTTACCTCGAAACCGCGCTCGGCGCACCGGTCGTCCTCACCGGACACGGCCCGGACCGGGCCGATCGGCGAATCCGGATCGCCGCTGAGGCATGATTGTCTGCTTGTGGAGCAACAATCCGCGGTATCCATCGACGTGATCACCCTGCGCTACGGCGATGCCGACCCCACCGTCGGCGTCGGCATCGCACCCCGTCAATGGGGCCCCTTCGAGGATGCCCTCGCCCTGCCCGGCGTCCTGCTGCGCCGGGGCGAACGCCTCGCCGAGGCGGCCCGCCGCGCGGTCCACACCAAACTCGGCGTCCCCGAGCACGCCATCACGGCCGTCGGCCAGATCGCCACCTTCGACGAGCCCAACCGCGACCCGCGCGGCCCCACCCTGTCCATCGCCATGTGGGCCGTCGTCACCGACCACGGCGAGGACACCGCCGAGTGGATCCCGTTCGACGAGATGCCGCCGCTCGCCTTCGACCACAACCAGATCCTGACCGCCACCCGCGATCGCCTCGCCGAATTGCTGTGGAAGGACCTCACCTTCACGCGAGCCCTCACCGGCGACCAGTTCACCGCCACCCGCGCCGTGGCCCTCACCACCGCCCTCACCGGCGCGAAACCCGACCCGGGCAACCTCAACCGCACCCTGGCTGCCCTGCCCGGCCTCGAGCGGACCGGCGAGCGGGTACGCGTGAAGGCGACCGGACGGCCCGCCGCGATGTGGGCCTTCACCGCCTGAGGGCGGGGCTCCACACCGCGCCCCACACCACGCCGCGACGACACCCGCTCGGCCCGCGCCGACACAACCGATCTTCCATCGCCGGTGTGCCATCCGGCGATTACGGGAGCAGCACCAGGCGGCCGCGAAGACCGCCTTCGACCTGAAGGCGATGGGCCGCCGCGACCTCGGCGAGAGGTAACGTCTGCGCGACACGCGGGGTCAAGCGACCCGCGTCGACCAGGGCGGCCAACTCGGCGAGGCGAGGGCCGTCGGCGCGAATCCAGGTGTTGGCGACCCGGATTCCGCGCAGGCCGACCGGTTCCGCGCCGCCCACCACCGCCGCGAACGCACCGGTCGAGCGGACCGCGTCGAGAGCCTCGGCGCCCAAAGAGGCGGCGTCCACCGCGCCGTCGACCCCACCCGGCACCAGCGAGCGCACTGCCTCGCCAAGACGGGCGCCGCGCGGAACAAAGAACTCCGCACCCAGTTTGCGCACCAGGGCCTCATCGGCCGCGCTGGCCGTGGCTACCACCCGAAGGCCTTGGGCCGCAGCCAGTTCCACGGCGAACCCGCCTACCGCACCGGCCGCGCCGGTCACCAGGACCGTCCGCCCGGCGGCCAAAGCCAGTGCGTCCAAGGCTTGCGCGGCCGTCAGCGCATTCAGCGGCAGCGTCGCCGCCTCGACCGGCGACACCGAGCGCGGCGCGAGCGCCACCGACGACGCGTCCAGGACCACGTATTCCGCATGTGTACCCAGCGGCACGTCCAGGCGGTCGGACAGGCCGAAGACCTGGTCACCCACCGCGAAATCCGCTACGCCGGAACCTATCTCGTCGATGGTTCCCGCCACGTCCCAGCCGAGGCCGATCACCTCGCGCGCCACCATCAGACCCGCCTGCGCCAGCCCGCCGGAGCGGGTGTGCACGTCCACCGGATTCACCGCCGCCGCGGCGACCCGAATCCGCACCTGCCCGAGCCCGGCCGCGGGCACCGGAACCTCGGCGACCTCCAGCACCTCGGGGCCTCCGAACGACCGAATCACGACGGCGCGCATGTGAAATCTCCTCTGCTCCAGGGGTTGTGGTTCCTGGAGCAAACCTAAGGAGTGTTACTCTCCACGGGGAAGTACGCACCTCGAAGTGCGTACCGCACGCGAGGGAGAGTCATGGCGACCAGGACAGCCGCCCAGCGGCGCGCGGAGGACCGCCGCAGGTACGACGCCTACATCCAGGAGTGCCCGACCCGCCACCTGCTCGACCGCATCAGCGATAAATGGGTCAGCCTGCTGCTCAACGCCCTTGCCGACGGACCCCGCCGGTACTCGGACCTGTCGCGGATCATGACGGGCGTGAGCCAGAAGATGCTCACCCAGAGTCTGCGCAGCATGGAGCGCGACGGGCTGGTCACCCGCACGGTCACCGCATCGGTGCCGGTGCGGGTCGACTACGAGCTCACGCCCCTCGGGCTGACCCTGCTGCCGGTCATGCAGGCCATCAAGAGCTGGGCCGAGACCTACATCGAAGACGTCCTGGCCGCGCGCGAAATCTACGACGGCCAGCAGCGCTGAACCCCCGCGCCCCCACCGAATCGGCCGCCCGAACCCCAGACCGTGCCGTGCCCTCCGCCGAACCTGCTCCGCCGATCCCCACCCCGCGAGACCGACCCCACCACCCGCTCGCTGAGTGGCACACCAGCGCGGGAGATTCGGGCAAATTCCCTCACTGGTGTGCCACTCGACGATGGGGCGGGCAGCGGAAGACGGTGCGCGTCACGATGGTTGGTTGATGACCGACTGGACGAGTTGGCGGACCGATTCGCGGAGGCGGTCTTTTTGACCGGCTCGAACCATGTGAGGCACGAGTTCGCCGCCCAAGGGGGCCAGGAGTAGACCGCCGACCACCTCGGCGTCGAGGTCGGGGCGGACTTCGGTGAGCAGGGTGCTGATGTGAGTGGCCCAGAAGCGGTGGAATTCCTCGCGGCGGGGGTGTGGGGGCAGGGCCTGGTAGGCGACATTCAACTCGATGTCGTCGGCGATCAGGCAGGTCATGGCGTCGAAGTAGGCGAGTAGGCGGTCGCCGGCCGGAGCGCCGGGTCCCAGCGGCGGCGGACCCGATTGCACGGCCTCCATCAGGCCGGTCGCGCCCTCGGCGATGAGCTCGTAGAGCAGCCCGGCCCGATTGCCGAAGCGGTGGAACAGGGTTCCCTTGGCCACCCCGGCCGCGGCGGCGATGCTGTCCATCGTGGCCGCCTCGGCTCCCTCCTCGGCGAACAGCTTGCGCGTCGCTTCGAGGATTGCCTGCCGGTTGCGGGCAGCGTCGGCGCGTTCCTTGGGCGGGGCCATATCACCACTCTCGTTGACAACTTGACCGGCGGTCAATATGTTCGGCAAGGCCAACTTGACCGTCAGTCAACTTATGAGGTTTCAATGCAAGCAATCCTATTGACCGCGACCGGTGGACCCGACGTGCTGGTGCCGAGCGAGGTGCCCGCGCCACGTCCACAGGCCGGGCAGGTGCTGGTGCGCAACGAGGCGATTCCGGTGCTGTTCCCCGAGACCATGCTGCGGTCCGGCGCGTTCCCATTGCCGGTCGAATTTCCGCTGGTGTTCGGGACACAGTCGGCGGGAGTCGTCACCGAGGTCGGCGACGGAGTCGATGCGGACCTGATCGGGCGGCGGGTCCTGATCGGCAGCAATAGTTTCGGCACCTATGCCGAACAGGTCTGCGTCCCGGCCGAAATCGCCACCGAGATTCCCGATGGGCTGTCGTCGGTGGACGCGGCGGCGGTCGGCATGAGCGCATCGGTGGCCATCCCACTGCTGGAGACGGCGAAACTCACCGGGACCGAGACGATTCTGATCGAGGCGGCCGCCACCGGAGTCGGCGCGTATCTGACCCAGCTGGCCAAGGAATACGGTGCCGCGCGGGTCATCGCCACGGCGGGCGGGCCCGAAAAGACCGAGCAGGCACGCGGATTCGGGGCCGATGTGGTCATCGACCACCTGGATCCCGAGTGGCCGCGGCGGCTGCGCGAAACCCTCGGCGACGCAACGCTGGACGTGGTCTTCGATTCCATCGGCGGCGAATCCGCCCTGGCGCTACTGGATCTCATGACCCCACTGCGCGGCCGCATGCTCAGCTACGGTTTTCTGTCCGGCGCGCCCGCGCAGGTCAGCACCATGGACCTGATCATGCGGGGTCTCACCCTGACCGGCTGCTCCGGACCGGCCTGGCTCGCCGGAGTCGCCGAGGCCCGCGCGGCGGCCCTGGAACGGGCCGCGACGGGCTCGATCACGCCGCTGGTGGATCGGGTCCTGCCGCTCGAAAAGGCGGCCTACGCCCACGAATTGCTGGATCGGCGCGCCGCCAAGGGCACGATCGTCCTGCGACCGGCTCAGCCGTGAAAAACCGGCTCAGCCGGTGATTTCCCACTCGTAGATGGTGAGTTCCGAAGCGCCCGTGGTGTGAATCGGGTCGGTGTGGATCAGTTCCTGTGCCGCGGACAGGCTTTCGGCGGTGATCACGTACGCGCCACCGCTCGAATCGGTGAACTTGCCGGATTCCACCAGCTGTCCGCGCTCACGGACGTCCGCCAGCCATTCCTTGTGCGGAACGATGACGGAGTCGTCGAAGCGCGGGGTGCGCATGGCCATTACCAGATACTTGCGCACCCTGCGCTTCTCCTTCTCTTACTGCTCGGCGTATTACTCGTCGTCGGCCGGTGTGGCGGTGGCGCGGGTCGCGGCCGCGGCGGCACGGACCTGCGGGGCCACCCCGACCACCTGGCCGAGCACGCCGTTGATGAACGACGGGGAGTCGTCGGTGGACAGCTCCTTGGCCAGCTCCACCGCCTCGTCCACGGCCACCACCGGCGGAACGTCGTTGGCGTGGAACAACTCCCACACCGCCACCCGCAGGATGGCGCGGTCCACGGCGGGCAGCCGGGGCAGCGTCCAATCCTGGGACAGGTACGACTCGATGGTGCCGTCCACCCGGTCCAGATCGTCGGCGACGCCTTCGACCAGGACCCGGGTGTAGGGGTTGATCGGCGCGACGGACTCCTCACGCACCGACAGCGAGACCCGCTCGGCGAGCAGGTCCGCGGGATCGATATCGCGGGCCTCCGCCTCGAAGAGCAGATCCACCGCACGCCGACGCGCCTTGTGCCGTGCGCCGAGCTTCTTGAACGACTTCTTGTCCGATTGATCGGCCACGGAAGACATTATCCGTCGCGTCAGGAGTTGACGCGGCTGATGTAGCTGCCGTCGCGGGTGTCGATGCGCAGCTTGTCACCCTGGTTGATGAACAGCGGCACCTGGACCTCGGCGCCGGTCTCCACGGTGGCTGGCTTGGTGCCGGCCGAGGAGCGGTCGCCCTGCAGGCCCGGCTCGGTGTGGGTGACGATGACGTCGATGGCGACGGGGAGCTCGACGAACAGCGCCTCACCCTCGTGCATGGCGATCTGGACGGCCATGTTCTCCAGCAGGAAGCCCGCGTTGCGGCCCAGCAGCTGCTCGCCCAGGTGCACCTGGTCGTAGGTCTCGCCGTCCATGAAGATGTAGTCCTCACCGTCGTGGTAGAGGTACGTCATGTCGCGGCGGTCGACGGTCGCGGTCTCGACCTTGACGCCGGCGTTGAAGGTCTTGTCGACGACCTTGCCCGAGACCACGTTCTTCAGCTTGGTGCGCACGAAGGCGGGACCCTTACCCGGCTTCACATGCTGGAACTCGACGATCTGCTGCAGCTGATTGTCGATCTTCAGCACGAGGCCGTTCTTGAAGTCGCTGGTGTCCGCCACTGTCCTCGGATCTCCTACTAGTCGTTGCAACCGCGCGTCAGTCGACGACGGTCAGGTCTTTGCTGGTGTGGGTGAGCAGTTCCGGGCCCCCCTTGCGAACCACGAGCGTGTCCTCGATCCGGACGCCACCGCGGCCGGGGAAGTACACACCTGGCTCGACGGTCACCGCCACGCCATCGAGTAGTGTACCCGTGCCGGTTTTGGCGATTCCGGGCGCTTCGTGAATCTGCAGGCCGACCCCGTGTCCGAGCCCGTGCACGAACAGCTCGCCGTGACCGGCCGCCTCGATGACCTTGCGGGAGGCCGCGTCGACCGCCTTGGTCGACACGCCCGGGGCCAGCGCCTCCCGGCCCGCCTGCTGCGCGGCGTAGACCAGGTCGTAGATCTCGCGCTGCCAGGCCGAGGGCTGGCCGAGCACGAAGGTGCGGGTCATATCGGAGTGGTAGCCGCCGACCACCGCGCCGAAGTCGAGTTTCACGAAATCGCCGGTGGCCAGCACCGCCTCGGTCGGACGGTGATGCGGGACAGCCGAATTCGCGCCCGCCGCCACGATGGTCTCGAAGGCGACCGCCTCCGCGCCGTGCTCGAACATGAGCCACTCCAGCTCGCGGGCCACCTGGCGTTCGGTGCGGCCGGGGCGCAGGCCGCCGCGCTCGAGCAGGGTGGCCAGGGCCGCGTCGGCGGCATCGCAGGCCGCGGCCAGGCGGCCCACCTCGTAGGCGTCCTTGACCATGCGCAGCTGCTCGACCAGGCCCGCGACCCCGACCAGTTCCAGGCCGGTGGCCAGCGCGGACAGGCCGCGATGCTGTTCGACGGTCATGATGTGGCTCTCGAAGCCGACGCGGCCGGTCTGCCATTCGCCCGCGATCTCGACCACGCGGCGGGCGCTGGCCCGGTTGATCTCGGCCCGCAGGTCCGGGACCTGCACGCCGACCTGGGTGATGTAGCGGCCGTCGGTGCAGATGATGGTGCGATCCTCGCTGGAATCCCAGGCGTAGACCAGCAGCGCGGCGTTCGAACCGGTGAAGCCGGTCAGGTACCGGATATTGATCAGATCCGTGACCAGCAAGGCGTCGATGCGGTTCTCCACCAGCAGGTTGCGCAGGTTGGCCCGGCGCAAGGCGTAATTGGGCCGCTGGGCCGGATCGTGCTGGTTCGGATCGTGATCAGCAGACATGCGTTCAAAGCTACCGCCGACACGCCACAACACGGACACGCAACACGTGAAAGGGCCGCTTACGGAAACCCCGGTGTTCACAACCGAAGTAGTTCTCCACATTTCGCGATCGGCCGCCCCACGCGGCCGATCCGCGCGAGAACCTCGATGCATGAGCGCCCTGCCGACCCTCTTGTTCACAGCCTGGTGCACAGCCCTGAGCACCTACGACCTGCGCACCCGCCGTCTGCCCAACGCCCTCACCCTGCCCGGTGCGGCCGCCGCCCTCGGCTACGGATTCGCTACGGGCAAACCTGTACTAGCCGTCCTCGGCGCGCTGCTCCTCGCGCTCCCCTATCTCACGATCCACCTGTGCGCACCGCACGCCCTGGGCGCGGGCGATGTGAAACTCGCCCTCGGTCTAGGGGCGGTGACAGCCCTGCACAGCCCGCAGACCTGGGCCTGGGCTGCCCTCGCCGCCCCGATGCTCACCGCCGCGGCGGGTGTCGGCATGCTGCTGGCCCTGAGAATGAGCGGGTCGGAGAGTCCCGGTGAGACGCTCGCGCATGGGGCGGCGATGTGCGCGGCCAGTGCGGTGGCGGTGCTGGGTGGGCCGTGACATCGGGGTTTGGCCGGGGCGTCGGTGGGCCGTGTGTTCGAGCACCTGTTCTCGCATGGAAAGATGTCACTCGTGTTGCGCTGGATAACTGCCGGAGAATCCCATGGTCCCGCTCTCGTCACCATCCTCGAAGGGATGGTGGCCGGTGTCGAGGTGACCACCGCCGATGTCGGCGCGCAGCTGGCCCGGCGTCGGCTCGGCTACGGGCGCGGCGCGCGGATGAAGTTCGAGGCCGACGTGGTGACGATGGTCGGCGGCGTGCGCCACGGCCGCACCATGGGCGGCCCGGTCGCCATCGAGGTGGCGAACTCGGAGTGGCCCAAGTGGACCCAGGTCATGTCCGCCGATCCGGTGGACCAGGCCGAGCTGGCCGATATGGCCCGCAATGCCCCGCTGACCCGTCCCCGCCCCGGGCACGCCGACTACTCGGGCATGCTCAAGTACGGCTTCGACGACGCCCGCAATGTGCTCGAGCGCGCCAGCGCCCGCGAGACCGCGGCCCGCGTCGCGGCGGGCACCGTTGCCAAGAATTTCCTGCGCCAGGCCCTCGGCGTCGAGGTGATCTCGCATGTGGTGTCGATCGGCACCGCCGCCAACACTTCCGGCGTCATCCCGACGGCCGCGGATCTGGACGCCATCGACGAGTCGCCGGTGCGCTGCTTCGACAAGGACGGCGAGGCGGCCATGATCGCCGAGATCGAGGCCGCCAAGAAGGACGGTGACACCCTCGGCGGTGTGGTCGAGGTCGTCATCGAGGGCCTGCCGGTCGGCCTGGGCTCGTTCACCTCCGGTGAGGCGCGCCTGGATTCACGACTGGCGGCCGCGCTCATGGGGATTCAGGCCATCAAGGGCGTCGAGGTCGGCGACGGTTTCGAGACCGCGCGCCGCCGCGGCAGCCAGGCCCACGACGAGATGAAGCCCGGTCCGGACGGCGTGCTGCGCTCCACCAACCGCGCCGGCGGTCTCGAGGGCGGCATGACCAATGGCGAGGCGCTGCGCGTGCGCGCGGCCATGAAGCCGATTTCGACTGTGCCGCGGGCGCTCTCGACGGTCGACATGTCCTCCGGCGACGAGGCCGTGGCCATCCACCAGCGCTCGGACGTGTGCGCGGTCCCCGCGGCCGGTGTGGTCGCCGAGGCCATGGTGGCGCTGGTCGTGGCGCAGGCGGTGCTGGAGAAGTTCGGCGGCGACTCGCTGCCCGAGACCGTCGACAACATCAACGCCTACCTCAAGCGCATCAACGCTCGCCCGCACATCCCGGGCAACGCGGGGCAGTGACCGCCGACGACGGCGCGGTGTCCGACGAGAACGCGGCGTCCCACGAGCAGACGGCGTACGGCCGGGATGCGGCGTCCGAGCACGCCGTGAGTCCGGCGAGCGCCGGTGAAATCGTCCGGCCCGCACCGAATCTGGTGCTGGTCGGCCCGCCGGGCGCGGGCAAGTCGACCATCGGCCGCAAGCTGGCCCGTGAACTCGGCGTCGAGCTCTACGACACCGACGCCGGGATCGAGGAGCGCACCGGACG
>NZ_BAFX01000084.1 GCF_000308815.1 Nocardia concava NBRC 100430
CCTGCCCGCATTCGTCGACGCCATCACGGCGGTCGCGACCGCTCGCGCGTGAGGGGCACAAGCTGGGGCCTTGGCTTGCCGGTCAGCTTGTGCCGCTCGGTGCTCAGTTCCGGATTGCCGTGGCGAGCGAGCTCGTCAAGGTGTGGATGGCGGTAAGGGCGGTCGGCTCGTCGGGAGCGTCGAGCACGGCCTTCACAAGAGCCGAGCCCACGATGACGCCGTCGGCGAAACCCGCGACCGCGGCCGCTTGGGCTCCGGTCGAGATCCCGATGCCCACGCAGACCGGTAGCTCGGTTGCCGCCCTTGTGCGTTCGACGAGGAGCCTGGCGGTATCGCCGATCGATCCATCCGTACCGGTGACGCCCATCAAAGAAGCGGCATAGACGAATCCTGTGCTGGCAGAGGTGATTTCGTGGAGCCGCTCGTTGCCGGTACTCGGCGCGACCACGAACACGGTCGCTAGCTGGTGCATGGCAGCTTGTTCGCGCCACCGGGCGGATTCCTGGACGGGCAGGTCGGGCAGGATGCAACCGGCGCCGCCCGCCTCGGCAAGCTCGGCGGCGAATCGTTCGATCCCGTAGCGGGAGACCGGGTTCCAATACGTCATCACCAGGACGGGTTTGCCGAAGGCCCGGTGCACCTCGGCGACCGTGCGCAACACGTCCTTGATCCGAGTGCCGCCCCGGAGTGCGAGGTCGGCGGCGGTCTGGATCACGGGGCCGTCCAGGATCGGATCACTGTGTGGCAGGCCCACCTCGAGGATATCCGCGCCGGCATCGAGGACCGCTTTCATGGCGGCGATGCCCGCGTCGACGGTCGGGAATCCGGCGGGCAGATAGGCGATGAGCGCCGGGCGACCCTCTCGCTTCGATGCCGCCAGGGTCTCGTTCAGCAACTGGATGTTTCCACTCACTTGTGTGCCTCCGAAACACTCGCTTCTCGGTCCGAGCCGAAATAGCTGATCGCGGTGTCCATGTCCTTGTCACCGCGGCCGGACAGATTCACCAGGATCAGACCGTCCGGGCCGAGCTCCCGGCCGAGGTCGAGCGCTCCGGCCAAGGCATGAGCGCTTTCGATCGCGGGGATGATGCCCTCGGTCATCGACAACAGCCGAAAGGCCTGCATCGCAGCGTCATCGGTGACCGGGCGATACTCACCACGGCCGCTGTCGTGCAAGAACGCGTGTTCGGGTCCGATCCCCGGATAGTCCAGTCCCGCCGAGATCGAGCACGCCTCGGCGATCTGGCCTTCCTCGTCTTGGAGCACATAGGACCGGGAGCCGTGCAGAATGCCGGGCTCACCGGCCGACAGCGACGCCGCGTGCTCTCCGGTCTCGATGCCGTGTCCGGCGGCTTCGCACCCGATGAGCCGCACGTCCGCATCGTCGAGGAAGGCGTGGAACAGCCCGATCGCGTTCGATCCGCCGCCGACGCACGCGACGGCCGCGTCCGGCAACCGCCCTGTGCGTTCGAGTAACTGCCGCCGCGCCTCGACACCGATGACGCGCTGGAAATCACGGATCATGGCGGGAAATGGATGCGGCCCCGCGACCGTCCCGAAGACGTAGTGCGTGTTGTCCGTATTCGCCACCCAGTCCCGGAACGTCTCGTTGATGGCGTCCTTGAGGGTGCGCGACCCCGAGGTGACCGGAACGACCTGCGCCCCTAGCATTTTCATCCGGGCCACATTGAGCGCTTGCCGCTTCATGTCGACTTCGCCCATGTAGACGACACATTCGAGCCCGAACAGCGCGCATGCGGTCGCGGTCGCCACCCCGTGTGAGCCCGCTCCGGTCTCCGCGATGACCCGCGACTTGCCCATCCTCTTGGTCAGCAGTGTTTGGCCGAGCACATTGTTGATCTTGTGCGAGCCGGTGTGGTTCAGATCCTCCCGCTTGAGGAAAATCCTTGCACCACCTGCCTTTTCAGCGAATCTGGGCACCTCGGTCAGCGCCGTGGGCCGTCCCGCGTAATGCTCGAGCAGCTGCCCGAGCTCGGCCTCGAATTCCGGATCGCGGATGGCCTTGCGGTATTCCTCGGCGACATCCTCCACGGCGGTTACGAGCGCCTCCGGAATGAACTTCCCGCCGAAGTCGCCGAAATATCCCTCGGCGCTTGGGTTCTGCCGCTCCTCGGCAGGAATGAAGTACTTGCTGGTCATTATCGACATGCTCCTGAGCCGGAACATCCGTTCCGGTGCGATGGCTGGTAAAGGTCACGAGAACGCGTACCCGCGCAGCGAGGAACCCGGCCCCTGTCGGCCTGGAAATACCCTCAGTTACCCCGCACGATGCGCGGCGCGCAAAGCCATCGCATCCCATTGACCTGGCCCGGCTCGGAGCCGATCACCCATCGCACCCGACGTCCGTGCACCCGCCGCGCAGGCGCCCGGCAGCCGCGCGGGCGGCAACCAGGACCAAGACGGACAGCGATGGACATACCGCGCACGCTACCAGTCACCGGGCGTTGCACGGCAGCTAAGGGGCGTTCGATCGGTCGTCGCGGTCGATGGTCTCGGGAGCGTCCAGTCTCGGGAACAGGAGTTCCTGTACCAGTAGCAGCAGGCTGGCGGCGACTGGAATCGCCAGCAGCGCACCGAGAACGCCGAGCAGGGAGCCGCCGATCAGGACCGCGACGACGGTGAGCACGGCAGGGACTCGAACGGTGCGGCCGATGATGCGGGGCACCAGCAGGTAGTCCTCGACCAATCGCAGGACGATGAAGAACACGATGGTGGCGATGCATACCGGTAGTGAAACCGTCAGCGCGACAAGCGCTATCGCGATACCGGCCAGGGTGGAGCCGATCAGGGGAATCAGGTCGAGCAGCGCCACGAGCACGGCCAATACCAGGGCGAACGGGACGTCGAAGCTCGTCAGCCAGATGAAGGTCAGAATGCCGGTGATGAGCGAGATCAGCAGGTTGCCGAGGACATAGCCGCCGACCTTCGCGAAGATCGCGTCCCCGATGAGAATCGCGCGGGGTCGCCGGTCGTAAGGAAACAGCCGGTAGAGATTCGCCCGCAAGGCGGGGAAGGTCGCCGAGAAGTAGGCGGTCAGCACGGCGACGACGATCGTGGCGGTCACCACCCCGAAAACCATCTTCCCCGCGCCGACGAGTCCCTGTGACGCCCTGCCGAAGTCGATGACGGTGCCCTGACGCAGCTTCTCATCGAGGTGGAAACGATCCGCGGCCCGGTGAACGAGTGGATATCTGTCCTCGAGATGCTGGAGGGTATCGGGCGCGTGGTGGATCAGCGCCTGCCCTTGATCGATCAACGGGGTGATCGCGGCCCAGAGAAATCCGGCCAGCCCGCCCAGCACCACCAGGAAAACCAAGGCGACCGCGAATCCGCGTCGAATGTGGTGGCGCACCAACCACGACACGGCCGGTTCGATACCGACGGCCAGAAACAGCGCCGCCACCACGAGCAGCAGCGCTTCGTGAGCGGCGAGGACCGTTCGCACCGCCCCGACCGTCACCACCACTCCCGCCGCGCCGGTGAGCCCGACCATGAACGGCGAGCGCCGGTCGAACCGGCGCCCCGGCCTGCCCAGCGGGTGCCCGTCACTGGTCAGTTTCGCGGCATCGGCCTCGGCCGCCGAGATCGATGTCGGCTCGTCGCCGGGGTGTGGCTGGGCGACCCATTCACTGTGCCGCGCTTCATCACTCATGCCCGTGATCCAGTCCTCTCGCTGATCACCCGGCATCCCACAGCGGCAAGTCGGATGTCGACGGTTCGCTGCTCAGGTGATGCCCCGCAACATCACCCGGAAACAACTCGGGCCCGCCGAACTCGACTCCAAGTAGTCAGGTGTGGATCAGGCGGTTCGCGGTGAGGCGGCGGTTCACGACGTCAGCGGCCACGGCACGCACCGAGGCGCCGGTCACCAGTGCCTGGGCGCGCAGGGACCGGAGCGCGGCATCGAGGTCGATTCCTCGCGCCGCCGCGATCATTCCGCAGGCCACGTCCACCTCGTGATAGTCCACCACCGGCACGATCTCCGGCCTCGGCGCCACGATCCGGTGCGCGATCGCCTCGGCCGTAAGCGCGGTCAGCTCCTGCGCACCGATATACGTGCGCGCCGACATCGGTGCGACCTGCGATGAATACAGGTTCACCGAACCGAATTTCGTCGGCCCGATCCGCAGCGGCAGGGCAGCCATCCCCGCGAACCCCTTCTCCGCGACGACCCGGGAGAACACCGGCCACCGCACCCCACCCTGAATCACATCGGACACCACCGACACGCCCGCGGTGAACGCGTCGAGACTGGGACCCTCCCCGATACCGAACTGCATGTCCTGAATCCACAACGCCAAGTCGTCGCTGAAGCCCAGCAATTCCAGACTGCCCCGCCGCAGCCGCAGTACCACGGTGGCGGCATCCACCCAATCCAAGCAATCGACGAACCCCGCGCAGATCCGATTCCCCCACGTGTCCGCCGGGTGGGGCCGTTCGATCGCGTCCATCGCCGCACGAAATCGATCCATACCGAATTCTCCGTCCGCGAGGGCCACCGAACCCGCCCGGTTTCCACCACCGCAACGCGAAATGTACGACCACGTAACCGGTTTCAACCCACCCCGAACAGCGCCCACCGCATCGACGGGTTCCCGGCATCAGGCAGATGCCCGATACGGCTGGACCGTTGCGGAGGGATAGCATCATCGGATGAATTTTGTAATGCGCTCTGTCGTAAGCTCTCTCGCCGTCGCCGCGGTCGCCTTCAGCGCACCGATCGCTTCGGCGCTGCCGACCGGCTCGTTCGGTACCGGCGACGGCCGCCAGGTCGTGATCGTCGACAACACCCTCGAACTGAGTGACCTGGACTCGTGCTGGGCCAGCGGATTCCCCCGCGACATCCGCTTCGAGAACCGCAGCGCACGCAATTTCCTGGTCTTCGCATCCAAGGACTGCAGCGGCGACCCCGTCGCAACCGTCGCGGCGGGTACCTCCGCGACCTATTACGGTTGGTCGGCCGTCGCGGCGAGGTAGGTCCCCGCGCTGACACTCCGTGGCGTGCGCGAGACACGCTGACCCGGGGTCGACGTGCTGGTAAAGGTCGAACGGGAGTCATGTCTCGTCGCGCCGCCGCTGGGAGGAACGCCATGTTCCGGATCTGGAATCGTCGTTCGGCTGTCGGGATTTCGTGGGCGAAGACCGCACCGGTTCTACTCGGTTCGGTGCTGGCCGCCACCGTCCTCACGACAGCGCCGCAGGCACGGGCCGGGGCAGAATCGTTTCTCGCACCGATCGTGATCGGCCAGCAGGCATTCGAGCCCGGGATGCACGTCGCACCCGATGGGACGCTCTACATCGAGGGACCGACCGGAGTTCTTTCCGTCGGGATCTCCTCGCCCAGCCTTCTCTTCCGCTCGCGTGACGGCGGCGCGACCTGGGTCGAGACCGCCCCCGGACTGCGCAGTTACCTGCCCGGCGGGGGCGACGCCACACTCGCCATCGCGCCCAACGGTGATCTCGCCCTCGCCGATCTGTGGGCCGGCAGCTCGACCGTGTCCAGGTCCTCGGATCAGGGTGATTCCTGGATCCCGCTCCCGGCGGCGGGGCTACCGGTCCAGGACCGGCCGTGGCTGGCGAATTCGGGGACGGCCGTGTATCTCGCCTACCACCAGCTGCCGGGCGGGATCGGGGTGTCGAAATCGTTCGGCGACGGCCTGTTCTACCCGCAGACCACCATCGCCGCCACGATCGTCGATCAGGAAGGTTGCGTCACCTGCGCATCGGGCACCATCGTCGCCGCGCCCGGAAGCACCTTCCTCACCGATCGCGTCGGCGTCGTCTTCGGTACCCAGAACGGCGGCGTGAAGTTCAGCCGATCCCTGGACGGCGGGCTCACCTGGTCGGTGAAACCCATTGCGCCCTCGGGCGATACCGACACCACGCTCGTCTTCCCCACGGTCGCCGACGCCGGCGGCGGCAACCTCGTCGCCGTCTGGCTGGCCGTCACGGGCACCCGCAGCATCGTCCGCCTCGCCACCTCCACCGACTGGGGCGACACCTGGTCGACGCCGCGAACCCTCACCGCCGCGGGCACCTCGGTCTACCCCTGGGTGGCCGCCAAGGGTTCCAAGATCGCCGTCTCCCTCTACTGGAACAGCAGCGATTCCACCCCCGATACCACCCCCGCCGACACGCCCTGGTACGAGTCCTACACGGAGAGCACCGATTTCGGCGCAACCTTCACTCCCCTGGTCTCCGCCGACCCCACACCGGTGAAGGTCGGCCCCATCTGCACCGGCGGCTCCTCCTGCGGAGCCGACCGGGAACTCGGTGACTTCCAATCCGTAGCGATCGACAATCAGGGCCGATCGGCCCTGGCCTACAACCGTTCGACATCCGACGGCACCGAGGTGGAGGTCCGCTTCACCCGCCAGTGCTGAGAGATGTCGTGCTCGTGCGATCCGAACAGCCTCCCGGGTTGCGTTCATCGCGAACGTAACCGTCGCCTTCACACGCGGGTAGCTCTACCTTTGCTCAGGCATGGCCCACCGGGCCGGCCACAACTCCACCCGCTCGGAGGCCCAGATGACCGATTCGTCCCAGCTCGAAGATCCCACTGCCGCTTGGAGTTTCGAGACCAAGCAGGTGCACGTGGGCCAGGCGCCGGACGGCGCCACCGGCGCGCGAGCGCTGCCGATCTACCAGACCACCTCCTACGTCTTCCGGGACACCGAGCACGCCGCGGCGCTGTTCGGGCTGGCGGAGCCGGGCAATATCTACACCCGCATCATGAATCCGACCCAGGACGCGGTCGAGCAGCGCATCGCGGCATTGGAAGGCGGTGTGGCGGCCCTGCTGCTGGCCTCCGGGCAGGCCGCGGAGACCTTCGCGATCCTGAACATCGCCGGTGCGGGCGATCACATCGTCTCCAGCCCGCGTCTCTACGGCGGCACCTACAACCTCTTCCACTACACCCTGCCGAAGTTGGGCATCGAGGTGAGTTTCGTGGAGGACCCGGACGATATCGAGCAGTGGCGCGCGGCGATCCGCCCGACCACCAAGGCGTTCTACGGCGAGACGGTGTCCAACCCGCAGAACCACATCCTCGACATCCCCGGAATCGCCGGTGTCGCACACGAATCCGGCATCCCGCTGATCGTCGACAACACCGTCGCGACTCCCTACCTGATCCAGCCGCTGGCCCACGGCGCCGATATCGTCGTGCACTCGGCCACCAAGTACCTGGGCGGCCACGGCTCCGCCATCGCGGGTGTGATCGTCGACGGCGGCACCTTCGATTGGCGCGGCGGACGATTCCCGGGCTTCACCGAACCCGATCCGAGCTACCACGGCGTCGTCTACGCCGACCTCGGCGCGCCCGCCTTCGCGCTCAAGGCCCGCGTCCAGCTGCTGCGCGATCTGGGCGCGGCCGTCTCCCCGTTCAACGCCTTCCTCATCAGCCAGGGCTTGGAAACCTTGAGCCTGCGCATCGAGCGCCACGTCAGCAACGCCCGGGCGGTCGCCGAATTCCTGGCCGCCCGCCCCGAGGTCACCGCGGTTCACTACGCGGGCCTGCCCACCTCGCCCTGGCACGACCGCGCGGCACAGTTGGCCCCCAAGGGTTCCGGCGCGATCGTGGCGTTCGAGCTCGCGGGCGGTGTGGACGCGGGCAAGAAGTTCGTCGAGGCGCTGACCCTGCACAGCCATGTCGCCAATATCGGCGACGTCCGCTCCCTGGTCATCCACCCGGCCTCCACCACTCACTC
This sequence comes from Nocardia concava NBRC 100430, assembly GCF_000308815.1. Classification (GTDB taxonomy): domain Bacteria; phylum Actinomycetota; class Actinomycetes; order Mycobacteriales; family Mycobacteriaceae; genus Nocardia; species Nocardia concava. The sequence goes on from NZ_BAFX01000084.1 coordinate 7,731, forward strand.
TCAGCTCACCCCGGAGGAACAGCTCGCCTCCGGTGTGACGCCCGGTCTGGTTCGGCTGGCGGTCGGCATCGAGGGAATCGATGACATCCTGGCGGATCTGAGAGTCGGATTCGCCGCTGCCACAGCTTGATTCGAGAGATCGGCCCCGGAGAGAACTCCGGGGCCGATCTGTTTCACCGATTCCACGGCTCACCGCCCCCGAGGTAGGCGGGCCAGGATTCTCGATGATCGCAACCCTGCTGTGAACGCTCGGCGGCGCACACACTGGCTGCAGTGGGCGGGGGTTGCCGACGGCGATGGAGCAGGATCATGCGAATTGAGCAGCTCGAATATGTCCAGGCGGTCACCAGATTGGGGTCGTTGCGGCGGGTCGCCGAGGAGTTGCACCTGTCGCAGCCGGCCCTGAGCGAGACCCTGCGAAACCTGGAGCGGGAGCTGGGGGTCGAGCTGCTGGATCGGCGGCGGTCGGGGGCGCGGATCAGCAATCAGGGCAGGGAATTGCTGCCGCACATCGCCCAGGTGCTGGAAGCCGTCGACCGGCTGAAGAAGGCCGCGGACGACCAGCATCGGGTCAGCCGGATGGTCCGGGTGGGCACGGTGAACGCGGCCACGGCTTCGCTGGTGCTTCCGGCGATCCGGGAGTTCCGGGGCGCGCATCCCGAGACCCAGGTGGAGGTCGTGGATGCGCAGCAGTCGGAGATCCATCGGGCCTTGCGCGAGGGGAGTTTCGATCTCGGACTGGTGAACTACCTGCGCGGGGATGATCTGACACCGGAATTCGGTACGACGGAGCTGCTGTCGGGGCGGCCGGTGGTGTGCGTGCGCCCGGACAGTCCGCTCGCGCAGTTGTCGGCCATCGATGTGGAACATCTCCTCGCGGAGCCGTTGATCGTGATGCGGTCCGGATATGTGATGCATCGTTTCGTACACCGCCTGCTGAATGGCAGACATCCGCTGTTCTCGTACTCCACCGATGGCGCGGAAATGGGGAAGATGATGGTGGCGCAGGGTTTGGGCGTCACCGTCCTGCCCGACTACAGCATTATCGGCGATCCACTCGAAGCGAGCGGTTCGATTACCTGGCGCCCGCTCGAATGCCGAGTTCCGGAAGTATTCCTGGTGGCGCAGCAGCGCAAGTCCGGAGCGCCTCCCTACGCCGCCCGGGCACTGCACGAGTCGCTGGTCCGGCGGGCCGGCGCGCTCGATTCGACCGCCGCGTGACAGGCCCGCGCACGTGACAGGGAAACCCTATCGCACCATCGAAACTGCCTGGTGGACAGTATATTTCGACACTCATAGACTCGAGCCCATGGCCACCGTTCTGCTCACCCGGCGGCGGCACCTCGATTTGATGCGCATCGCCGGTCCGGGTTGTTCGCACTGACGACTCCCGCACGCGCTTCGATCGCGCGGGGCGTCGCACAGAAATCTCGACATCCACCTTCTTACTCGATGGAGTATCTGTGTCCACGGACTTTGAGAACGACACTCTCGCAGAACCTTTGAAATTCGCCTATTGGGTGCCGAACGTCAGCGGCGGCCTGGTCGTCAGCAATATCGAGCAGCGCACCGATTGGAGCTACGACTACAACAAGAAATTGGCGGTGCTGGCCGAGAACAATGGCTTCGAATACGCGCTGACCCAGGTGCGGTACATGGCCAGTTATGGGGCGGCCTATCAGCACGAGTCGACCAGTTTCAGTCTGGCGCTGCTGCTGGCCACCGAACGGCTGAAGGTCATCGCCGCGGTCCATCCCGGCCTCTGGCAGCCCGCGGTGCTGGCCAAACTGCTGGCCACCGCCGACCATCTGTCCGGCGGCCGGGCCGCGGTGAACGTGGTGAGCGGCTGGTTCAAGGGCGAGTTCACCGCCCTCGGCGAGCCGTGGCTCGAGCACGATGAGCGCTACCGGCGTTCGGAGGAGTTCATCCGGGTGCTGCGCAAGAGCTGGACCGAGGACGCCGCCGAGTTCGCGGGCGACTTCTACCGGCTGCGCGGCTTCGACCTCAAACCCAAACCGATTGCGGCCCAGGGGCGTCCGCATCCGGAGATCTTCCAGGGCGGCAACTCCACCGCGGCCCGGGCCATGGCCGGACGGGTCTCGGACTGGTATTTCAGCAATGGCAAGGACTTCGACGGCATCACCGAGCAGATCACCGAGGTCCGCGCCTCGGCCGCCGAGCACGGCCGCACGGTTCGATTCGGGCTCAATGGATTCCTCATCGCCCGCGACACCGAGGCCGAGGCGAAGGAAACCCTGCGCGAGATCGTCGCCAAGGCCGACCCGGAGGCGGTCGAGGGATTCCGGGGCGCGGTGCAGCAGGCGGGCAACTCCACCGGCGACAAGCGCGGCATGTGGGCCGACTCCACCTTCGAGGACCTGGTCCAGTACAACGACGGATTCCGGTCGAAGCTCATCGGCACTCCCGAACAGATCGCCCACCGGATCGTCGAATACAAGAAGCGCGGGGTGAACCTGCTGCTGCTCGGATTCCTGCACTACCACGAGGAAGTCGAGTATTTCGGCAAGCATGTGCTGCCGATCGTGCGCGAGCTGGAGGCCGAATTGGCCACCGGCGCGGGCACTCCCGAGCCGGTGGGGGTGGCGCGATGACCACC
>NZ_BAFX01000083.1 GCF_000308815.1 Nocardia concava NBRC 100430
TGTACGTGCAGCTGTACCTGGCGGGCATGGGTCTCGAGCTGTCCGACCTGCAGGCGCTGCGCACCTGGGGCGCGCTGACCCCGGGCCACCCGGAGTACCGCCACACCGATCACGTCGAGATCACCACGGGCCCGCTGGGTCAGGGTCTGGCCTCCGCGGTCGGCATGTCGATGGCCTCGCGGCGTGAGCGCGGTCTGTTCGATCCCGCGGCGGCGCAGGGCAAGTCGGCCTTCGACCACTTCATCTACGTGATCGCCTCCGACGGCGACATGGAGGAGGGCGTCACCTCCGAGGCGTCCTCGCTGGCGGGCACCCAGGAGCTGGGCAACCTGATCGTCTTCTACGACGACAACAAGATCTCCATCGAGGACGACACCCGCATCGCCTTCACCGAGGATGTCGCCGCGCGTTACCGCGCCTACGGCTGGCATGTGCAGACGGTCGAGGGCGGCGAGAACGTCACCGCCATCGAGGCGGCCATCGCCGAGGCGCAGTCGGTCACCGACAAGCCCTCGATCATCCTGCTGCGCACCATCATCGGCTTCCCGGCCCCGAAGAAGATGAACACCGGCGCCGCGCACGGCGCCGCGCTGGGCGCCGACGAGGTGGCGGCCACCAAGCAGGTCCTGGGCTTCGACCCGGAGAAGTCCTTCGAGGTCGATCCGGCGGTCATCGCGCACTCGCGCGGCAATGTCGCCGATCGCGCCAAGTCCGCGCGCGCCGCCTGGCAGGAGCAGTTCGACGCGTGGGCCGCGGCCAACCCGGAGAACAAGGCGCTCTTCGACCGCCTGCAGCAGCGCGCCCTGCCGGAGGGCTGGGCCGAGGCGCTGCCGACCCACGCCCCGGATCCCAAGGGCATGGCCACCCGCAAGGCGTCGGGCAAGGTCCTCGAAGCGCTGGCGCCGGTGCTGCCGGAGCTGTGGGGCGGTTCGGCCGACCTGGCCGAGTCCAACAACACCACCATGCCGGGCGCGCCGAGCTTCGGCCCGGAGTCCATCTCCACCAGCCACTGGTCGGCCAACCCGTACGGGCGCACGCTGCACTTCGGTGTGCGTGAGCACGCGATGGGCTCGATCCTCAATGGCATCGCCCTGCACGGACCGACCCGTCCGTACGGCGGCACGTTCCTGGTGTTCTCCGACTATATGCGCCCCGCGGTCCGCCTGGGCGCGCTCATGCGCACCCCGGTCACCTATGTGTGGACCCACGACTCCATCGGCCTGGGTGAGGACGGCCCGACCCACCAGCCGATCGAGCACCTGGCCGCGCTGCGCGCGATCCCGGGCCTGAATGTGGTCCGCCCCGGCGACGCCAACGAGACCACCTATGCCTGGCGCACCATCCTGGAACGCGATAGCGCCGAGCGGCATTCGCACTTCCTGGTCTCCGAGCCCCCGCATCAGGACGGCCCGTCCGCGCTGGCCCTGACCCGCCAGGACCTGCCGATCCAGGAGGGCACCAGCTACGAGGGCGTCCGCCGCGGCGGCTACATCCTGGCCGAATCCTCCACCGCCACACCGCAGGTAATCCTGATCGCCACCGGTTCGGAACTGCAGCTCGCCGTCGAGGCGCGGACTACGCTCGAGGCGCAGGGCATCGGCACCCGCGTGGTGTCCATGCCGTGTGTGGAGTGGTTCGACGCGCAGGAGCAGTCCTACCGCGACCAGGTGCTGCCGCCCGCGGTGCGCGCACGTGTCTCGGTCGAGGCCGGGATCGCGATGCCGTGGCACCGGTTCACCGGGGACGCCGGTGAGAACGTCTCGATCGAGCACTTCGGTGCCTCGGCCGATTTCAAGACCCTGTTCCGCGAGTTCGGCATCACCGCCGACGCCGTCGTCGCCGCTGCCACCCGCTCGCTTGCCAAGGTGAAGGGATAATTCCATGACCCAGAACACGAACACCGCGGCCCTGTCGGCCGCCGGGGTCTCGGTGTGGCTGGACGATCTGTCGCGTGATCGCATCAAGTCCGGAAACCTCAAGGGCCTGATCGATACTCGCAACGTCGTCGGTGTCACCACCAACCCGACCATCTTCCAGGGCGCCCTGTCCAAGGGCCACGCCTACGACGAGCAGGTCAACGAGCTCGCCGCGCGCGGCGCCGATGTCGATTCGGCGATCCGCACCATCACCACCGATGACGTGCGCGCCGCCTGCGACGTGTTCGCCGATGTCTTCGCCGCCTCCAAGGGCCTCGACGGCCGGGTGTCCATCGAGGTGGATCCGCGCCTGGCCTTCGACACCGACGGCACGGTGGCCCAGGCCCTCGAGCTGTGGAAGATCGTGGACCGGCCCAACCTGTTCATCAAGATTCCGGCCACCGAGGCCGGTCTGCCCGCGATCACCCGCGTGATCTCCGAGGGCATCAGCGTGAACGTGACGCTGATCTTCTCGGTCAAGCGCTACATCGCGGTCATGGGCGCCTACCTCGACGGTCTGCGCAACGCGCTCACCGCCGGGCACGACCTGGCCAAGATCCAGTCCGTCGCCTCGTTCTTCGTCTCGCGCGTGGACACCGAGATCGACAAGCGCCTGGAAGCGATCGGCACCGAGGAAGCGCTCGCGCTGCGCGGTAAGGCCGGAATCGCCAACGCGCAGTTGGCCTATGCCGCCTACCAGGACGTGTTCGACGGCGGCAAGCACACCGATGTCTTCGCCAAGCTGGCCTCGGCCGGTGGCGCGAACAAGCAGCGCGCGCTGTGGGCCTCCACCGGTGTGAAGAATCCGGAGTACTCCGATGTCATGTACGTGACCGAGCTGGTCGCGCCCGACACGGTGAACACGCTGCCGGAGAAGACCCTCGAGGCGGTCGCCGACCACGCCGAGATCGTGCCGAACTTCGCGGTCGGCAAGGCGGCCGAGGCGCAGGCGATCTTCGATCGGCTGGTCGCGGTCGGCATCGATCTGGACAACGTGTTCGGTGTGCTCGAGACCGAGGGCGTGGACAAGTTCGTGGCCTCGTGGAACGAGCTGCTCGTGGCCACCACCGAAAAGCTGCAGGTGGCGGGAGGCAACTGACAGTGGCTCGCGCGGCGACGACGGTCGCGACGCCGAATCCGCTGCGCGATGGACGCGACAGCCGGGTTCCGCGGATCGCTGGACCATGCAATGTGGTGATATTCGGCGCAACCGGTGACCTCGCGCGGCGCAAGGTGCTGCCAGCGATCTACGACCTGGCGAACCGGGGGCTGCTGCCCCCGGGCTTCTCGCTGGTCGGGTTCGCGCGCCGGGACTGGACCGACGAGGATTTCGCCAACCACGTCCACGAATCGGTGACGGCCTCCTCGCGGACACCGTTCCGCGAGGAGGTGTGGCAGCAGCTGAAGGAGGGGTTGCGTTTCGTCCGCGGCACTTTCGAGGACGACGCGGCCTTCCACAAGCTGGCCACCACCCTCAAGGATCTGGATCGGGATCGCGGGACGGGCGGCAATACCGCCTTCTACCTGTCGATTCCGCCCGACGACTTCCCGATCGTGCTCGAGCAGCTGTCCAAGAACGGGCTGGCCAAGGCGACCGATTCGCCTGCCGGACAACCCGATCCGTGGCGGCGGGTGGTCATCGAGAAGCCCTTCGGGCACGATCTGAAGAGCGCCCAGGATCTCAACGCGCTGGTGAACACGGTGTTCCCGGAGCGGTCGGTGTTCCGCATCGACCACTATCTGGGCAAGGAGACGGTGCAGAACATTCTGGCGCTGCGCTTCGCCAATCAGCTGTGGGATCCGATCTGGAACGCCAACTATGTGGACCACGTGCAGATCACCATGGCCGAGGACATCGGCCTGGGCGGGCGCGCGGGCTACTACGACGGCATCGGCGCGGCCCGCGACGTCATCCAGAACCACCTGCTGCAGCTGCTGGCGTTGACGGCGATGGAGGAGCCGGTCAGCTTCCAGCCCAAGCAGCTGCAGATCGAGAAGATCAAGGTGCTCTCGGCGACGAAACTCGTTGCGCCGCTGGACGAGACGACCGCGCGCGGGCAGTACACCGCGGGCTGGCAGGGCAGCGAACCGGTGGTGGGTTTGTTGCAGGAGGAGGGGTTCGACCCTAATTCCCGCACCGAGACCTACGCCGCGATCACGCTGGCCGTGGAGACCCGCCGTTGGGCCGGTGTGCCGTTCTATCTGCGCACCGGAAAACGGCTGGGGCGGCGCGTCACCGAGATCGCGGTGGTGTTCAAACGCGCCCCGCACCTGCCCTTCGATCAGACCATGACCGAGGAGCTGGGGCAGAACGCGCTGGTCATCCGGGTGCAGCCGGATGAGGGCATCACCATGCGATTCGGGTCCAAGGTGCCCGGGTCGTCGATGGAGGTGCGCGATGTGAACATGGATTTCAGCTACGGCGAGGCGTTCACCGAGGACTCCCCCGAGGCCTATGAGCGGCTCATCCTGGATGTGCTGCTCGGGGTGCCGTCGCTGTTCCCGGTGAACGAAGAAGTCGAATTGTCCTGGCGCATCCTCGATCCCGCTCTCGACCACTGGGCCGCGACCGGTAAGCCCGACCCGTACGAGGCGGGCGGCTGGGGTCCGGATTCGGCCGACGAGATGCTCGCGCGCAGCGGGCGGGAATGGCGGCGACCGTGATCATCGACATGCCCGACACCGACACCCGCGAGGTGTCGAAACGTCTTGTGCAGCTGCGGGAATCGAATGGTGTGGTCACCATGGGGCGGGTGCTCACCCTGGTGGTGTGCACCCTGGATTCCTCCGAGGCCGAGGACGCCATCGACGCCGCCAATGACGCCAGCCGCGAGCACCCGTGCCGGGTGATAGTGCTGGCGCGCGGGGACCGCATGGCGCAGACGCGCCTGGACGCGCAGATCCGCGTCGGCGGGGATGCCGGGGCGGCCGAGGTGATAGTGCTTCGGCTGCAAGGGGATCTGGTGCCCCACGAGGCGAGTGTGGTGATCCCGTTCCTGCTGCCCGACACCCCGGTGGTGGCGTGGTGGCCGCGGGGCGCGCCGGAGTTCCCGTCCAAGGATTCGGTGGGCCGCCTGGCGACCCGCCGCATCACCGACGCCACCTTCGCGCCGGACCCGCAGTCCACGATCAAGGGTCGGCGGCAGTCCTACGCACCCGGCGACACCGATCTGGCGTGGAGCCGCGTCACCTACTGGCGGGCGCTGCTGGCGGCGGCGCTGGACGAGGCGCCGTTCGAACCGGTTGAGTCGGTGACGATTTCGGGGCTGAAGGAAGAACCGGCGCTGGACATGCTGGCGGGCTGGCTGGCCGCGCGGCTGGACTGCCCGGTGGTGCGGCGCACCGGTGAGCTGAAGGTGGAGATGCACCGGGGTTCGGTGTCGATCTCCATCGCGCGACCCCAGCACGGGCGCACCGCGACGCTGACGCGTACCGGTGAACCCGATCAGCGGTTCGCGCTGGCTCGGCGCGAGACCAAGGACTGCCTGGCCGAGGAGTTGCGGCATCTGGATGCCGACGACATCTACGCCGAGGCCCTGACCGGAATCGAGAAGGTGACCTATGAGTAAGTCCGCTGTCGAAACCTATTCCGGCACCGACGAACTCGTGGCGGCCGCCGCGGCCCGCTTCGTCGCCGAGGTGGTGGAGGCCCAGCGCCTGCGCGGCTCGGCGTCGGTGGTGCTGACCGGCGGCGGCACCGGCATCAAACTGCTGGAACTGGTGCGCGAGGCGCCCGGCGACATCGACTGGGCCAACCTCGACGTGTTCTGGGGCGACGAGCGCTTCGTCCCCACCGGCGACCCGGACCGCAACGAACTCCAGGCCCGCCAGGCCCTACTCGACCATGTCCCGGTCGACCCGGCCCGCGTGCACCCGACCGAGTCCTCCAGCGGCGACTACCCGGACCCCTTGGAAGCCGCCGGCGAGTACGCCGCCACCGTGCACGCCTACCTGGCCGAACACGGCCAGTTCGACCTGCACCTGCTGGGCATGGGCGGTGAGGGACACATCAATTCCCTGTTCCCCCACACCGACGCCACCCGCGAGGAACACGAGCTCGTGGTCGCCGAAACCCACTCCCCCAAGCCCCCGGCGGTCCGCATCACCTTGACCCTGCCCGCGATCCGCAAGTCGCGGCACGTGGTGCTCATCGTGGGCGGCGAGGCCAAGGCCGCCGCGGTGGCCGCGGCACTGAATGGCGCTTCGCCGCTGGACATTCCGGCCGCAGGCGCGATCGGCACCGAGTCCACCACGTGGCTACTGGACGAGGCCGCGGCCGCCGATCTGCCGCACTGACAACCGGATTCGCCCGCTTCAGGGGTGGTCTCGCATCCGCGGGACCGCCCCTGAGCCATATCGGTCCGCCGGGCGCTAGGCGCAGCCCTGGTGGGAGAAGCCGAATTCGACGATGGCGGCCGCCTGCGGTGGTGCGTACCTGTCATGCGGCGCGCCGGGAGCGAAAGCGAAGACCGAGACGTCCTCGTTCTGGCGATCCAGCCACCACCCCGCGGTCCGGCACGCACCCCAGCGCGTTCCCCTCGGCTCGCCGGTTCCGTAGTCGCCCTCGGGCTTGAACGTCCAGCCGCCGGTGTCCCTCAGATGCCGCAGCAGGCGGTCAGCGACCTCGCTGCCAGGGCTGCCGTCGGTGACGGCGATGGCGAAGCTGCGATTGCAGTAGGACCCCCACGTGGTGCGGTTGCAGTCGGTCGAGTCGCCGACGACCTTCAGGCCCGCGGGCAGGGGCAGCAACAACTCGACGTCCGGAGTCGTGACAACCTTCCCGCCATTGCCGCCGGGACCGTCGAGCTCCCCGGAATCGACCGCCATCACGAACAGCACCCCGACCACGCTCACCGCGGCGAACAACCCGGCGAACCCCCGCACACCCCAGTGCAACACGCCTCCCCCACCGGTCTCGGCCCAATCCCACACCAGCGCGGCCAACAACACCACGACACTGACCGAGAACAGCAGCACCTCGAGGCTCTCCTGCCAATGCCGCAGCCGCCATTCGGCGAAGGACACCGCCAACTGCGCCACGGCCAGCCCGGCCAACACCACCCCCACCCGCCACCGGTTACGCGGCACCCGCACGGCAAGAAACCAGCACACCAGCGGCACCATCAAGATCAGCCGGAACACGTCGCCAGTCTAAAACGGCTGCGCCAGTGAATTTCTCACGCAGACCCGAGACGCGACAACCGCCTCTGAGCCGAAGATATCGATGCTGCCCGGCGATCGACCGGACTTCCGAACGGATTGGGCCACCGCCGAGGTATGGCGGATTGCGCGGTCGAAACGGGTAGTGGACTACTCACGATTCGCTGGTGGGGGGTGGTTAGCGTCGGGGTTGGCGTCGAAAGGTTCGGCGTGGAGGGGGAAGAAATGATCGACATCATTACCCTGCGGGGCACCGGGGAACAGCGGAACGACGATGGGACGCCGGCGGGGATGCTGCATGACGTTGCCAAGTTGTTGGATACGGAGAAGTTCAGGTGTTTCGAGCCGGATTGGCCTGCTTCGATCGGGCCGGATCCGAATGTGTGGGGGCCGTCGTTGGAGACGTCGGTGCGGTTGGGGGTGGCGGCGGGGGTGAAGGCGTTGCAGGATTCACCGAATGTGCGTGGGCTGCTGAGTTATTCGCTGGGTGGGATTGTGGCGAGCACGATTCTGGAGGGGGCTCGGGCGGGGGTGTATACCAATCTCGATGATTCGCCGTTGGAGATCGCGTTCGTGGTGAATATCGCCAATCCGATGCGGCGGGCGGGGCAGTCGGTGGGGAATCTGTGCCCGGCAACGACTTACGGGTTGCACAGGGCGCGTGGTGCGTGGCCGTTGGGGATCGATGTGCGCGAGTATGCGAATCCCGATGACATCATCACCTCCTCCCCCGGTGATTCGCCGCTGCGGGCCATCGATACCGCGATCTCGCCGTTCTCGCTGGTGGAGGGTGCCCGGATCGGGAACCTGACGCCGGTGATCTTCCACGAGTTGCTCAATTTCCTGCTGTTGAATCCGGTGGCGAATCTGGATCGCTATGCCGCCGCGGTGCGTGGCCTGCTGGGGTATCTGACACCGTGGCCCGACGGCCAGCACGTGCTGTATTCCGGTCACAACATGCCGGGCACCAGCGTGCTGTGGACCACCCACGCGGCGGATTATCTCAACGCGAACTACTGAGCGCCGGGTCCCGCCACACGTCGGGCGGGACCACCGCGCGGGAGCGGCCGTGGTGGTCGAGGATGCGGCCGAGCAGTTTCTCGTGGCGCAGGGTGATGGTGCGTTCGGTGATGGTGAGCCCGGGATGGCTTGTGGCGACCTGGTTTTCGAACCGGGTCACCTCGGCGACCGAGTGCAGTCCGGCCTGCAGCACCAGGTTGTGGGTGCCGCTGACGGCGGCGCAGTTGCGGGTTTGGGGCAGGCGGATGAGGTCGTAGCCGATGTCGGGGAGTGCGGCGGTCGGCGCGGTCGCCCAGAAGGTGACCGCGACCGGCCAGCCGCCGAGCGGGCGCGCGAAATCGCAGCGGAACCCGAGCAGGCCGAGTCGGCTCAGCTCGTCGATGCGGCGTTTGACGGTGGAGGCGCTGGTGTCGAGGGCGGCGGCGAGGGTGCTGTGGGCGGCGCGTCCGTCGCGGGCCAGGGCGGCGATCATGGCCCGGTCCAGCGGGGTGATGCGGCGGCCGCGTTCCTCGGCGGCCCGGGCGGGCGGGGTGCGCAGTTGCTCGCGCTGACCGGGGGCCAGCGCGTCGATGCGCCAGCTGCCGCCCTCGGCGAACCAGTGGGTCACGATCTGGGTGCGCACGGCGGCGATGTGCGGCACGGCGGGCAGCACGTCGAGGGTGTAGCGCGACATCTGGTCGAAGTCGCCGGTGGCGACGGTGGCCAGGATGCGGTTGCTGCCGCCGGCGCGTTCGAGGGTGAGCATGTGCGGGTGCGCGGCCAGGGTGGCCACGACGGCGTCGGTTCTGCCTGCGGCACAGTCGATGTCGACGTAGGCGGCGCACAGCAGGTCGAAGACGGCCGGGCCGGGTGAGACGCTCACCCACGCTTCGCCGCGGTCGTGCAGGCGCTGCCAGCGGCGGGCCACGGTCACCGGGTCCACGCCGAGCACCCGCCCGAGTTCGGTCCACGCGGCGCGGGGCCGCAGCTGCAGGGCGTGGATGAGCGCGAGATCCTCCTCGCTCAGCAGTCTGACGTCATCCTGCACAATCGCCTACCTCCTGACCGAATACTGCGATTGCCCGTCTCGGCATGCCCAGTCTCGCACAATCGAAGGGTCCCTTCGGGTGAGCTGTGGAACGGGAGAGTGCGTCGTGGCATTCGGTGATTTTCAGAACGAGATCTACTTCAACGGGTTGCGCGGGGTGGTGCCGGCCCTGCCGGTGAGCTTCGCGGAGTTGGCCGAGCGGGCGCGGGCCGCGATGCCGCCGTCGGTGTACTCGTATGTGGCCGGGGGTGCGGGTGATGAGCGCACGCAGAACGCGAATGTCGCGGCGTTCGACCGGTGGGGTGTGGTGCCGCGCATGTTCGTGGGGGCCAAGCAGCGGGATCTGTCGGTGGATCTGTTCGGAATGACCTTGCCCGCACCGGTTTTCATGGCTCCGGTCGGGGTGATCGGGCTGTGTGCGCAGGATGGGCACGGTGATCTGGCCACCGCCAAGGCCGCCGCCCGGACCGGGGTGCCGATGGTGGCGTCGACGCTCACGGTGGATCCGATGGAGGAGGTGGCGGCCGAATTCGGTGATACGCCAGGCTTTTTCCAGCTCTATACCCCTACCGATCGCGAGCTGGCCGCGAGCCTGGTACAGCGGGCGGAGAAGGCCGGGTTCAAGGGCATCGTGGTCACTCTCGACACTTGGGTGACCGGGTGGCGTCCGCGCGATCTGTCCACCGGCAACTTCCCGCAGCTGCGCGGGCACTGCCTGGCCAACTACTTCACCGATCCGGTGTTCCGGGCCGGGCTCGCCCAGTCGCCCGAGCAGGATCCACAGTCGGCGATCCTGCGCTGGATCCAGCTCTTCGGCAACCCGCTGACCTGGGACGACCTGCCGTGGCTGCGGTCGCTGACCACGCTGCCGCTGATCGTGAAGGGCATCTGCCATCCCGAGGACGCGCGCCGGGCCAAGGATCTGGGCGTGGACGGCATCTACTGCTCCAATCACGGTGGCCGCCAAGCCAATGGCGGACTGCCCGCGCTGGACATGCTGCCCGAGGTGGTGGCCGCCGCCGACGGGTTGCCGGTGCTGTTCGACTCCGGGATCCGTTCCGGCGCCGACATCATCAAGGCCCTCGCGCTGGGCGCGACCGCGGTCGGCATCGGCCGCCCCTACGCCTACGGCCTGGCATTGGGCGGGGCGGACGGCATCGTGCACGTGCTGCGCACCCTACTCGCCGAGGCGGACCTGATCATGGCCGTCGACGGCTATCCGACACTGAAGGACCTGACGGCCGAAGCACTGCGCCCGGTATCGGTCTAGGGCCCGAGGGCGGACCGACACTGTGCACTAGCCCGATAAGCGAGTTTCTGGCAATCGGCCGAATTGCGTTGAACGCCGGTATTTCCTGTTACACGGTGTCCTAGAGTCCGTGGCCACCACCGTTCGGTGGTGCCACCCCGACTCAGGAATACCTATGCACATACGTGTTTTCCGCAGCCTGTTCGTCTCCGCCGCCGTCGCCTCCGCCGCCGTGCTCACGCTGCCTTGCGCCGCGTGGGCGGCGGGGGCCATCGCTTTCGCACCGGCGGTGAATTCGCCCTCCGGTGGCTCGTTCCCGTCGTGGGGTCCCGGGCCTGCCCCCATCGGCACGGTCGCGGCCGACTTCGACGGCGACGGCAATCCCGATATCGTGGCCGCCGATTTCCAGGGCGACGGCCCGATTCTCATGAAGGGCAAGGGCGATGGCACCTTCGCGCCCGGCACCCGGGTCGGGTCGGTCGGCAACGGGTACGGGGCGATCGCGGCCGGTGATCTCAACGGTGACGGCAAGCCCGACGTCATCGCGCAGGCGTGGACGCAGGTCGTGGTGTTCCTCAACAACGGCAACGGCACCTTCAAGGTGGGCCAGAAGTCCACGACCGTCGAGGGCGCGCAGCAGGAGGTGCTGGTCGCGGATGTGAACGGCGACGGGAAAGCCGATGTGCTGAGCCTGCTTCCGATCGGGGTGCAAACCTGGCTGGGCAATGGCGACGGCACCTTGAAGGCGGGTGCGGTGACCACTTTCGGCGGCACACCCGGCACCTTCACCCTCGGCAAGTTCCATGCCGGCGCCAAGGTCGACATGGCCATCAACAACGATGTGACCCAGCAGGTCGAGGTGTTCTTCGGCAACGGCGACGGCAGCTTCACCCGCAAGGGGTCGAGCACCAGCGGCCTGATCACCGAGGACATCCGGGCCGCTGACTTCGACGGCGACGGCATCGACGATATCGTCACCGCGGACTCGTTCTCCTTCTCCACCACCGTGCTGGTCTCCGACGGCCAGGGCGGGTTCAAGAAGACCAACCGCGTCAACCTCTCGGGCCTGGGCCCGACCAGCATCGCGGTCGGCGACTTCGATCACGACGGCAAGGCCGATGCCGCGATGTCGGCGGTGCTGAACTCGAAGATGGTCATCTTCACCGGCAATGGCGACGGAACCCTCACCAAGACAGGCGAAGTCGCGGTGACCACCCAGCCGCAGACGCCCGTGGTGGCCGACTACAACAAGGACAGCAAGCCCGATATCGCCGTCGCGGGTGACGCCAACGAGGTGTCGTTCCTGAAGAACGTTTCCTGATCGGCTAGTCCTGGATGCGCCGGAACGGGCGCGCCGATTCCAGGGCGTAGGCCATTTCCAGCAGGGTGCGTTCGTCGCCGTGGGCCGCGGAGAACATGATTCCGATCGGCAGCCCGGCGGCGGACGCGCCCAGCGGCAGCGAAAGGGCTGGGGCGCCGGTCACATTCGCCAGGGGCGTGTAGGTGACGTAGGCGAGCAGGCGGTCGAAGACCTCGTCGAAGGGCTGGTCGGGGGCCAGGTAGCCGAGCTTGGGGGTCAGCGAGGCCAGCACCGGGGACACCACCAGTTCGATGTCGCGGAAGGATTCGGCGTAGGCGCGGCGCAGGCGCGAAAGCCGGTACAGGACAGCGGGGGAACGCAGGACCGAACCGCGGAAACGGGCGGCCAGACCCTGGGTGAAGGGATCGAGTTTCGCAGCGTCGAAGCCGCGGTCGAGGGTCAGTTTGCCGGTGAGGCCCAGCAGGGCAGCCAGCATTTCCCAGTAGGTGGCGAAGTCGTCGGCGAAACCGGGATCGACCGGGTAGGCGATGGGGCGGACCTCGTGGCCGAGGCTCTCGAGGAGTTTGACGGTGTCGTCGAGGACGGTGCGGATCTGCGGATCCAGAGGCGCGCCGGTGATGGGTTCGGACAGGATGCCGATGCGTAGTCGGCGCTCGGCGGGGCCCTCGACCAGACCGACCGGGGGTAGGGCCGGGTTGCGCCAGAAGCGTTCGGCGGCAGCGAAATAGGTGGCGGTGTCGCGAACGGTGCGGGTGAGCACACCCTCGGAGACGAGATTGATCGGCATCGAGCGGGCCTGCGGGCCGTCGATATGGCGACCACGGGTGGGTTTCAAGCCGACCAGTCCGCAGCAGGCGGCGGGAATGCGGATCGAGCCGCCGCCGTCATTGCCGTGCGCGATCGGGACCACGCCCGCCGCCACCAGCGCGGCCGAGCCACCCGAGGACGCGCCGGAGGAGAATCCGGTATCCCACGGATTGCGGGTCGGGTCGGCCCCGGCGAATTCGGTGGTCGCGTTCAACCCGAATTCGGGCAAGGTGGTCTTGCCGAGCACGGTCATACCGCTGCCGAGGAACTGTTTCGCGTACGGCCCATCGGATTTGGCCGCTCGCGCGCGCCAGGCCACACTGCCGTGCTGGGTGGGCAGCCCGGCCAGATCGGTGTTGTCCTTGACGTAGGTCGGCACGCCGTACAGCAGCGCGTCGCGGTCGGTGGCCAGGCGGGGTGTATCCGGTTGCACCACAATCGCATTGAGCGCCGGATCGACGCGGGCGGCGCGTTCGCGGGCCGCCTTGGCGACCTCGGCGGCGCTGAGCTCGCCGCGCCGGATGAGCGCGGCCAAGGCCACGCCGTCGTGGTCACCGAGGGCGTCATCGCCGAAGGCGTGAACTCGTGCGGTCATGACACCGGGCCTCCTCATCGAACTCGTGCACCCGACTTCTGCCCGACCCTACACAAACTGGACGAACGAACAGCAGGATTCGCGGTTCAGACCCGGCCGACTACCTCTCAGCGATTGGTGATTTCGATGCGGCGCGGTTTGGTCTGCTCACTCTTGGGTGCGCGCACGGTCAGCACGCCGTCGGCGAGCCGCGCCGAGATATTGTCGGCATCGATGTCCTGCGGCAGGGTGACCCGATAGTCGAATTCACCGGTGCGCCGCGTCCGATGCCGGAAGATCCCCTCCTTCTCCACCTGCTTCACCTCACCACGGACGCGCAATTCCGCACCGAACAACTCGATGTCGATGTCGTCCTGGCGAACTCCGGGCACGTCGACCTGCACCAGGTAGGCGTCGTCGGTCTCGGTCAGATCCGCCGGCGGCAACCAACGGCCCCGCTGATCGTCGCGCGGACCGAAGGTCTCGTCCATGAACTTGCTCATCTGCCCGAACAGATTGTCGAAGTCCCGGAACGGATCCCAGCGCGCGGGGGTCGCCGGGCTGTACTGCGAGCGGGGAACGGGTAATGACATCTCGATTCCTTTCCTTCCGATCTCCTGACTTCTCTTGCCAGCCGCACGTCCATCGGGCGGCCACCCGAAGCGGTTCCCGGCAGCACCCCACCCAAACCGGACAATTGACCCGATTCCGAACTCAATGCGACGGAAAGCGTTTCGGGCGTACCGGCCCTCGGGAAACCCTGCGCCGATGCCCGGCGAGGGCGAAACTGTGCGCATGGTGCTGGTGCCGGGGACGGTCTTCGCCGGATTCACGATCGAGGCGCTGCTCGGGCGCGGCGGCATGGGCGAGGTATATCGGGCGCGACATCCCCGGCTGCCCCGGCAGGTCGCGGTGAAGGTGCTGTCCGATGCCGCCACACGCGACGACTATTTTCGGCGCTGCTTCGACCGCGAGGCCGATCTCGCCGCGCGCACCAACCACCGCAATATCGTCACCATCTTCGATCGCGGGGTGGAGCAGGGCCGGCCGTGGATCTGCATGGAATTCGTGGACGGCACCGACGTGGCCGCGCTGTTGCGCCGCCACCGATCCGGGCTGCCGGTCCCGCAGGCCGTGCACATCGTGACCCAGGCCGCGGCGGGAATCGATCACGCCCACCGCAACGGGCTGCTGCACCGCGACATCAAACCCGCCAATATCCTGCTCGCGCCGGGCGATCCCGGCGAGGGTGAGCGAGTCGTGGTGTCGGACTTCGGGATTGCCCGCAGCCTCGACGAATCCAGCAGGCTGACCAGCGCCGGCGCGTTCGTGGCGACCATCGCCTACGCCCCACCCGAGACCTTCACCGACGCACCCGTCGGCCCGCGCGGGGACCTGTACGCACTGGGCGCGACGCTGTTCGAAATGCTCACCGGGTCGGTGCCGTTCCCGCGCGCGAATCCGGCGGCGGTCATGCACGCGCACCTCTACGAGCCGCCGCCCGAACCCACCTCCCTGCGCGCGGGCCTGCCCGACGCCTTCGACGCGGTCCTCGCCCGCGCACTGGCCAAGGACCCGGACCACCGCTTCGCCACCGCCCGCGAACTGGCGGCGGCCGCGAGCGCCGCACTGCAACAAACGCGCTCGGCACCCGGTCCGGCGTCTGCCGCGCCGCGAGCGAACCCGCCGCGTCGGCCGAATGGTTCCACACCGCGATCATCCGGGGCGACACCGCGATCCGATACCCGGCCACCGCGATCAACCGGGGCGACCCAGCGGTCGAGGACTGCGCCGAGGGCGGATCCCGGACCGCCCCGGGCCGATACACCGCCGCCATCCAGTGCCGGATTCCGCGGCGCGTCGCCGCCGTCCCGGGGCCCGTCCGGGGCCGCCGCTGCCGCGCGACCCGCCTCCGTGCCGCCGGATCCGACTCGCCGTCGGCGACTGGTCGGGTGGGCCGTGGCGATTACCGCGACGGCGGCAATCGTGGTCGGCTACAACGCTCTTCGCGCACACCACGACGAGCTGCCGCTATGTCCCACCACTGCAGCGCAGTCCACGCCTACCGGTTATCCGGGGCAGCCGACGGCACCACCGCTGGGTGTGGCCGCGGTGACGACGGCACCGGTACCCGGCGTGAACTGCCGCGTCGGCAACTGAATTCGGCTACTCGGTCACAGCTCCAGGCTCTTGAGGCTGGAGAGCAGGAAGGCGTTGACCGCGTCGGTCTGCTCGAGCTGGACGAGGTGGCCCGCGTTGGGGATTTCCACCACCTCACGCAGGTCGGTGACATTGGCGCGCAGCGTGGCCAGGGGGTCGCGGCCGCTGAAACCTTCCATGTCCGGATCGTTTTCGCCGTAGAGGAAGAAGGTGGGGACCTCGATCTTGGCGTCGGCGTAGGCGGCGGTGAGTTCCCAGTTGCGGTCGAGGTTGCGGTACCAGTTGAGGCCGCCGGTGAAGCCGGTGCGTTCGAAATCGGCTACCAGGGTGTCGAATTCGGGCTGGGAGAGCCACGGCCAGGGTAGGGCGGGGGCTTGCGGGAGGGCGTCGAGGTAGCCGATGCCGGGTGGGTTCTTCCAGGTGTCGAGGTAGTGGTAGTCGCCGGAGAGGGAGTAGTAGACCCGTTCCAGGAAGCCGCGGGGGTCGGCGGCGAGTTCGGCGTCGGCGACGCCGGGTTCCTGGAAGTAGGACAGGTGCAGGAAGTGGCGTTCGGCCGCACGGGTCCAGAACGCCGAGGGCGCTTTGGGCGGGCGGGGGGCGAACGGGTTGTTCAGGACCATGGCGGCGGCGACCTTCTCAGGGTGGCGCAGGCTCAGCTCCCACACCAGTTGCGCGCCGAAATCCAGGCCGACGAAGGCTGCCTTCTCGGCGTCGACGTCGTCGAGCAGCGCCAGCAGGTCGCCGATGACGGCCTCGTTGGTGTAGGCGGCGGGGTCCTCGGGCGCGTCGGTGCGGCCGTATCCGCGCAGGTCAGGTGCGATGGCGCGGTAGCCTGCGGCGGCGAGGGCGTCGAGCTGGCGGTGCCACATGAACCAGGTGTGCGGGAAGCCGTGACAGAAGATCACGGGGAAGCCTTCGCCCGTATCCGCGACGTGCATGCGGACCTCCCCGGTGTCGATCGTCCGATGCGTCAGTTCCACTCCGCCTCCAATTTCTAGAACACGTTCCTATTTCAAGGTAATGTCCAGAGGTCGTGAGCGAAATACCCAAGATTCTCGCCGGAAAGGTCGCGGTGGTGACCGGGGCCAGCCGCGGCATCGGCAAGGGCATCGCCCTGGAGCTGGGCGCGGCCGGGGCGACCGTGTATGTCACCGGGCGCACCGTCACGGCCGGGCACCTGCCGGGCACGGTGTCGGCCACCGCCGCCGAGATCGACGAGCTCGGCGGGACCGGCATCGCGGTGGTGTGCGATCACCGCGACGACGCCGCGGTGGAGAAGCTGTTCGCGCAGATCCGCGACGAGCAGGGCCGCCTGGATGTGCTGGTCAACAACGTCTACGACGCGCCGGGTTCGGCGCGGTGGATCGGGCGCAAGTTCTGGGAGGTGCCGCCCAAGGCGTGGGACGCGGGCTTCGATATCGGGGTGCGATCACATTATGTGGCAAGTGTTTTCGCCGCGCCGTTGATCATCGAATCGCAGGGTCTGATCGTGTCCGTCTCCTCCCCTGGTGCGGTCCGCCAGATGCACAACGCCGTCTACGGGGTCGGCAAGGCCGCGGTGGATCGGCTCACCGCCGACATGGCCCACGACCTCGAGGGCACCGGCGCGACGGCGGTGTCGATCTGGCCGGGCATCGTCAATACCGAACTGCTGCAAATGGTTCCGCCCGATAAGGACGGCCGGCGTCTGGTCACCCTGCCCGGTGAGGGCACCTTCGACCTGGACGCGGCCGAGACCCCGCGCTTCCCGGGCCGCGCCGTGGTCGCCCTGGCCGCGGACCCGGATCGGCTGGCGCGCACCGGAAAAGCCTGGAAGGTCGCCGACCTGGCCGAGGCCTACGGCTTCACCGACCTCGACGGCCGCGTTCCGCGCGCCGACTAGACATCGAATTACGTTCCCGAAGAACAGGAGTGGACAACCCTATGCGACGCGTTTTCGTCGTCGGCGTGAACATGACGCCGTTCGTCAAGATCGGTTCCCGCGAGTGGACCTACCCGCAGATGGTGGCCGAGGCCGTCAACGGCGCTTTGAAGGACGCGGGCGTCACCTATGACCAGGTGCAGCGGGCCGCGGTCGGTTACGTCTTCCAGCCCTCGGCGGCGGGCCAGCGCGCACTGTATGACATCGGCCTGACCGGTATTCCGATCGTGAACGTGAACAACAACTGCGCCACCGGTTCCACCGCGCTGATGTTCGCGCGCGAATGGGTGGCCGCCGGGATCACCGATGTGGCCCTCGCCGTCGGGTTCGAGCAGATGACCAAGGAGGCGATGGCCGGTCCGGCCACCAAACCGAAGGTCACCACCGTCGACGCGCATCTGAAGGTCAACCGTGAGCTGTTCGAGTTCTCGGCGGCGCCGATCACCACCCAGTTCTTCGGCAACGCCGCCATCGAGCACATGAAGCGCTACGGCACCACGCCCGAGCAGCTGGCGGCGGTCGCGGTCAAGAACCACGAGCACTCCACGCGGAACCCGTTGGCGCAGTTCCAGGATGCCTACACCCTCGAGCAGGTGCTCGCCGACAAGCCGGTGCACGGGCCGCTGACGCGCTCGCAGTGCTCGCCCATGTCGGATGGCGCGGCGGCGGCGGTCGTGGTGAGCGAGGAATTCGTCAAGGCCAACGGCCTGGAAGGCCAGGCCATCGAGATCCTGGCCCAGGAGCTGGCCACCGACGACGCCACCTCCTTCTCCACCGGATCGATGATCGACGTGGTGGGTGCGCCCATGACCCGGGCGGCGTCGTCGAAGGTGTTCTCGCGCGCCGGGATCGGGGTCGCCGATGTCGATGTGATCGAGTTGCACGACTGCTTCTCCATCAACGAGCTCATCACCTACGAGGCGCTGGGGCTGTGCGGTGAGGGCGAATCGGGTGCGCTGGTGGAGTCGGGTGCGACCACCTACGGCGGCACCTGGGTGGTCAACCCGTCCGGTGGCCTCATCTCCAAGGGTCACCCGCTGGGCGCGACCGGGCTGGCGCAGTGCACCGAATTGAGCTGGCAGCTGCGCGGTCTGGCGGGCGAACGCCAGGTCGCCGGCGCGCGCACCGCGCTCGCGCACAACCTCGGCCTGGGTGGCGCGGTCGTCGTCACCCTCTACGGCGCCAACACCCTGTGACACAAGGGGGTTCGGGGCTTGCCTCCGAACCCCTCTCCGGATGGAGGAGGAAATCATGACCACATTCGATGCCGACACCATGCTGCGGCTGCCCGTGCACAACGGTCACGCCCTGGTGGCGGGCCTCAAGCGGCACAAGAACCGTCCGGTGCTCACCCTGGGCGATCACATCCTCACCGGCGGTGAGGTTTTGGACGGGATGAGCCGCTATATCGATGCCTTCGCCGAGCACGGTGTCACCACGGGCACGCCGGTCGGGGTGCTCGCGCTCAACCGGCCCGAGGTGCTGTTCACCATCGGCGCGGGCCAGATCGTGGGCTCGCGGCGCACCGCGCTGCACCCGATCGGTGGGCTCGACGATCACGCGTATGTGCTTGCCGACGCCGGTATTTCGACGCTGATCCTGGATCCGGTGCCCGCGTTCGTGCAGCGCGCCCGCGAACTGGTCGACATGGTTCCGGCGCTGAACAAGGTGCTGGTGCTGGGCCCGGTGCCCGAATCGCTGGCCGATGTCGGCGTGGACATTCTCGCGGCCGCTGACAAGTACGAGCCGCGCGACGTCAAGGCGGTCGAGCTGCTGCCGTCGGATGTCATCTCCATCAGCTACACCGGCGGCACCACCGGCAAGCCCAAGGGTGTCATCGGCACGGCTCTGACCATGAACACCATGACGCAGATCCAGCTCTCGGAATGGGAGTGGCCGCGCCATCCCAAATTCCTGATCTGCACACCGCTCTCGCATGCCGGTGCGGCGTTCTTCCTGCCGACGGTGCTGCTGGGCGGGCAGTGCGTGGTGCTGCCGCGCTTCGACGCCGGAGAAGTCCTGAAGGCGATCGAGGAGCACAAGATCTCGGCGACCATGCTGGTGCCGTCGATGCTGTACGCGCTGCTGGATCACCCGGATTCGCACACCCGTGACCTGTCCTCGCTCGAGACGGTCTACTACGGGGCGGCGGCGATCGATCCGAATCGGTTGCAGGAGGCCATCGATCGGTTCGGCCCCATCTTCGCCCAGTACTTCGGGCAGTCCGAGGCGCCGATGGCGATCAGCTACCTGGCCAAGGACGAGCACGACAAGGAGCGGCTGTCCTCGTGCGGGCGGCCCTCGGTCGCGGTGCGGGTGGCGCTGCTGGACTCCGAGGACAAGGAGGTTCCACAGGGTGAGGTCGGCGAGATCTGTGTCTCGGGACCGCTGCTGGCGGGCGGCTACCTGAACCTGCCCGAGGTGACCGCGGATACGTTCAAGAACGGCTGGCTGCGCACCGGCGATCTGGCGCGTCAGGATGAGGACGGGTTCCTGTTCATCGTCGGGCGTTCCAAGGACATGGTCGTCACCGGCGGGTTCAACGTTTTCCCGCGGGAGGTGGAAGACGTTGTCTCCGAACACCCGAAGGTGCTCACGGTCGCGGTGGTCGGGGTGCCCGACGCGCACTGGGGTGAGGCCGTGACCGCCGTGCTGGTGCTGGATCCGGCCACCGCCGCCGATCCGGCCGCGGTCGAGGTGGTGACCGCGGAGATCCAGGCCGCGGTCAAGCAGCGCAAGGGGTCGGTGCAGGTGCCCAAGCATGTCCTCGTGATCGACGAGCTGCCATTGACCGGATTGGGTAAGCCGGACAAGAAGGCGATCCGGGTGCTCGCCGGGGAACGACTGGGCCTGGCCTGATTTCGGTGCGCGGGGCGCTCGGCTAGGCGAACCTGCGGGTTCGCAGCAGCCGGGCGCCCCTGCGCAGGCTCGCCATCCCGGTTTCGATGACCGCGCGGGTCACGAAGTGCCCCAACGCCGTGGCCACGAACACGGCGGTGATCAATACCGGCGCCCAGCTCCAGCTCAGCGCCAGCAGCATGCGGTCTAAGGTGCCGCGCGGCTGCACCACCGGCTCCCAGCTGTTCAACCGCACCCAGCGGCCCAGGAAAACGCCTATCGCGCACAGCAAATGGACGGTCAGCGTGGCCGGGGTCCGCCACGCGCCCAGTCCGCGTGCCTCCAGGAAACGGCCCAGCTCGGCCAGCACCAGGTAGTAGGCCACGAAGCCCGAGGCGATGAATACCGCGTACACCGGCAGGATGGTCGTCACCACCGGTCCGTTGCCCGCGGCGCGGATGTCGTCGCGCAGGTGCACCAGATCGGTCACCACATAGGGCGCGTTCGGCAGGAACAGCAGCAACAGCACCGCGCCGCCCCACCAGATCGGCGAAATCGGTAGTCGCCGTTCCTCATCGCGCGCGCCCCGGAACACCAGCAGCGCCAAAGCCACCGGGATCCAAGCCAATACGCTGTTCCACAGCATCCAGAACAAGTTTCGGTCCAGCACCCCCGCAAGGCTCGGCGCGACCGTCTTCACCGGGTCCATCCGTTCATGATGCCCATCGCGACGCGACACGTCATGCGAGTTCGCGACACCGTTCGGGAACGAACCCGGCAACACGCCCGCCACCGACGCGCCCGCCCGGTCGGGGAAAGACTTGTCGACAGGTGGCGACCAGCTGTTTTACGATCGTATTATGCGGCCGTGGGATATGAGATTCCCGAGTGGGCCCTCGACGTCGCGGCCCGGCTCGGCATCGCACCCGAGGAGATCATGCGGGTCCTGACCGGCCCGGGCCGGCGCTGGCCGCGACCGGTGCGCGGGACGGGCGGGCTGCCCGCATTGATGATCCTCGGCCGTACCGGTACCGGGCTCCCGTTGGCGGTGGTGGTGCGTCCGCTGTCGCAGTGGGACCAGCAGGTCATCGGCGTCCGGCCGGTGACCGGACGGCTTCTCGCCCAGTTCGAACAATGGGAGGCGGACCATGAATGACTATCCGGACAAGGGGTACCCGCACACGGCCGATGAGGCCCGCGACTTCCTCGACAACCTGACCTTCGACGAGGACGCCCCCGAACCCGACCTCCCCGGCCCCGACACCCCCGTCACGGTGCTGCGCACCGTCCGGCTCCCCTACGCCATGGACCAGCGCATCCGCGCCGAGGCCGACCACCGCGGCATGAGCATGTCCGACCTGATCCGCGACTTCCTCACCATCGAGCTGGCCGCCCTCGACGACGACACCCCCATCAGCCGCGCCGACGCCCGCCGCGCCCTCTCCGCCGCCCTGGCGAATCTGTCCCCGGTGCACCGCAATTCACGCTGACCCGAGGCCGGGGCCTGCACGCGGACGGCCCTAGGTCCGGGCATGCACGACGAATCGCCCGGGCACCTTTCGGGGTGCCCGGGCGATCACAGGAGCTTGGGGGCTAAGCGAACTTGATTTCGAGGCCGATCCCCAGAATGGAGATCAGCCAGATCAAGCCGATGAAAATGGTGATGCGGTCGAGGTTCTTCTCAACAACAGTGGAGCCCGACAGGCTCGATTGCACGCCACCACCGAAGAGGCTGGACAGACCTCCGCCCTTGGCGCGGTGCAGCAGCACCAGCAGCACCAGCAGCACGCTGGTGATAACGAGGAGGATATCCAGGAACATCCGCATGGCCGACAGTGTATGCGGTTGGTACCCCAGTACCCGAATCAGGTCGCCACGAACCAGTCCCCCGGTCCGGCCAATCCCCCGCGAACCCCGTTCCCAGTGACTGATCGTGCCAACTGTCCCCTCGACTCCGCACCGGCGCCCGGCGGCGATGCAGGGTCGGTGATCACGCGGGCCGTCCGCGACACACCCATCCGTTTTCCCGGGGGACCACTCACTTGCACACCGTCCGACACTCCCTATACCTGGCCGCCCTCACCGCCTGCACCCTGCTCGCCGCAGCCTGCGGCTCCACCAGCACCAGCGGCCCGGCCCCGACCACACCGAAAACCACCACCGCCACAACCACAGCCGCACCGACAACCACCACCGCCACCCCTACGGCGGCACCGACGCCCACCGCCGTCACCTCCCCGCCTCAGCCCATCCAGCCCTTGGTTCCGCCACCAGCCGCCGCTCCCCCGACGACCACCGCCGTGGCCGCGCCCCCACCGGCCCCGCAGGCACCACCTGCGGAACCTCCCACAACGAAGCCCACGCCCTCCGTCTACTACAAGACTTGCGCGGACGCGAAACGCGCCGGCGCCGCCCCCCTCCACCGCGGCGACCCCGGCTACCGCCCCGACCTGGACCGCGACGGCGACG
Source organism: Nocardia concava NBRC 100430 (assembly GCF_000308815.1). Taxonomy (GTDB): domain Bacteria; phylum Actinomycetota; class Actinomycetes; order Mycobacteriales; family Mycobacteriaceae; genus Nocardia; species Nocardia concava. The sequence continues at coordinate 22,463 of NZ_BAFX01000083.1, forward strand.
GAATCGCCTGCGAGAAATAACCTCTCACCCCACGAGAATGCACTGGAGCAGACGTCTTCTCGACGTTTGCCTGCCCGATTGCATGCTCGTCGAGCATTGGGGCATCTATATCGTCGGTCGGCGCGCCCGCTGTGGTCGAAGCCGAGTTTTCCAGCTCTCGCCTGGTCCGGGGCGCGGTGGGGGTCATGGAGCGGCGGTGGTGGGCGTGCGGCGGAATTGGTTGGGGCCGTAGGTGGCCGCGCGTAGCAGCCATTCGATGGGGCCGTAGCGGTGCCGCTGCACGTAGATTCGGGCCAGGTAGAGCTGGGTGGTGTAGATGGCGAGGGCGATGGTGACGATCGTCCAGGCGTTCAGGTGTCCGGCGAGGGCGAATCCGTAGCCGGTGAAGATCAGGGACGTGATCACGGACTGGCTGATGTAGGTGGTGGCGGCGATTTTTCCGGCCGGGGCGAAGATTTCCGCTACGCGAGGACGGGTGTGCAGCAGGCGTAAGAGTGTGGCGGCGTAGGCGGCGGACAGGAGGGGTGCGGTGAGCAAACTCGGGCCGGCCAGCAGGGGCCAGTGGAACAGGGCACCCAGGATCGAGACTGGTGCTCCCACACCGAATCCGATCAGCTGCACCCGCGGAAGCCAGCCGAGATATCGGGTCGGATCCTCCAAAAGGCGGAGCTTGCCCGCGGCCAGGCCGAGTAGAAACAGCGGCAGCACTGCGACTACGCCGAATACGAGGTATTGCGGGAGGTTCCCGCTGAACTGCTCCCAGCGCCATGCTGCGGCCTCGCCCCAGCCCGCGCGCATGGCCTCCAAGTCCCGCATGTGTTCGGAGGTGTCGGTCGAACGCCCTTGGGGGTTGGTCAGCAGGCTCATCACGGTCATGGCGACAGCGGCGAACCCGAGTAATCCGGCGGCCGTCCACACTGCGGTGCGTGGGCGTAATCCGCTCAGCAGCAACAGGATCAGGCCGATCGCACCGTATCCGAACAGTACGTCACCGATGAAGAAGAACACTGCGTGCACCGCACCGAGCGCCATGAGTGCCAGACACCGTCGGACGGTCCGTGCCCGCCTGCTCACCCCCGCGCGATCCGCCGCGCGGAACTGCATGGTCAGTGAATAGCCGAACAGGAAGGAGAACAGGATGTAGAACTTGTTGTGGAACAACGCTTCCAGCGTCGACAACAGCGCGCCGTCCGGAAACGACCATGGGCCCGACATCACGATAATGTTCACCAGCAGGATTCCGCCGAGCGCGAACCCACGCAAAACATCCAACTCCACGAGCCGCGGCACTGGCGCCTGTTCGTCGACCATGGATCAACGGTAGGAACGCGACCCGGACGGCGGATCCTCCGCGAGACCTACACGGCACTCGGTGCATACCCTGAGAAAACCCCCGTGCACCAGGGGGCGCGAGAGACGTTGTCCGGCTGGATGGAATCGAACCACCTGTGCCCGAAGGCGGGAGGGTTACAGCCTCCGTGCACACCATGTGCTCAACCGGTTGGTGGCGGTGGTCGGATTCGAACCGACGACCTGTGGGTTATGAGCCCACCGCGCTGCCGAACTGCGCTACACCGCTACGCATGCGCAGCTGCTGGGCTACGCATTTCCATTCTGTTGGAATGACGCGGAAGACAGAGAAATCGAATCCCAAGGCGAAGCCTCGATCTCGCCAGCAACGAGTCCCGGCACCCCGACCGGTTTATCTTCCATCGCGGAAAGCTGAGGAGTCGAACCCCCGGGACGCGATGCCCGCCACCGGTTTTCAAGACCGGGTGGCCTCCACTGGCCGGAGCCTTCCACTGTCGCCGCCTTGATCATGGCTGCGATACAACGAGGTTCGCAGCAGCCCGCAGCTGCCGCAACTGATTTTCCTCACAGGGAGCGGCGGACGTATTCCTCGAGGGTCTCGCGGACGAAGACGGCGCAGGCTGGGGTTCCGTAAGCGGCGGCGTAGGCGGGGTCTTCGGCGTATTGGCGGGCCAGGCCAAGGACCATGGCTTTGGAGTTCTCGCGGTCGCCGTCGGCCAAGGGGGTGCCGGGGATGGCGGTCAGCCAGGCTATGTGACGGGCGGCTTGGGATTGGGCGACCGGCGAGTCGGGGGTGTGGCCTTGCTTCCAGGTGGTGATCCAAGTGGCGATGAGGGTGTCGAGGTCGCGTTTCCAGTCGCGTTGCTCCGCGAGGGATTTGGCGTGCCACCAGTCGTTGGCGGCGGTGTAGGCGCGTTCGCCCCAGCGGGCGATGACCTCGTCGCGGTAGGGGTCGTTGAAGCCCTCGAGCATCATCTGCAGGGAGCCTTCGGCGGCGGCGGGGGCGTCGAGGGTTTGGCGCAAGGCGGCGATGCGTTCGTCGAGGCGGGCGCGTTCGGCTTCCAGTAGCGCGAGATGGGTGCTCAGGGCCTTGTCCTGGTCGCGTTCGCGGTCGAGGACTTCGGCGATGACGGGCAGGGACAGGCCCAGGTCACGCAGCAGCAGGATGCGCTGCAGGCGGGCGACGGAATCGGTGTCGTAGTAGCGGTAGCCGTTGTGGCCGACCCGGGCGGGCGGGAGCAGGCCGATCTCGTCGTAGTGGCGCAGCGTGCGGCTGGTGACGCCGGCGCTGTCGGCCAACTGCTGAATCGTCCACTCCACGAAGCCCTCCCGGATTGTTGTCAGTTCTTGCCGACCCAGTCGCCCTCGAAGGTCTTGGCCCATTCCTTGGCCTGATCGATCTCGGCCAGGCGGGGCGCGGTCAGGATGATGCGGTTGCCGTCGGCGTCGTCGATGGTCAGGTCGGTGGTGTACCACGCGGTGTCGGTGGGGCCTTCGACCCGGGTGCCCGGGAAAGCGTTGGCGCGCAGGGATTCCGCGAGGGCGGGCAGGTCGGTGCCACCGGCGGAGAAGCTGACGGTGGTGCTGCCCGGGCGCGCGGTGCCGGGGACCAGCAGCAGGTCCTGGTATTTCATGCGGCGCAGATGCACCACCGCCGGTGTGCCGTAGGGCCCGGGAATCGTTGCCAGGGCGATGAATCCGACGCTCTCGTAGAAGGCGGTCGCGGCCGCGATGTCGGCCACGGCGAAGTTGGCGAACATGGGCATGGGGTAGATGGTCCGGTCGATGGCCGGGTCGGTGTTCTCGCTCATGGCCTCGACGCTAGGGGTTGACGTAGCGGCAAGGTCAACTCTCCGGACCGGGAGGCGCGGCACGGCCGGAGTAAACCGCCAGCATGTCCTCCACCAGCCGCAGCACCGACACATCCAGATCGGGGCGCTGAAAGACCCCGCGCACCACAGCCTCACCGGAGAACACGTGCAGCAGCACGAAGAACAACGGTTCACGCACCTCGGCCGGAAAGTCCGACAGCAGCCCGGTTCGCTCGAGGGTCGCCACGATCTCGCGGTAGTAGTTCTCGGCGATGGGCGCGATGCGCTCGCGTAGCTCGGTGTCCGAGCGCGCGGCCAGGAAGATCTCGCGCAGCGCGTGAGTGAGGTTGGACTGCTGGGCCTGGCGCAGGTAGCGCAAAGCGACGTCGAGCGGATTGTCCTTCGCCCCAAGGTGTTCCATGGTGACCGCGTAGCCGACGAGCTGGCGGGCGAACACCTCCTCGGCGGTGCGCACGATCAGATCCAGCCGGGTGTCGAACTGACGGAACATGGCCCCGGCCGACAATCCGGCCCGCCCACAGATCTCCTGCACCGTGGTGCGCTGATAGCCGACCTCTCCGATGGCGGCGATGGTGGCATCGACCAGCTTGGCCACGGTGGCAGCCCGGCGCTCCTGTTGCGTGCGCCGCGGGCGGGAAACTTCACTCACGAGCGACCATCCTGCCCGGTGTGGGGCGCACAGCAAACATCCGGCCCAACGTGACCGTTGACACATTCCACCACCGCATCCTATTGTCTGGGACACAACTTAGAAAACAGCTGCTCTCTAACTTTGAGGGTGGGTGCTCGGCCGCCGCAGCGGCACGGAGGAGTTCGATATGACAGCGGGAACCAGAGCGATCGCCCAGGCGTGTGTGGCCGTGGCGGCGGGCTTGACGGTCGCGGTGTGCCCGGCGGTAACCGCCGCGGCGGACCCGGTGCCGGTAGCGCCCGCACTGCCGTTTCCGACCCCGCCCGCGCCGCCGTATCTGGATCCGGGCTTCTATCAACCGGATCCGGCGCGGGTCGCCGCCGCCCAGCCCGGCGAGATCCTCGCGGCCCGGCAGGTGAATCTGGCAAACCTGTGGCTGCTACCGCTCAACGCGAACACCTGGCAACTGTCCTACCGCAGCACCAATACTCGCGGCGAGCCGATCGCGGCGGTCGCGACGGTGGTTGTGCCGCATCGCCCGGCGCCCACCGGGCAGCGTGGGCTGGTGTCGTTCCAGATGGCCGAGGACTCGCTCTCGGTCAACTGCGCACCCTCCTACGCCCTGCAGATGGGGTCGCTGCCCAATCCGCTGAACCCGGTGCACGAAGCCGAATTCGTCGAGGTGCAGGCCATGTTGCAGCTCGGGCACGCGGTGGTGATCCCCGATCACGAAGGACCCAACGCGGCGTACGCGGCCGGGCCACTCGGCGGGCGCATCACCCTCGACGGGATCCGCGCCGCCGAGAGTTTCGATCCCGCGGGGCTGCCCGGCACGGCGACCCGCGTCGCCTTGTGGGGCTACTCCGGCGGCGCGATGCCCACCGCGCACGCCGCCGAACTCCAGCCGACCTACGCGCCCGAGATCGACCTGGTCGGCTCGGCGACCGGTGGACTGCTGGCCGACATCCGGGCGTCGCTGAACTACAACAACGGCACCTCCACCTTCGGCGGCGCGGTGCTGGGCGGCCTGTTCGGCGTGGCGCACGAGTACCCGCAGCTGAACCGGTTCATCGACGAGCACATGAACCCGCTGGGCAAGGCGCTACGGCTGGCGCACGAAAACCAGTGCGTGGCTTTGCAGTTCGCGGCCTTCCCGTTCGTCAACATCAAGGGCCTGTTCGATTATCCGGGCGATCCCATGCTCGCCCCGGAGCTGCAGCCGGTCCTCGACGAGATCAGCCTGGGCCACCGCGGCACCCCGACCGCGCCGCTCTACATCTACGAGGGCACCTTCGACGAGGTGATGCCGCTCAACGCGGTCAACAACACCTACGACATCTACTGCCAGGACCCGGCCGCGCGCGTGCAGTACACCCGGGACCTGTTCAGCGAGCACGGCATCGCCGCGGTCTCCAATACCGCCAGCGCGGCCATGTGGCTCAGCGACCGCCTCAACGGGATCCCCGCCCCGGCCGGCTGCCACAACCGCGACGTGTATTCGGGCATTCTCGATCCGGGCGCGATCGGCGCCTTCGTCAACGCGATCGGCCAGACCCTCGCGTCGGCGCTCGGGATGCCGGTGTAGTCACCGTACGATCGGCACCATGCCAGCAACTCGTGTGTGGGTTCTGCTCGCGCTCTCCGCGGCCGCCGCCGGATGCTCGTCCAACAGCGGCGGCTCGGAGACTCCGCCCACCTCCTTGATGGGGCACACGTATGTGTCCACGGCGGTGTCGGGCACGCCGATCCCGGGCGGCGGCCCGCTGACGCTGACCTTCAAGGAGGGCCGGGTCACCGCCCAGGCGGGCTGCAATACCGCCACCGGACCCGTTGACCTGCAAGGCAATACGCTCCAGGTCGGTGAGATGGCCACCACCCTGATGGCCTGCCCGGGCGAGGTGGCCGGCGCCGACGGCTGGCAGGACGGGCTGCTGCGCTCGCAACCGACCTGGACCCTCGTCGGCGATACCCTCACCCTCAAAGGCAACGGGTCCACCGTGACCATGCTCGACCGCAAGGTCGCCCACCCGGACAAACCGCTCACCGGCACCACCTGGATCGTCACCGCCCTGCTGCGCACCGACGCGGTGGTCCACTCCAAGACCCTCGAGGAGGTCCGCCCCGCGCTGACCATCACCCCCGACGGCAAGATCTCCGGCACCGCGGGCTGCAACACCATGACCGGCAGCGCGCAGATCGAGGGCGACGAGGTCACCTTCCACGTCGCCACCACCCGCATGATGTGCGACCCGCAGGTCATGGAGGTCGAACAGCAGGTGCTCCAGGCCCTGGACGGAAAGACCAAGGCCACCATCGATTCCGACGAGCTGACCCTGCGCAACACCGGCAACAACACCGGATTGCAGCTGCACGCGGAGTGAGCGCCCGCGCGGGCCCGCCCCCGCGCGCCCGAAAATCGTTGTCGCGCCGCCGGGTCCACCCGCTAGCGTCGCACCGCATGAACACCAGATACCTCAATGTGGTGGATGTGGAGGCCACCTGCTGGGAGGGACCCAACCCGCCCGGCCAGCCGAACGAGATCATCGAGATCGGGCTGTGCGTGCTCGATACCCAGACCCGCGAGCGGGTGAGCAAGCACAGCATCCTGGTGCGTCCGGAGCATTCCACGGTCAGCGAGTTCTGCACCCGGCTGACCACTTTGACTCCCGAGCAGGTCGCCACCGGCATCACCTTCGCCGAGGCGTGCACGCTGCTGCGCACCGAATTCCACGCCGATTCCCGCCCGTGGGCGAGCTGGGGCGATTACGACCGCAAACAGTTCCTGGCCCAGTGCGAGGGCACCGGCGTGCCCTACCCCTTCGGCTCCCGCCACACCAATGCCAAGCTCGCCTTCTCCACCGCCCGCGACACCAAGCGCCGCTACGGCATGGCCGGCGCCCTGCGCCTGGCCGGACTCCCCCTCGAGGGCACCCACCACCGCGGCGGCGACGACGCCTGGAACATCGCCGCGCTGATCGCCGACATGCTCGCCACCGACGCCTGGGCGGGCTGACCCGCCGCCTGCCCGACTTGATCGAAAACGTTGCCGTGTCGGACGGTTTCGGGTCAGGCTGGGTGGACTGGCCGAGGGATCGGATGTTGCCGGGAGAAGCGTGGAACGACCTCTACGCTGAGCCCGACGTACGCGACATATGGGACATATGGGAGGCGTCATCAACGACCGGGAAGCTGACCTGGATCAGTGGTTTCGCGCGGAAGTGGCCGCGACGACGCCGGGTCCGGCTCGCGATCAGCAGGAACCGATGGACGCCACCGGCCTCACCGGGGCGCGATGCCTGGAGCTGTTCGACGCCCAGGCCGCCTCGCGGCACCTGGATCTGGCGGCGCGGCGGCTGACACGGGAAGGGCACGGGTACTACAGCATCGGGTCCTCGGGACACGAGGGCAATGTCGCGGTGGCGGCGGCGCTGCGGGTCACCGATCCGGCGCTGCTGCACTATCGGTCCGGGGCGTTCTTCGTGCACCGGGCCCGGCAGGTGCCGGGACTGGATCCCATCCGCGATGTGATGCTCGGGGTCGCCGCGGCGGCCGCCGACCCGATTTCCGGTGGGCGGCACAAGGTTTTCGGCTCCAAACCCGCGCACGTGATCCCGCAGACCTCCACCATCGCCTCGCATCTGCCGCGCGCGGTCGGGCTGGCCTTCGCCCTCGAACGCGCCGCGCACCTGCGACTGCGCTGCGAATGGCCCGGGGACTCGGTGGTGGTGTGCAGCTTCGGCGACGCCTCGGCCAACCATTCGACCGCGGCCGGGGCGATCAATACCGCCATCCACACCGCGCACCAGAATGTGCCGGTGCCGATCCTGTTCGTCTGCGAGGACAACGGGATCGGCATCAGCGTCCCCACCCCGCGCACCTGGATCGAACAGGCCTACGGCTCCCGGCCCGGATTGGCCTACTTCGACGCCGACGGTTCGGACCTGCCCGACGCCGTGGCCGCGGCCAGCGCCGCCGCCGAATACGTGCGCGCCCACCGCAAACCGGTGTTCCTGCGCCTGCGCACCGTGCGACTGCTCGGCCACGCGGGCTCCGATGTCGAGTCGGCCTACCGCCGCCCCGCCGAGATCGCCGCCGACCTGCGCCGCGACCCGGTCACCGCCACCGCCCGGCTGCTCGTCGCCGCGGGCGTGGTCACCGCCGCCGAGATCGCCCAGCGCTACGACGATATCGCCGCGCAGGTCGCCAAGGCCGCCGAAAGCGCCTGGAACGAACCGAAACTGACCTCCACCGCCGCGGTCATCGCACCGCTGGCACCGGCCCGGCCCACCGTGGTGCGCACCGACGCGCTGCGCTCGGTGCCCGACGCGGACAGAAACGGGAACGGCAGAACGAACGGCTCCGCGAATACCGTTGCCGGGCCGCCGTCTTCGGAGCCCGCCGAGCCGCCCGCCACCACAGGCGAGCAACTCACCCTGGCGCAGGCGGTCAATCAGACCCTGGCGCAACTGCTCACACGGGATCCCGACGTGCTGGTCTTCGGCGAGGACGTGGGCCGCAAGGGCGGCGTGTACGGCGTCACCAAGGGTTTGCAGCAGAGCTTCGGAGTGCGAAGGGTTTTCGACACCCTGCTCGACGAGCAGAGCGTGCTGGGCACCGCGCTCGGGGCGGCACTGGCCGGATTCGTACCGATTCCGGAGATCCAGTACCTGGCTTATGTCCACAATGCCGAGGACCAGTTGCGCGGGGAGGCGGCGACACTGTCGTTCTTCTCCGGCGGCCGCTACCGCAACCCGGTGGTGGTGCGCATCGCGGGCCTGGCCTATCAGAAGGGCTTCGGCGGGCACTTCCACAACGACAATTCGATTGCGGCGCTGCGGGATATCCCGGGCGTGGTGATCGCCACGCCATCCCGCGCCGACGACGCGGCAGCCATGCTGCGCACCTGCGTCTCGGCCGCCCGGGTGGACGGGCGCGTGTGCGTGTTCCTCGAACCCATCGCGCTCTATCACACCCGCGACCTGTACCGGGCCGGGGACGGTGCCTGGCTGGCCCCGATTTCCGGTGTGCGCCATGCCGATATCGGCAGCGCCCGCGTGCACGGTTCCGGCGCGCACCTGACCATCGTCAGCTTCGCCAACGGCGTCCCCATGAGCCTGCGGGTGGCCCGGCGGCTGGCCGCCGACGGCATCCACGCCCGCGTGCTGGACCTGCGCTGGCTGTCCCCGCTGCCGGTGGAGGATCTCCTCGACAATGCCCGCGCCACCGGCCGGGTGCTCATCGCCGACGAAACCCGCCGCAGCGGAGGCGTTTCTGAGGCCGTCTGCACCGCCCTGCTCGACGCCGGCTTCGACGGCCGCCTGGCACGGGTCACCAGCGCCGACAGCTTCGTGCCGCTCGGCCCGGCCGCCTCGACGGTGCTGCTGGACGAGGCGGCGATCGAATCGGCCGCCCGCGCACTGCTGGCCGCCCCCGCGCCCCGGTGACGGCGGGCGGGGCCGGGCGCAGCTCGCGGCAGACACCCGGCCCCCACCCGCCCTCGACGCCGGTCCGGTCGGCGTCCCGGTGCCGTTGAGGGGACGGCACCCGGCTTAACTACGTATCAACTACGTAGATACGTAATACCCGAGTTTCACCCCGGAGCGCAAGCGCGCTCGGCGAATTCACAGCCTTACCGCCGAATTCACAGTTCCACCCCGCGACCGGGTGGCGACCACCACAGCACCACACCCGCGACAGTAAGGCTGCCCTCAGTTTTGCCCTCTACACTCGAGCCCACTTCACGGGAGGAACTCGAATGCGAGCAGCGCGGGAGCGACCATGAGCGTCGCCGTCTGCCTGATGCTCTACGGTTTCGCGGTCACCGTCCTGGCACCGCGACTGCTGCGCGGACTCGGCACCGACGCCACCACCCCGCGCCTGGCCATCGCCGCCTGGCTCGCCGCCATGACCACCACCGTGCTGGCCTGGACCATCAGCCTGGGCATCGTCATCGTCGACCTTGCCACGCACCGCATCTCACTGTTCCCGGTGCGCCTGGTCGACGGCTGCCTGCTGCACCTGCACGACGCGGCAGTCGGCGACTACGGCGGACCCCTGCAGACCGGACTGCTCGTGCTGTCCGGACTCGCCACGCTCGCGGCGATTCTCGTCGCCGTCCGCCTCGCCACCACCGTGCGCCGCTTCCACCGCAACACCGTCGAACACGGCCGCCTGGCCCGCCTGGCCGGACGCCACCGGCCCGATCTCGACGCCGTCGTCCTCGAGGTCGACCATCCGGCCGCGTACTCCGTTGCGGGCAAACCACATACGGTCGTGGTCAGCCGCGGCGTGGTCACCGCACTGGAGGACCATCACCTCGACGCCGTGCTCTCCCACGAACGCGCCCACCTCGACGGCCGCCACCACCTGCTGCTCACCCTCACCCGGGGACTGGCGACCGTGCTGCCGCGCATCGACCTGTTCACCGTCGGCGCCCGCGAGGTGGCGCGCCTGCTCGAGATGCTCGCCGACGATGCCGCCGCCGCGATCCACGGCCGCGCCACCGTCCTGCAAGCGTTGCTCACGCTGGCGACCCTGCCCACCCCGCCCGCGACCGTCGAGGCCGCACTGCTGCCGCGCGTGCGCCGCCTGGCCATGCCCGCGAATCCGCCACGGCTGCACACCAAGGTGGCCGCGACCGCCGCTGCCGTCACCGCCGTCGCCATCCCGCTGGCCGCCGTGGTCGTGGCGATCATCGGCATCGAAGTCTGCACGACCAGCTAGCGTGGAGCGGCGAACCGGTCCACCCGGAGCACCCGAATCGGCTAGCGCAGCTTGGAACGCGCGATCTTGCGCAGGGCCGCGCGCAGGCCCTCGGACTCCTCGGCGCTCATCTGCTCCACGAAATGGGCCAGCACCAGATCCGAACGGCCACCGCTGCCCAACGCCTCGCGCATGAGCCGGGCGCTGTACTCCTCACGCGAGAGCGTCGGCCAATACCGATACGCCTTGCCCACGCGTTCGCGTTCCAGCCAGCCCTTGCGGTGCAGGTTGTCCATGGTCGACATCACCGTGGTGTACGCGATGTCGCGCTCGGCGGCCAGCTCGTCGTACAACTCCCGGACCGTCGTCTTCTCGGAGCGGTCCCAGACGCGTTCGATGACAACCGCTTCCAGATCTCCGAAGCCTCGAACACTCACGTCCGCCGCCTCCTCACGCACATACGCTCTACGTACGTAGACAGTATTACCCTACTCCGCGACGCGGTGACCCGCGTCCCGTAATGCCGAAACCGCCTCCTCCAACCGGTGCGCGGGCACCAGCACCAGATCGGCGTGAAAGGTCGACGCCACGAAGACCGGCACCCCCGACTCCGCCAGCGGACCGATCAACGCCGCCAGCGTGCCCGGCGTATCCAGGCCACCCGGATCACCGTAGAAGCCCTTCCAGATCTCACCCTCGGCCCACGCCGGCGCCTCACGAATCACCGTCAGCCCCTCCGGCGCACGCACCAGGGCGATCCACTCGTCGTCCTCCGGGAACGTCGAATTCGGCAAGTGATCAACCGCGAACTGCGAGGGCACAATCCGCAAGCGCTGGGAGCCGGTCATGGCGACATCGTAGGCGGCGACGGCCATCACGCACGAGATCACTCTGCTCCCAGATCGAATTAGTCATCATCACTAAAATAAGATGCCGAGCCGCCACCCGATCCGTAGGGTCGGTCCAATGAGTACCAGCCCCAAGGGAATCGCCGTCGAGAACGAGCAGATCGCCGACCTCGGCCACTACCGCACCGACGACGGCACCACCGTCGACATCAGCGCCACCCTCGCCGCCGCCCGCGCCGGAACCGTTTCCTACGCACCCGAGGACGACGTGGCCGGCGGACCGCGCGGACCCTTCACCGGCACCCTCGAGGTCACCTCCGAAGGCAGCCTGCAAGCCGCCCGGCGACTCCACGACGAAGGCGGAAAGGCCATCGCCGTCCTGAATTTCGCCTCCGCCCGCAATCCCGGCGGTGGCTACCTCGGCGGCGCCCGAGCCCAGGAAGAAGATCTCTGCCGCAGCGCCCTGCTGTATCGATGCCTGCTCGAAGCCCCCGATTACTATGCGGCCCACCGCGCCTCGGACGACCTGCGCTACAGCCATCGGGTCATCTACTCCCCCGACGTCCCGGTCATCCGCGAGGACAATCGCACCCTGAGCCCGCGGCCGATCCCGGTGTCGTTCCTGACCTCACCCGCCCCCAATGCCGGTGCGCTGGCGAATCGTTCGGGCCACCGGGTCCCGGTGCGCGATGCGCTCATCGAACGCGCCGACCGCGTGCTGGCCGTCGCCGCCCGCCACGGCGTGCGCGAACTCGTGCTGGGCGCCTGGGGATGCGGTGTGTTCCGCAATGATCCGGCCGAAGTCGCCGAAGCGTTCGACCTCGCCCTGCGCAACCACGGTGCAGCCTTCGACACGGTGGTCTTCGCGATCCTGGACCGAGCCCCCGTCCTCTCCGAAAACCGCGCCGCCTTCGAGGCCCACTTCGGGCAGCCCTCCTCTTCCTAGCGCTTGTTGTCGACGGAACCTTGCGCCGGGTTTCGCGACAGCGGGCCAGAGGTGCAATCCATGTTTAGATTGCAATATCTACAAACTCAGATAGCCATGACCTCGGAGCTCTCCCGCTTGCCCCTCTGGCCGCCCCTCAGCGGGCCAGCCCGGTCCGATGCGCGTAGGCGATGGCTTGGCCGCGGTCGCGCACGCCGAGCTTGGCGAACAGCGAATTGATATGCGTTTTCACCGTGCTCACCCCCACGAACAACTCCTTCGCGATCTCGGAGTTGTTGTGCCCCTGCGCCATCAGCCGCAGCACGTCTCGCTCGCGATCGGTGAGATCGACCGGCGGTTCGGGCGGGGTGTCGAGGGCGGAGAGCACGCGGCGACCCACCTCGGCCGCGAGCGTGGTGTGACCGCTGGCGACCGACCGGATGGCCGCGGCGATCTCGGCGCGGCCCGCGTCCTTGGTGAGATAGCCGCGCGCGCCGGCCCGCAGCGCGCCCGCGATGGAGGCGTCATCGGCGTAGGTGGTGAGCACCAGGACCGCGGTCTCGGGATGTCCGGCGGTGATGGCTGCGGTGGCGGCCACGCCGTCGATGCCGGGCATGCGCAGATCCATCAGCACCACCCGGGGTTTCACACGACGCACCAACTCGACGGCCTCCGCGCCGTCGCGGGCCTCCCCCACCACCCGCATATCGGGCAGCAGCGACAACACCGTGGTGAGCCCGTCCCGGACCGTGGTCTGGTCGTCGGCCACCACGACCGTGATCACCTCCGCGGCAGCAGGATTCGCACCGTCCATCGACCGTCCTCCTTCCCGGCGGCCAGGGTGCCGCCTGCCGCCTCGATGCGTTCGCGCATACCCAGTAGACCCGCGCCGGAGCCGGAGCCGCCCAGGAGTGTTCGAGGTGCGCCGACGGGATTCGAGATCACCACCTCGATGGCACCGCCGCGGTCCCGGATGGCGAGCGTAACCTGTTGCCCCGGGGCATGTTTGCGCGCATTGGTGAGCGCTTCCTGAACGGCGCGGGTGAGCGCCACGGCGGCCTGCTCGTCGGCGAGCTCGACCGCCGTATCCACGCGTTCGGCCAATTCCCCTCCGGCGCCGCGGTGTTCGTCGATCACCCGGCGCAGCTCCGCGGCGGCGTCGAGCCGATCCGATCGCAATGCCCCCACCACCTGGCGAGCATCCGCCAACCCGGACACCGCCAGCGCATGCGACGCCTTCACCCGCTCCGCCGCCCGCTCCACGTTCCCGGCCTCCAGCAACGCGTCCGCCGCGTCCAACTGCAGCACCAGTCCGCCGAGGGTGTGCGCGAGGACATCGTGGATATCACGGGCGATCCGGCCGCGTTCGGCGAGCGCGGCGGCCCGGTCACGTTCGACGCGGATGATCCGATTCTGTTCCACCAGCAGCCGATTGCGCTCGGCGACCGTGCGGGCTTGGCGTCGGCTCCAGCCGCCCAGGGCGATCACGACCGCACCGACCAGCAGCCCGAGCATTCTGCCCGGCTGGCCATCGATCAGCACCGAAACGCACATCAGCACGGCGGTGCCCACCGCGATCAGCCAGCCGAACCAGCGGGGCTCGCCCAGCAGGCTCACCGCCACGAAGATCGTCGCGAACGCCGTGATGGCCGATCCGGCCGCCTGGCCGACGGTCAATCCGCCGCCGACCGCCATGGCGCTCACGCAGATTCGCTCCAGCCGCGACCCCAGCGGCGCGGCGAACCAGCCGGCCCAGCCCAGCCACGACAACACCGCCAGCGCCAGCGCCCAGGGCCGGTGCAACAGCTCCGTGTTCACCGACGACGACACCACGGCGACGAGCCCCACCAGGCGAAGCAGCCTGGACAGGGTCGAGGAGGGGTCGAAGATCGACATCGCTCTCAGTGTGCCGCAACCGCATGGGCCTGCTCGGCACGCCGGGCCAGTACCACTGCGCGTCCGGCCCGATTCAGCGCCACCGTGAGCAGAATGGCCCCGACCGAGGTGACCGCCGCCGCCCCGGCGAGGTGCGCGACCACATCCACACCGATCCGCATCGCCAGCAGTACCAGCCATAGCAGCGTCCCGGCCACGCCGGTCCGCGCCTCCAATCCCTGTGCGCCGGAGCGAACCTGCGACAGCAGGCCCATCACCAGCCCGATCCCGCCCGCCAGCAGCGCCGACACCGCCAGCAGCGCCACCGCGGCCACGCCGAGCCCACCGCTCACCACCGACTTCATCTGCAGGAATCCGACCAGCCCGAGAATGATCGGCCCCCGCCACAACCGGCTCTGATCCAGCGACTGCCACTGTGTCTGCCGATACATGATCCAACCGACCACGATCACCGCGACCAGACCCGAGACCACCGCATTCTGCAAATTCATGCCTCTACCGTCGCGCCCCGGGCCGCTGCGACCCACCACCCGCGGGTGGAGACGGGGTGGAAAGCTGACCCGGGCGGCGCTAGTCGGTCCAGGTCGGGTGGCGCTTCTCCAGGAAGGCGGCCATTCCCTCACGGGCGCCGGGTAATTGGGAGGCGGCGGCCATGACCTCGCGGGCGAGGGTGTAGGCGTCGGCTTCGGGGCGGTCGAGTTGGGCGTAGAGGGTGCGTTTGCCGAGGGCCTTGGAGGCGCGGCTGCCCCGGGTGGCGCGGGCGAGGAGGTCGGTGACGGCGGTGTCGAGGTCGGCGTCGGGGACGGCGTAGTTGATCAGGCCCCAATCGACTGCGGTCTTTGCGTCGATGACGTCGCCGGTGAGGGCGAGTTCCATCAGGCGTTTGCGGCCGATCGAGCGGGCCACGGGGACTGCCGGGGTGTGGCAGAACCAGCCGCCCTTGCCGCCGGGGAGGGCGAAGCCCGCGGACTCGGCGGCGACGGCCAGGTCGCAGGAGGCGACCAGCTGGCAGCCCGCCGCGGTGGCCAGGCCGTGGACGCGGGCGATCACGACCTGCGGCAGCTCTTCGAGGGTCGTCATCACCTGCTGGCACAGGGTGAGCAGGTCGCGGACGCTCAGCAAGTCGCGGCTCGCCACATCGGCGAAATCGTGGCCCGCGCTGAACACCGGTCCGGCGGCGGCCAATACGAGCCCGGTCGCGTCGGTGTCGCCCGCCGCGCGGAAGGCCGCGAGCAGTTCGGTGAGGTGGTCGGCGGACAGCGCGTTGCGGCGGTCGGGCCGGTTCATGGTGACGGTGAGGGTGTCGCCGTCGCGCTTCACGAGCAGGTGCCGGTACTCCGTCATGGGTCCACGGTAATCCTCACACCGGTGACGGCGTCGCAGGATTGAGGCGCAGCCAGCGGCCCGTCGACGGAATCCCGTTGGCGTCCACCACGACCAGGAGGTACCAGCCGGGCGGGGCGAGGGCCGGATTCGAGGGCATGGCGACGGTGAGCGAGCCGGGCGCGGCGGGTGTGATCGGCAGGTCGATCAGGCGTTGATTGTTGTCGCAGGAGTGGGTGCAGGAGGTCGGGTGCATCAGGCTCACCTCCCGCACGGCCGCCGTGGTGGTCAAGGTCAGTTCGGCCCCGTATTCGAGTGTGGCCGCGGACATCTCGAACTCCGGCCGTGAACCCTTGAAAAGGTAAGGCGGCCAGAAGACTTCGATGCGCAGCTCCTCGGTCTTGCGCATCGGATTCGATCCAGCCGTCACCACCTTGCCGTCCGGGGTCACCAGCGCCACCGAGTGGTACAGCCGCGCCACCCGTTGCGGCGCTGTCGCGGACCAGGTTTCGGCGACCGGGTCGTAGATCTCGGCATGGGGTGCCACCATGTCCGCCATCTCCTCCATGGCCGAACCACCCGCCGCCAGCACCGTGCGGTCCGGCAGGATAACCGCACACACGTGCATGCGGGCGTGCATCATCGGCGGACCGGCCCGGTAGGCGGGTGCGGCGGCGGTCAGATCCGCGATGCGGGTGTCGGCGGTCGCGCGGCCGGGGCCGTGCGGGTCGACGAAGCCGCCGCCGAGCAGCATGACCTGCTGCGACTGCACGGGCGGCAGCAGCACACTCGTGGACTGATTGCGCGATTCCGGGTCGAACAGGCCCGGCACCTCGGTGACCGTGCCGGTCGCGGTGTCCCAGATCGACGGGCGCATACCGTTGTCGGTGCCGTACTGGCCGCCGGTGTAGAACACGCGGCCGTCGGCCAGCAGCACCAGGTGCGCGTACATCGGAATCGGGCCGGGCACCGGCAGAGTCGACCACGTCAGAGTCTCGGGATCGAAGAGTTCCGGCGTCTCCGACAGGAAGCCTTCGTCACCGAGGCCTGAAACTGCCACCACCGCACCAGTTTTCAGGGCAGCGAGCGTCGGATACCAACGCCCGTAGGTCATGTCGGGCTGCGCGTCCCACGTCAGGGTTTGCGGATCGAACAGCAGGGCGTCGCGCAGACCGTAGAACGGGTCGTACTGCTTGGTGCCGCCCACGGCCAGCAGCCGCCCGTCGGGCAGGAACGCCTGCCCGGTGCAGAACAGGTCGATCGGCGTCGCGGGCGCGTCGAGTCCCGGATTCGGGTAATGCCAGACCCGCGTGCGAAAGTCGTGGGCGTTCAACCGATCCGGGTCATTGCCGGATCCCGCGAAGAACAGCACATCGCCGGTGTGCAGCAGAGCGGCGTGCACCGGATTGATCTCGGTGCCGAAATCCAATATGCGCCAGGTGCCTTCGACCGCGGCGGTGGCCAAGTCGGTTTCGACATCGAGCGTTCGCAGATATCCGGTATTGACACCCTCCGGATTGTCGCTGGTGCACAACACCATTCGCGGCGCACCGTCGGCGTTCGACAGCAGGGCGACGGCCGCGCCTTGGTTCTCCCAGAATCCCCAGTCGGGCACGCGCGACCACCGACTCCACCCGTCCACGCAGTGACCACTGCCGTCCAGCCCCCAGCCGATGGTGTACATCCCACCGTTCTCACCCTGCGGATTGTCGATCGCGAACACGATCAACTCCGGCCGCCCGTCCCCGTCCAGGTCGGCGACGGTCAGGCCCGCGCCCTGGTTGTCCCACCCCCACCAGTCCGGAATCGCCACCCACGGCGTCCATTCCACCACCGACCCGTCCGCGCCGAGCCCTTTGGCGAGCCGGAACTGCCCGCTGTTCTGGGCATCCGGATTGTCGACGGTCATGACCACGAGCACCGGCTGCCCGTCGAGCCGGGTCAGGCAGATGTCCGCGCCCTGGTTCTCCCAGCCGTACCAATCCGGAATCTGTTGCCACGCGGTCCATCCGCCGGTGACGGTGCCGTCCGGGGCGAGATCGCGACCGATGCGGTAGTAGCCCTGGTTCTGGCCCGCCGGATTGTCTACGAGGAAGACGACCAGATCCGGTCGCCCGTTGCCGTTCAGGTCGCCGAGGGCGATGCCCGCCCCTTGGTTCTCCCAGCCCCACCAGTCGGGCACCTCGAGCCACGGCCCCCACTCCCCGACCGTGCCGTCGGCGGCCAGACTCCGCCCGACCCGATAGTTTCCGGTGTTCTGACCTGCGGGATTGTCGACCGTCAGGACCACGACGTCGAGCGTCCCGTCGCCGTTCAGGTCGGCGACGGCGATGCCGCAGTCCTCATTGTCCTGCGCGAACCAATCCGGGATCGGAACGAATTGTCCTGCCACACAACCCATCATGATCGTTCGCGCCGAAGACGGCACCCAATGTCCGGATAGTCCTGATGACCGGTGCCCGATCACGCCATATCGCCGATTACGCCAGGTTACGGAAAACGCACCCCGAGGGCTGTCACACCCATTAACCTGCGAAACATTCTCGTTTCACATACCTGAGGAAGTCGTATGAGAAAGACAGTCTGGGCCAACGGTCTCGCCCTCACCGCCGCCGCCTTGCTGGCGAGCGCCGGTGCCGCGGACGCCGCGGTGCCGACCACCATGGGCGGCGACTCCACCTTCAAGGTCGGCGTCGACATCCAGCCGGGCGTCTATAAGACCACGTCCGCGGGCACCGTGTGCGCCTGGGCGCGGTTGTCCTCGATCAGCCCGAGCGTGACCATCGAGACGGGCGGCGCGGTCGGCGGCACCGCCACCGTCGAGATCAAGCCCAGCGATGTCGCGTTCTTCACCAGCGGTTGCGGCACCTGGACCCTACAGACCACCACGACCACCTCCGGTTCCTCCGGTTCGAGCAGCGGCAGCACCTCCACGTTCCTCGCCAATCTGCTGTCGGCCGGATCCAGCGGCAAATAGCCCGGGCGGAAGCGTCGGCAACCGCCGAACCCGCCTGCCCGGAGTAGGCGGGTCGTCGATACGCGAGGGGCCGGGCACCACGGCGCCCGGCCCCTCATCTCGAAAAATCAGCAGTCGCAGCAGGATTCCTCACAGCAGCAACAGGACTCCTCGCAACAGCAGCATCCTTCACCGCAGCAGACGCAGCCCTCACAGCACGGGAGGCAGCAGCCGCTGCGGCGGCGCGCGGGGCCGTAATAGCCCTGGCCATACCCCGGTGGCGGACCATAGCCGTAGCCGGGCGGCGGGCCCCACGGGTCGGGGCCGCGACGACGCCAGCGACTCATGGGCGCTACGACGGAGCCGGGATTCGGCGCGGTGGCGGCGCCGTGGGTGGTGCAGGCCGGTCCGTGACCGCCGAAGGTCCGGGTCACCGAACGACCCAGTTCATGCGTCAGGAGTTTGTGGATCAGCCGCTTGTCGGTGAATTCCACCTCGGCCAACGCCAATTCGATGCCGAGTAGCGCGTCCGTGCACAGCCGGTGCGCCTCGGCTACGTCGGTTCCCGTGGCGGCCAGTGGATTCCATTTGCCTTGCGCGAGATCCTCGCCCAGATCCTCGACCGCGTCCACGAGATGCGCTATGCGCCCGAACAATCGGCCCACCTCGATCAGCGCCGCCTGATTGCCCGGCTTGCCCGCCAGGATGGCGGTGTGGCCGAAAGCGGCCGCGGTGGCAGTCTCGGTGGGCTCGGTGACCTCGAGCAGTGGGGTGCCGACCACGGCCGCGGACTCGATCTCCGTTTGGCGATCCACCGCCGTCACCAGCACGCCGGTGTCGAAACCGAGCCCGGCCCCGGTGGATTCGCCCTGCCTGGCCCAGCGCCGGGCCAGCGCGCGGGCGGCGGGCCGGAATCCAGCCGTACCCGCGACGCCGTCGTGATCGTCCACATGGTCGCGCACCTTGGCGGCGGCCAGCACCAGCGAAACGGTGGCGGCCAGCCGCACGCAGTCCCCGGTGGCGACGTCGGCGCGCTTCATGCCGCGCAGCGGGCAGGGCCCGGCGACGCGGCGGGTGGGCGACGCCGTGGACTGCGCCTCCACCAGGGCCGAAATGATCAGCCCGTCGTAATTGGTTGCCAGGCGGGCGCTCTGGCCGTGATCGTCACGCAGTGCGAGGCACAGCCCGCACAGTTGCGCCAGCCAAGCCCGCCCGAGTTCCTCGCCCAGCCGATGACGGCAGGGCCGGATGATGCCGAACACCCTATCGACGTTAACCTCTGTTTCGGGATTCGGCTCGTGGAATCGCGATCAGGGATTCTGGACGGTGTAGATCGAATTCTGTTGCGCGCCAACACCATCACAAGGCTCGGCAAAGACTCTCTAATGCCCGGCCAGCGCCGCGAACTCCTCGGCCAGCGGAACCGGACGGTCGGCCGACCACGCCAGGCTCACCTCGTTCGGCGCGATATCGGGCACCGGGACGTACGCGATGTCCGGTCGGGTGTAGAAGGTCATGACCGACAGCGGCAGAAAGATGATGCCGTGGCCCGCCGCCACGTGTTCGAGCTTCTCCTCGACGCTGCGGAAGACCGGGACGCCGGGGCGGTCGGTGCGCAATTCGGTTGCCAGTGCGCGCCATTCGGGGATCAGGTCGGGATCCTGCAGCAGGTGTTCGTCCGCGAGGTCGGCGACGGCCAGCATCTCCTTGCCGGCCAGCGGATGGCCGGCGGGTAGCACTACCACGCGGGGCTCGGTGTAGAGGGGTCGAATGGTGAGTCCGCGCGGATCGACCGGCAGGCGCACCATGCTGACATCGACGCGGCCGTCATGAATCACCTCGACCTGGTCGAACCAGTCGGTGCGCACGAGTTCGACCTCGAGTCCGGGATGCCGGTCGGTGAGCGCGCGCACGGCCGTGGTCACGATGAGGCCGGGCATGAAGCCGACGGTGAAGGTATCGGCCCCCTTATCAGCGCGAATCACCCTGCGCCGCAATGCTTCCGCCGAGGCAAGCAGCGGTTTGGCGTCGGCCAGCAGCTGCTCCCCCGCGGCCGTCAACGCCGTCCCGCGCCGATCCCGCGCGAAAAGCCGCGCCCCCAACTCCTCCTCGAGCGCGCGAATCTGCCGCGACAGCACCGGCTGCGCGATGAACAGCTGTTCAGCGGCGCGGCCGAAGTGCAGGTGTTCGGCCACCGCCACGAAGTAGCGCAGCTTGCGCAGATCGACATCGCTCATGATGCCTTCAGGGTATTACAGGCGGCGGTATAGGTCTTGGACCAGCGGCGGCCGCGGAACCGAAGGTGGAGAGGCACACACGAACAGCAGTTCCCCGAAAGGAAATCCGATGTCTCTCGACGGACAGCACGTCGTCATCCTGGGCGGCACCTCCGGAATCGGCTATGCCGTGGCCGCGGCGACCGCCGCGCGGGGCGCGAAGGTCACCGTCGCCTCCAGCCGCCAGGAGAATGTCGATCGCGCGGTGGCCGAACTCCCGACCGGCGTGACCGGTGTGGTCGCGGATCTCGCCGACGCCAACCGGATTCGCACGCTCTTCGACGAGCTGGGCAGCTTCGACCACCTCGTCTACACCGCCGGTGAGCCCCTATTGCTCTCCCCCGTGGCCGAGCTGGATATCGACGCGGCCCGGAAGTTCTTCGAGCTGCGCTACTTCAGCGTGCTGACGGCCGTACAGGCGGCCGCACCGCACCTGCGGGCGGACGGGTCGATCACCCTGACCACCGGTACCGCCGGGCCGCGACCCGTGCCCGGATCGTCGGTCACCTCCAGCGTCTGCGGCGCGGTCGAGGCCCTGACCCGCGCACTGGCGGTCGAGCTCGCCCCGACCCGGGTCAACGCGGTCATGCCCGGCGTGGTGCGCTCTCCGCTGTGGAACTTCCCCGAGGACCTGCGCGAGCAGTTCTACGCCGACACCGCGGCCAACACCCCGCTGCGGCGCATCGCCGAAGTCGACGACATCGCACAGGCCTTCGTCTTCTTCCTGACCCAGCCCCACGCCACCGCCACCATCCTTCCCTTGGATGGCGGCGCAGTCCTCGCCTGAGTTTCGTCGAGTGGCACACCAGCGCGGCATATTCGGACAAATCCCCTCGCTGGTGTGCCACTCGGCGGATTACCTCGCCGCGTGGCGGGCGGCGAGGTAGGCGAAGACCAGGGCGGGGCCGATGGTCGCGCCGGGGCCGGCGTAGGTGTGGCCCATGACGGGGGCGCTGGCATTGCCCGCGGCGTACAGGCCGTCGATGGGTGAGCCGTCCTCGCGGAGGACTCGGCCGTCGACGTCGGTCACCAGGCCACCCTTGGTGCCGAGGTCGCCGGGGACCAGTTTGGCCGCGTAGAACGGGCCGGTCTCCAGCGCACCGAGATTCGGGTTGGGGTGCTGGCGCGGGTCGCCGTAGTAGTTGTCGTAGGCGCTGTCGCCGCGACCGAAGTCGGGATCCATACCCGCGGTGGCGAATTCGTTGAATCGGGTCACGGTCGCCTGGAGTTTCTCGACCGGGAGACCGATCTTCTCCGCGAGTTCGGGCAGGGAGTCGGCTCGGGTGAGCGCGCCGGACTTGAACCACCGGCCCGGCAGCGCCTGTCGCGGCGGCACGCCCGCGAACTGGTAGCGGTTGCGGTAGCGCTGGTCGAAAATCAGCCAGGCGGGCAGGTTTTCGGCCGGGCCCTCGCCCTGGCCGTTGTCGCCGCCGTACATGCGGTGGGTGGCCTCGACGTAGGGCAAGCACTCGTTCATGAACCGCTCGGCGCGGTCGTTGACGACCAGGCTGCCCGGCAGGTTGCGTTCAGCCAGGCAGAACCAGGCCTCACGGGGCAGCGGGATCGACGGACCCCACCAGGCGTCGTCCATGAATTCGACCGCGCCGCCGACGGATTGGCCCGCCCGGATGCCGTCGCCGGTATTGGCGGCCGCACCGACGGTCCAGTCGGTGCCGATGGGGTCGCGCTGGTACTGCTTGCGCATCACCTCGTTGTGCTCGAAGCCGCCCGCCGCGATGACCACGCCGCGCCGGGCCGTGAGCACCTGCTCGCGGCCGTCACGCAGCACCACCGCGCCGGTCACCCGGCCGTCCTCGGTGGTCAGCTCGAGCAGCGGAGTGTCCAGCCACAGCGGCACATTCGCCTGGATCAGGCCCGCGCGCAGCATGGCGGAGAAGGCTTGGCCACGGGCGAGAATCCGCCGCCGCAGGACCGTCGCGGCCAGCCAGCGCCCGGCGATACCCATGGCGGTGAGCGGACTGCGGGGGTTGCGCAGGCCGAGATGCAGCTGACGGAACTCCGCCTGCGTCACAACGACATTCTTGGGAGCCTTCGCGTAATCCGGTTCCAGCGTGGCCAATTCGGCGCCGAGCGCCTTGGCGTTGTAGGGCGCCGGTTCCACGGACCGACCGTGCGAGCGACCGCCGGGAGCTTCCGGATAGTAGTCGGAATAGCCTGGCACCCAGCGCATCCGCAGCGGCGAGTGCGCGGCCAGGAACTCGAACGCCTCCGGCCCGCGATCGAGATAGGTGTCGATCCGTACCGGATCCACCCCCGCCCCGATGATCTCCTTCAGATAGGTGCGCGCGGCCTCCAGGTCATCGGCGGGCGCTTCCCGGCGCAGCACCGAGTTCCCCGGAATCCACACGCCGCCACCGGATCTGGCCGTGGACCCGCCCCAGTGCCGCGCCTTCTCGACGATGACCGCCGACAGTCCGTGCTTGGCCGCGGTGAGCGCCGCGGCCATGCCCGCCGCCCCCGACCCCACCACGATCAGATCGAACGTCCCGGCAGTTTCCCTGTCGTCCTGCATGTTTCCTCTATCTTCGTGTTCTGTTGTCTCGGCCCGCGCACAGCTGTATCGACCCGAGCAGGGCTCAGCCGTCCACGCGCCAGCGTTCGCCGACCACGGCGTCGAGGGCACCCTCCACGCACACCGCCAGCGACATCTCCGGATGCCCGGAAGCCCGAAGCCATTGCAGGTAACCGAATTCCGCCGCCGCGAGCATGAGGTGTACCAGCAAACCCGGAGTGCTGTCCTCCCGGGAATCCCGCCCCATTCGCTCCCCGACCAGCTCAACGAGCCGGGCCCGATGTTCCTCGGTGATCAACGCCACCCGCTCCAGCAGATGCGGCGCGGTCCGGAACGCGGCGCGCCAGTGCTCCAGCTCCACCGCCGCCAGCGCCGTCGACCGCGCCAGAATCGACTGTGCGAGCGCCACATCGGCGGGTTCGTCCGCCGCGCGCTCCTCGAGCAGCGCCACGATCCCGGCCCCGCCCTCGCGCACCGGATCCAGCAGCAGATCGTCCTTGCTGCGCACGTGCCGGAAGTACGTGCTGGCCGACACCCCGGCCGCCGCGGCGATCTCCTCGGTCGTCACCTCCGCGAACCCCTTGGCCGCGAACAGTTCGTAAGCCGCCCGCTGGATTTCGTCGCGCACCTGTCGGCGCTGCCGCTCCCGCAATGACATTCGGCCTCCTTCAGTCATTGCGAGTATCTGCCGACATGAGAGTTACTGTCAACAAGGAATCCACTGTCACCTGAAGCCGATCGGCCGCGCAACGTCCCAGCACTCACCATCATGGGAATCGGCTATGGATGGCGGGCACGGCGAGGAGGGTTCGACTTGGTCACGATCATCGGGGGCGGCATTGCCGGATCAGCACTGGCGGGTGCGCTCGCCAGAGCGGGCACTGCGGTCACCCTTTGCGAACAGCAGCCGAAAAACCCAGGTGGCGGCGCTTTCCTGTTCATCGACGGCCGCGGCCACGAGGCACTCGCGGGCCTGGGCGTCGACGAGGCGACCCTGCACGCCGGGTCCTATCCCCTCACCGGCGGCCTCGAATACACCGACAGCGCGGGCCACCACGGCGAAACCCCGGGCCGGGGTCATCGATTCTGGTTGCGCCGCAACTTGATGGCGATCTTGATGGACTTCGTCACCACCTCCGACGCCGAAACCCGTTTCGGCACACCGGTCACCGACCTCACCGCGATCGACGACGAGCTGATCATCGCCGCCGACGGCATCGACTCACGCATCCGCGCCCGGCTCGAACCCGACCGCACCCCGCTCTACGCGGGCGACGTGGTCCTGTACGGCATGACCACCGAACCCCTGAACCTGCCGACGACCCCCGCCACCCTGCACTTCTTCGCCGAATTATCCCCCGCCGGAAACGTTTCCAGCACCCTCGGCCATATCTGGCGGCCCGGCGACCCGGCCGCGCTCTGGTTCCTGCGACTCCCCCGGCCGCCGCTGCCCGGCACCGACGACCTCGGCCTGCAACCGATCGCCGACTGGGCCGACAAGATTCGTGCCGCCACCCCGACCACCCGCTCGATCGTCGAAACGTTCCTCGAGACCACCGAATCGGTGCACGTGAGCAATGCCCGCAATGTCCCGCTCGACGTCGCTGCGCCCCCGAACGATTCCGTCCTGCTCATCGGCGACGCCGACCACGCCATCACCCCGGCGGCCGGTGTCGGCGCCCGCGAGGCCCTCGAAGACGCGCACGCCGTCTACCGGGCCCTCACCTCGAACACCTCCCCCGCCGCCGCCATGGCCGAGCGCCGTCGTCGAATCCTCGACGACCGCGCCCAGGCCGCGGGCGCCCGCCGCTCGGTACGCCGCACCGGCACATAGCCTTTCGGCCCGGTGCGGCGCGATCCGGCCTACGCCCGGCGCAGCGCCAGCACCGGGATGGTGCGAATCCCCGCGGTCTTCTCGGCATAGCCCGCGAAGCCCGGGTACCGGCTGGCCTGAACGTCATAGATCCGGTCGCGATCGGCCCCGGTCACCTCGGAGACCTGAACCGGAAACGTCTCGGTCCCGACCTCGACGTCGGCCTTCCCAGCATCGATGAGGTTGTAATACCAGGCCGGATTCTTCGGCGCCCCCGCCGCCGACGCGAAGATGTACATCACCTTCGGATCCTGCTCATCGGCCTGATACATCAGCGGCGTCACCCCTTCCTTCCCCGACTTCCGCCCGCGATGGTGCACCAGGATCATGGGCGCCCCCTCGAAAGGACCGCCCACCCGCCCTTCATTGGCCCGGAACTCATTGATGATTTGGGTATTCCAGTCATCGCTCATGATCGTCATTCTGCCGAAAAGGGCCGGGCATCCATGGGATGCCCGGCCCTTTCGAGAGCGGAAAGATACCGGTCGTTACGGCAGATGCCGGTGGTTACGGCAGCGGGCCGCCCGCGGCAATCGCCGAGAGGGTGGCGAACTCGTCGCCCTTCAGCGAGGCACCGCCCACCAGAGCGCCGTCGATATCGGTCTGACCGACCAGTTCGCCGACGTTCTTGGCGTTGACCGAGCCGCCGTAGAGGACGCGGACGCCCGCGGCCACTTCGGGATTCGCCAGTTCGGCGAGTTCCTTGCGGATGGCGCCGCAGACTTCCTGGGCGTCGGCCGGAGTGGCGACCTTGCCGGTGCCGATGGCCCAGACCGGCTCGTAGGCGATGACGACCTTGGAGATCTCCTCGGCGGTCAGGCCCTTGAGCGAACCGCGCAGCTGCTCGAGGTTGTAGGCCACGTGGGTCTTGGTCTCGCGCACGCCCAGGCCCTCACCGATGCAGACGATCGGGGTGATGCCGTACTTGAGCGCCTGCTTGGTCTTCGCCAGCACCGTGGCGTCGTCCTCGTTGTGGTACTGACGCCGCTCGGAGTGGCCGACCACGACGAACGAGCAGCCCAGCTTCGCGAGCATGGAACCGCTGATCTCGCCGGTGTAGGCGCCCTCGTCGTGGGTCGACACGTCCTGGGCACCGTAGGTGATCAGGAGACGGTCACCCTCGACCAGCGTCTGCACGCTGCGCAGGTCCACGAACGGCGGGATCACCGTGACGTCGACCTTGTCGAAGTACTTCTCCGGCAACGCGAACGCGATCTTCTGCACCAGAGCGATGGCCTCGAGGTGATTGAGGTTCATCTTCCAGTTGCCGGCGATCAAAGGCTTACGTGCCATGGTTCAGTCCTCCGCTGTGTCTTCTTCAAGCACGGCGAGGCCGGGAAGTTCCTTGCCCTCCAGGTATTCCAGCGACGCGCCGCCACCGGTGGAGATGTGCGAGAAACCGTCGTCGGGCAGGCCGAGGGTGCGCACGGCCGCGGCCGAGTCGCCGCCGCCGACCACCGTGAACGCGCCCTTGGACGTGGCGACCGCGATCGCCTCGGCGACACCGCGGGTGCCGGCCGAGAACTTCTCGAACTCGAACACGCCCATCGGGCCGTTCCAGAACACCGTCTTGGCCTCGGTCAGCAGCGCCGCGAAGCGCTTGGTCGACTCGGGACCGATGTCCAGGCCCATCCAGCCGTCGGGAATCTCGTTGGCCGCCACGGCCTTCGAGTCCGCGTCGGCGGCGAACTTGTCCGCGACGATGATGTCCACCGGCAGGTGGATGACGTCGGCGTACTTGTCCAGCAGCCCCTTGCAGGTCTCGATCATCTCCTCCTGCAGCAGCGAGGTGCCCACCGAAAGGCCCTGTGCCGCAAGGAAGGTGAAGCACATGCCGCCACCGATGACCAGGGTGTCGACCTTGGGCGCGAGCGCCTCGATGACCGCCAGCTTGTCGGAGACCTTCGAGCCGCCCAGCACGACCGCGTACGGCCGCTCGGTGTCGGTGGTGAGCTTGCGCAGCACCTCGGTCTCGGCCGCGACCAGATTGCCCGCGTAGTGCGGCAGCAGCTTGGCCACGTCGTAGACCGACGCCTGCTTGCGGTGCACGACACCGAAGCCGTCGGACACGAAAGCGCCGTCGTCGCCGACGAGTTCGACCAGGGCCTTGGCCAGCTTGGTCCGCTCGGCGTCGTCCTTGCTGGTCTCGCGCGGATCGAAACGCACGTTCTCGACCAGCATGACGTCGCCGTCGGTCAGGCCCTCCGAGCGCGAGAGGGCGTCGTAGCCCACCACGTCACCGGCGAGCTGGACATTGCGGCCCAGCTCCTCGGCCAGCCGCGCCGCCACGGGAGCGAGCGAGAACTTCGGGTCCGGCTCACCCTTCGGGCGGCCCAGGTGCGCGGTCACGACGACCTTGGCGCCGGCCTCGGCCAGCGCCTTGATGGTCGGCGCGGACGCGATGATGCGGCCCGGGTCGGTGATGACGCCGTTGTCGAGGGGCACATTGAGATCGGAGCGCACCAGCACGCCCCGGCCCTCGACACCCTCGTTCAGCAGATCCTGGAGAGTCTTGATCGTCATCGGCGCTTACAGGGACTTGCCGACGAGGCCGACCAGGTCGGCGAGACGGTTGGAGTAGCCCCACTCGTTGTCGTACCAGGAGGCGACCTTGACCTGCTTGTCGATGACCTTGGTCAGCGGCGCGTCGTAGATCGAGGAGTGCGGGTCGGTCACGATGTCGGAGGAGACGATCGGGTCCACGTTGTACTTCAGGATGCCCTTCATCGGGCCGTCCGCGGCGGCCTTCATGGCGGCGTTGATCTCGTCGATCGAGGCGGCCTTGGCCAGGTCCACGGTCAGATCGGTGATCGAGCCGGTCGGGACCGGCACGCGCAGCGCGTAGCCGTCCAGCTTGCCGAGCAGCTCGGGCAGCACCAGGCCGATGGCCTTGGCGGCGCCGGTGCCGGTGGGCACGATGTTCAGCGCGGCGGCGCGGGCGCGACGCAGATCCTTGTGCGGGGCGTCCTGCAGGTTCTGGTCCTGGGTGTAGGCGTGAACCGTGGTCATCAGGCCACGCTCGATGCCGAAGGAGTCGTTGAGCACCTTGGCGATCGGGCCCAGGCAGTTGGTGGTGCACGAGGCGTTGGAGATGATGTTCTGCGAGCCGTCGTACTTGTCGTCGTTCACGCCCATCACGATGGTGATGTCCTCATCGGTGGCGGGCGCGGAGATGATGACCTTCTTGGCGCCGGCGGCCAGGTGGCCCTTGGCCTTGGCGGCGTTGGTGAAGATGCCGGTGGACTCGACGACGACGTCGACGCCCAGGTCGCCCCACGGCAGGGCCGCCGGGCCCTCCTTGATCTCCAGGGCGCGGATCCGCTGCTCGCCGACCACGATGTAGTCGCCGTCGAGGGAAACGTCCTGCGGCAGGCGGCCGAGGATGGAGTCGTACTTCAGCAGGGTGGCAAGGGTCTTGTTGTCGGTCAGGTCATTGACCGCCACGATCTCGATATCGGTGGTGCCGAGGGCCTTCTGTGCCTCGACGGCGCGGAAGAAGTTGCGCCCGATACGGCCGAAGCCGTTGATCCCTACCCGGACAGTCACGTTTTCGCTCCTCAGCTTTGCGGATCGTTTCCGTTGCGCTTCTAACACTAGACCGGTAACGGAAACATCACGGACACACCCCCGCCACGGTGAACTACGAAACGTTCACTTTCGCCACAGACGCCCGGAAGCGCCGCGACCCAACGGGTTGCGACGCTTCCGGATGGTTGTTTTCCGGCCCCGGGGCGGCTCCGTTTCGGCAATCACGGAGTAGCCCGCGTGATTCAGGCCTCTTCGAGCAGCTCTGCGGTGACGGCACTTTCGGTATCGGGCACGCCGAGTTCCTTGGCGCGCCGGTCCGCCATCGACAGCAAACGCCGAATCCGGCCCGCCACAGCGTCTTTCGTCATCGGCGGCTCGGCCAGCTGGCCCAGCTCCTCCAGCGACGCCTGACGGTGCAGCACGCGCAGCTTGCCCGCGGCGGCCAAATGGTCCGGCACATCGTCGGCCAGTATTTCCAGTGCCCGCTCGACCCGCGCCGCCGCCGCTACGGCCGCCCGCGCCGAACGCCGGAGGTTGGCATCGTCGAAGTTCGCCAGCCGGTTGGCCGTCGCCCGGACCTCGCGGCGCATGCGCCGCTCCTCCCAGGTGAGCCTGGTGTCCTGCGCACCCATGCGGGTGAGCAGGGCGCCGATGGCCTCGCCGTCGCGCACCACCACGCGATCGGTGCCGCGCACCTCGCGCGCCTTGGCCGAGATGCCCATGCGCCGGGCCGCGCCCACCAGGGCCAGTGCGGCCTCGGGGCCCGGGCAGCTCACCTCGAGCGCCGAGGAGCGGCCCGGCTCGGTGAGCGAGCCGTGCGCGAGAAACGCCCCGCGCCAAGCGGCTTCGGCATCGCCGATGCTGCCGCCGACCACCTGTGCCGGTAGACCGCGCACCGGACGGCCGCGCACATCGAGCAAACCGGTCTGGCGCGCCAGCGCCTCGCCTTCCTTGGAAACCCGCACTACATACCGGGAAGTCTTCCGGAGCCCGCCGGCGCCGAGCACATGCACGTCCGAGCCGTAGCCGTACAGCTCGAAGATCTCTCGACGCAGCCGACGCGCGATGGAACCCATGTCCACCTCGGCTTCGACGATCACTCGACCGCCGACGATGTGCAATCCACCGGCGAACCGCAGTAGCGCGGACAGTTCGGCCTTGCGCGAACTCACCTGAGATACAGAGAGTCGGCTCAGCTCGTCCTTCACTTCCGCTGTCATCGCCACGAGACGCGCTCCTTTCCACCCAACCCGGACCGCACACGTTGGCCCATATGCCGTCCTTCGACTCGAAGCCCTGCTGATTCCGGCCGAGGTTGCCGGATCACCTGATCCAGTGCGGCGGCAAGCTTTCCGGGGTGGTGCCGGTCCGTCCCCGCCTCGGCGACATCAGCGAAGGTTACTCGTGCACGCAGCTGTTCGGCAGCTCTTGCCAGATGTTCGCGTTCCCTACCCTCGGGTACGGAACCCGAGTCGACCAAAACATGGTCGACTGTGAAATCCGGTGCGTGCTGGGACAATACATGCAGGTGCCGCTCGGCGGAGAATCCGGCCGTTTCGCCCGGTTCGGCAGCGAGGTTGAGCACCAGCACTTTCCGCGCCCGGGTATGCAGCAGCGCTTCGTGCAATTCGGGCACCAGCACGTGCGGGATGACACTGGTGAACCAGCTCCCGGGGCCCAGCACCACCACATCGGCGTGCTCGATGGCCGAGGTCGCCTCGGGGCAGGCGGGCGGATCCGAGGGGATCAGCCGCACCCGGCGCACCTTCCCGGGCGTGGTCGCCACCGCCACCTGACCGCGGATACAGCGGCTCACGCGCGGATCGCCTTCCAGCCCAGAGACATCCGCCTCGATGGTGAGGGCGATCGGCGACATGGGTAGCACGCGCCCGGTGATGCGCAGGACCTTCCCGGCCTCGTCGAGGGCGGCGACGGGATCGCCGAGCTCCTCGGTCAGGCCCGCCAGGATCAGGTTGCCGACCGAGTGCCCGGCCAGCGCGCCGGTCCCGCCGAAGCGGTGTTGCAAAGTTCGCGCCCAGATGCCGTCGGCCTCTTCGGCCAAGGCCGCCAACGCCATTCGAAGATCACCCGGGGGCAGCATGCCGAGCTCGGAGCGCAGGCGGCCCGAGGAGCCGCCGTCGTCGGCCACGGTCACCACCGCGGTGATCTTGCGCGTGAGCCGCCGGATGGCGGTCAGCGTCGAGTACAGGCCGTGTCCACCGCCGAGCGCCACGATGGCCGGATTGGCGGTGCGGCCGTTCGTCTCAGTCATTCCCGCCCCAGATCCCGATGCACCACACGAACCACTACCCCCGACTCATCGTCCGCGCCTAACGCATCGCACAAGGCTTCCGCCATCGCCACACTGCGGTGCTTGCCGCCGGTGCAGCCCACTGCCACGGTCATGTATCGCTTCCCCTCTTGGCGGTAACCCTCGGTCGTCAGGTCGACGAGATGCCGCGCGGTGTCCAGGTAGTCCTGGGCGCCCGGGCGCGACAAAACATACTCACTGACCGGGGCATCCTGTCCGGTCTTTTCGCGGAGTTCGGGAATCCAGTGCGGATTCGGCAGGAATCGCAAATCGAACACCATATCGGCGTCGAGCGGGACTCCGTACTTGAAACCGAACGATTGCACGGTCAGCTGCAGCACGGTGGCGGCATCGCCGCCGTAGACCTCCTCGAGCTTGCGGTGCAGCTGGTGGATGGACAGCGCGGTGGTGTCGATGACCACGTCGGCGGCCGTCTTCACCGGGTCCAGGCGGCGGCGCTCGGCGGCGATGCCGGCGGTCAGCGTGCCGTCGGCGCTCTCGCTCTGCAGCGGGTGGCGGCGGCGCGCGAAACCGAAGCGGCGGATGAGCACATCGTCGGAGGCCTCGAGGAACAGGATCCGGGTGCGCACACCCGCCGCCCGTAGGTGTTCGCCCACGGCCGCGAGGTTTCCGGTGAAGAAGCGGTTGCGCACGTCCATGACGAGCGCGAGTTTGCGAATGGGTGGTTCGGCACTCGCACCGAGTTCCACCATGCGCCCGATCAATTCGGGCGGGAGATTGTCGGCGACGTAGTAGCCGAGGTCCTCGAGCACCTTGGCGGCGGTGCCGCGTCCGGCGCCGGACAGGCCCGTCACGATGACGACCTCGACGGGTGAAGAGTCGGCGGCGGACCGCCCGCGGCGGGCGGTCGGCTGGGAATCACTATCGGTTGTCTTGCTGTTTTCGGCCGTATCGGTACTGGCTTCGACGCGCGTCATGTCCTACCGGTTCGTGTCTGGGGTTCCCTCGATCATCCTGCACCGATGGCCGGAAACGCGGCAGGCGCACGAAGGGAGCGAGACCTAGCTGTAATTTCTGCTCCCGACCAGCACACACGGCGTGTCGCAATTTTTCCGATCGGCGTGTCGGACTCTACCCGGTGAGTCCCGATTCGACGCGCCATGGCGCGCGGATCACGCGCCACACCGATCCGCTATCGGAGTCACACTGCGCCCTCGGCATCACAATGCCCCGCACAGACCTGCTGAAACCGACTGCCCTATGGGGTCTGCAGGGCCGCGAGCACCGCCTTCGCCGTCGCCACGCCGATGCCCGGGACCTCGATGATCTGCTCCACCGTAGCCTGCTTGAGCTTGGCGACCGATCCGAAGTGCTGGACCAGGGCGGTTTTGCGGGTCGCGCCGAGGCCGGGCACCGAATCCAGGACCGATTCGGTCATCCGCCGCGAACGCTTGGAGCGGTGGAAGGTGATGGCGAACCGGTGCGCCTCGTCGCGGACGCGCTGCAGGAGATATAGCGCCTCGCTGGTGCGCGGCATGATCACCGGATCCGGCTCGTTGGGGACCCAGACCTCTTCCAGGCGCTTGGCCAGGCCGATCACCGCGACATCGGTGATGCCCAGCTCGTCGAGGATCTCGGCGGCCGCATTCACCTGCGGCGCACCGCCATCCACCACGTACAGGTTGGGCGGATACGAGAAACGGCGCGGTTTCCCGGTTTTCGGGTCGATGCCGGGCGGCAGATCGGAATCGACCGCGTCGGAATCGGATTCGAGCTCTGCGGCCTCGGCGGCGTCCAGATCGCGGCGCAACTTGCCGAAGCGCCGCCGGGTCACCTCGGCGATGGAGCCGACATCGTCGGAGCGGCCGTCACCGGCGGCCTCCTTGATGCTGTAGTGCCGGTACTCGGACTTACGGGCCAGGCCGTCCTCGAAGACCACCAGCGAGGCCACCACATCGGTGCCCTGCACGTGCGAGATGTCCACACACTCGATGCGCAGCGGCGCGGAGTCCAGATCCAGCGCGTCCTGCAGTTCCTGCAGCGCGGCCGAGCGCGCGGTCAGGTCACCGGCGCGCTTGAGCTTGTGCTGGGCCAGGGCCTCCTGGGCGTTGCGCTGCACGGTCTCGGCGAGGGCCTTCTTGTCCCCGCGCTGCGGTACCCGCAGCTGCACCGCGGACCCGCGCAGCGCCGAGAGCCACTGCTGCACCTGCTCATGGTCGTTGGGCAGCGCCGGGACCAGCACCTCGCGCGGCACCACCGCGCCGGGCTGGGTCTCCCCACTCTGCTCGGCGACCGCCGTCTGCTCGCCGTAGAACTGGGTGAGGAACTGCTCGACGAGTGCAGGCATTTCCCCGCCGGATTCCACCGAGTCGATGGCGTCACCGGACTTGTCGACCACCCAGCCGCGCTGGCCGCGCACGCGACCGTCGCGCACATGGAAGATCTGGACCGCGACCTCGAGTTCATCGATGGCGAAGTCGATGACATCGGCGTCCGTGCCGCTGCCCAGCACCACGGCCTGCTTTTCGAGGGCCCGCTTGAGCGCCTGCACGTCATCGCGCAGCCGCGCGGCCTGTTCGAAGTCGAGTTCGTCGGCGGCCTCGTGCATGCGGCGCTCGAGCTGCTTGACGAGGCGGTCGGTCTTGCCGGAGAGGAAGTCGCAGAAGTCGTCCACGATCTGCCGGTGCTCGGCCGCGCTCACCCGGCCGATACACGGCGCGGAGCACTTGTCGATGTAGCCGAGCAGGCAGGGACGCCCGATCTGGCTGTGCCGCTTGAAGACTCCCGCCGAACAGGTGCGCACCGGGAACACGCGCAGCAGCAGATCGAGGGTCTCGCGAATGGCCCAGGCGTGGGCGTAGGGGCCGAAGTAGCGCACGCCCTTCTTGCGCGCGCCCCGGTAGACGAACACGCGCGGGTATTCCTCATTGAGGCTGACCGCCAGCACCGGATACGACTTGTCGTCGCGGTAGCGGACATTGAAGCGCGGATCGAATTCCTTGATCCAGTTGTATTCCAGCTGCAGCGCTTCCACCTCGGTGGACACCACGGTCCACTCGACGCCGGCCGCGGTGGTCACCATCTGCCGGGTGCGCGGGTGCAGCCCGGCCACGTCCGCGAAGTACGAGTTCAACCGCTGCCGCAGGCTTTTCGCCTTACCGACATAGATGACCTGCCCGAACTTGTCCCGGAACTTGTAGACGCCGGGTTCGACGGGAATGGTGCCCGGGGCGGGCCGGTAGGTCGCGGGATCTGCCACGCATCCAGGTTAGTCATGCCCTCCGACACACCCGCCGCGCCGGTCGCCTGCCATCCGCGGCGGTCGCGGCGACGAAGTATCCGCAAGATCAGTTCAGAGAGGGGAACGCCATGACCGGTCTGCGCTCGCGCCGCCGCTCGCTCGCCATCGCCGGGGCCCTGTGCCTGGCCGCCGCCGCGCTGGTGGCGGTCTCCGTGCCCGCCTCCGCCGAGTCCGAGCGCGGGCTCGACGCCGTGCCCGGCAACTATCTGCGCCACGATTCGACCGTGATGATGATCTGCGGTGGGGCGGTTCAGGATTCGACGCCGCTGCTGCTGGTCGCATAGCGCCCCACCCGTCATCCCGACGTGATTTTGGCCGGGATCCATCGCGGCCCGGCCGGATTCCGGCGAAAAGCATGACGGAATCACGTGGAATGCCATGTTGCAGCGCGTGCACGTTGGCACGTCGCGCAGATATGGGCGCCCGCGAGTCCGCGGCGACGCGCCACGCCGGACAACCGATCTCCGCGAGTTTCCGCTGTCCGGCGCATCTCGCGGTCAGTATGGGACGAACTGTTTCGATTGAACTGTCCGTATACGAGGGAGTTTGTTCGATGACCCAGCATCACCATCTCCACCCGCGCCGCCGCACGCTCGCGATCGGTTCCGCGCTCAGCATCGGCGCGGCGGGCCTGATCGCGGTGACCGGCGCCCCGGCCGCCCACGCCGACAATGTCTGCCGGATCGACAAGACCCTGGACACCGCGACCTTCACCTGCCCGGAGAACGCCTGGTACGCCGCGGTGGTGCAGTGCCTGGGCACCCGCCAGGTCGGCAGCGGCTTCCAGTCCCCCACCTACATCGTGGGCGATTCGCCGCGGCCGCTGATCCCCATGACCATCGAATGCAATGGCGAGGGCAAGAAGGGCATCGTGCTCAACGCGTGGACCGACGGGCCGTTCTGACCCGCCAATCCTGTTCTCCGCTCTGCAACTAGGCGATCTCGCGCCGCAATCGCGGTGCGAGATCGCCTTTTTCACCGATCTCCACGGTCTCGAGTTCGAGCCAATCCGCCATCTCACGCAAGCTTGCAGCGAGTGCACCCGCCACCCGCGCGGTGTCGCGACCCGGTTCGGCGAACGCACCCGGCACCAGCAGACGCCCGCTCGACCGCTCCGCGCGCAGATCCACCCGCGCCACGATCTCGCCGTCGAGCAGGAACGGGAAGACGTAATACCCGTGCACCCGTTTGTGTTCCGGCGTGTAGATCTCGATGCGGTAGTGGAAGTCGAAGAGCCGCTCGGTGCGATCCCGGAAGAAGATGAGCGGATCGAACGGGCACAACAGCGCCGCACCCGTCACCCGGCGCGGCGTCCGCGCCTCGGCATGCAGATAGGCGGGCTTGTCCCAGCCTTCGACGCGCACCGGCTGTAACTCCCCCGCATCGACCAGCTCCGCGATGGCGGGCTCGGTCTGCACACGTTTGAGCCGGTAGTAGTCCCGCAGATCGGTTTCGGTGCCGATCCCGTGCGCCCGCGCCGCCCGCCGCACCAGCTCCCGCACCGCATCGGCCTCGTCGAGTTCGGCCGAGAGCACCTCGGGCGGAATCACATTCGCGGCCAGGTCGTAATGCCGTTGGAAGCCCACCCGTTTGGGCACCGTCAGCTCCCCCGCGGCGAACAGCGCCTCGCACACCACCTTGGTGTCGCTGTAGTTCCAGCCCCAATTGTCCTTGGCCCGTGGCCGATCCAGTTCGAGGTGCCTCTCGATCTCCCCCGCCGTGCTGGCCCCGAACTCCTTGACCACCCCGAGCACGTCATCGGCCAGCGACGGATTGCGCTCCAGGGTCTGCCGCATCCCGCCCCAACGGCCGTTGCGGTACTGCACCATGCGCCAGCGCATGAGCGACCAGTCCTGAACCGGAATCAGGGCCGCCTCGTGTGCCCAGTATTCGATGAGCTGCCGCGGCCGCCGGGCACTGTGTCCCCAAGCCGCCTCGTCCAGGAAGGTCCGGTCATAGGCCCCGATCCGGCTGAACACCGGCGCGTAGTGCGCCCGCACCACCGCCGACACCGAATCCAGCTGCAGCAACCGGGTGCTGTCGAGCACCTTCATCACGGTGCGGCGCGTGGGCGGCCCGCTGGGCCGGGCGGCCGCGAACCCCTGGGCCGCGAGCGCGGTGCGGCGCGCCGCCGCGAGTGTCATCGATCCGGGCATGGAAGTCGGCACACTCGAACCATGCCACGACCCACCGACAACGTCGTCCGATACAGGTCTGTATCGAGCGCCTGTACAGCAGCGACCTCGTTCGATACATTCGTGTATCGAACCTCTAGCGCAAGGAATTGGGCATGATCGAGAACCCGGATGTCATCGTCGTCGGCGCCGGTCTGGCCGGTCTCGTAGCCACTCACGAGCTCGTCAAGGCGGGCCGCCGTGTGCTCGTCCTGGATCAGGAGAACCGCGCCAACCTGGGCGGGCAGGCATTCTGGTCGCTCGGCGGCCTCTTCTTCGTCGACAGCCCCGAGCAGCGGCGGCTCGGCGTCAAGGACAGTCTCGACCTGGCCCTGCAGGACTGGTTCGGCTCGGCCGGCTTCGACCGCGAGGACGAGGACCACTGGGCGCGGCAGTGGGCGCGCGCGTACGTGGAGTTCGCGGCCACCGAGAAGCGGCAGTACCTCTACGACCTCGGGCTGCGGGTGACCCCGGTGGTCGGCTGGGCCGAGCGCGGTGGGGTGACCGCCGACGGGCACGGCAACTCGGTGCCGCGCTTCCACCTGACCTGGGGCACCGGGCCCGAGGTCGTGCGGGTATTTCTCGAGCCGGTGCTCGAGGCCGAGAAGCGCGGTCAGGTCGGCTTCGCCTTCCGCCATCAGGTCGACGAGCTCATCGTCGAGGACGATGCCGTGACCGGTGTGCGCGGCAGCGTGCTCGAGCCCTCGAACGAGGAGCGCGGCGTCGCCTCGTCACGAAACATCGTGGGCGAGTTCGAACTCCACGCCCGGGCCGTCATCGTGTCCTCCGGCGGCATCGGCCACAATCACGAACTCATCCGCCGCAACTGGCCCACCGACCGGCTGGGCCCGTGCCCCGAGCACATGATCTCCGGTGTGCCCGCGCACGTGGACGGGCGCATGCTCGCCATTACCGAGTCCGCGGGCGGGCGCATCGTGAACCGGGACCGCATGTGGAACTACACCGAGGGCATCCACAACTGGGATCCGATCTGGCCCGATCACGCCATTCGCATCATTCCCGGGCCGTCGTCGCTGTGGTTCGACGCCAATGGAAAGCGCATGGCCGCACCGGCTTTCCCGGGTTTCGACACCAATGCCACGATGAAGCAGATTCTCGCGACCGGCTACGACTACTCGTGGTTCATCCTCAATCAGTCGATCATCGAGAAGGAATTCGCGCTCTCGGGGTCGGAGCAGAATCCCGATATCACCGGCAAGGACCTGAAACTCGCGCTCAAGAGCCGCGTGGCCAAGGGCGCGCCAGGCCCGGTGGAGGCGTTCAAGCAGCACGGCTCGGATTTCGTGGTCGCCGATACCCTCGCCGAGCTGATCGCGGGCATGAACAAGCTCTCGCGTGGCCCGCAGCTGGATCTGGCCGATATCGAGCGGCAGATCGTGGCCCGCGACCGCGATGTCGCCAATAAGTTCAGCAAGGACGCCCAGCTCATGGCGGTCAACAACGCGCGGCGCTTCCTGGGCGACAAGGTCCGGGTGGCGAGCCCGCACAAGATCCTCGACCCCGCACACGGCCCGCTGATCGGCGTGCGGCTCAACATCCTGACCCGGAAGACGTTGGGCGGCTTGCAGACCAACCTGGACTCCCAGGTCATCCGCCCCGACGGCACCCCGTTCGCGGGCCTGTACGCCGCGGGTGAGGTCGCCGGTTTCGGTGGCGGTGGCGTGCACGGCTACAACGCGCTCGAAGGCACGTTCCTGGGCGGCTGCATCTTCTCCGGCCGCAATGCCGGACGCGCGATCGGCCGAACCGTCCAGTAACGCAGCCGAACTCCGTCATCCCGGCGCGCTTCTTGGCCGGGATCCATACTCACGGTGTGGATTCCGGCCAAAAGCATGCCGGAATGACGGGGCGGACAGGGTCAGACGACCGCGAACCAGCGGTAGAGGTCGCGGCGCAGCAGCAGCGCCAGCACGACGCCGGACACCATTACGCCAACCAGCACGGTGTATGGCCCGACGCCCGTGGGCATTTCGGCCGAGACCAGGGTGAAGATCCCCAGAAACACCTGCAGGCTGGCCAATCCCAGCGCGGTGATCCAGATCCAGCGCGAGCGCAGCCCGAAAAGCAGTGCGACACCGCCGGTCACCCAGGCGGCGAAGAAGTGGCCGACGCTGCCGACCACGCAGGACACGCCGCCGGTGATGGACAGCAGGCTGTGCAGCACCGCCAGTCCCATCGCGGCGAGTGCGGCGATCTGGGTTTCCCGGACTTTGGCGGGCACGTCGATCTCGGCGCTATCACGGCGCAGCCCCCGCACGCCGTCGAGCGCACGCTCGAAAAAGGTCGCTGGAACACCGTTTTCCGCGGCTATGGGTGTCATATCCACCTCGTCGGCGACAGCCGATTGCGAACTCACAGCACTCCTCATCGAGTAACCCCTGGTCACGCGCCCCCTG
Source organism: Nocardia concava NBRC 100430 (assembly GCF_000308815.1). Classification (GTDB taxonomy): domain Bacteria; phylum Actinomycetota; class Actinomycetes; order Mycobacteriales; family Mycobacteriaceae; genus Nocardia; species Nocardia concava. The sequence continues at coordinate 61,261 of NZ_BAFX01000083.1, forward strand.
CGAACGCGTTGAACCTGACGCTAACCAAATGTTCGGATTCCGGACAATCTGGTTGCGCAAGTTATGACCATGGCCACAGCCGATAGATAGCGCGGCAAACAGTGATCTCGAACACATAACGGCCGCACGCGTTTTCGCGTGCGGCCGTTGAAAAGCGCAGGTCCGGAGACGGTTTCCCAGTGTACCCCCGGAAGCCGGAAACTACTTGTCGTCCAGCGGGATCGGCGGAATCACCGGGAACTCACCGGTGTAGCCCTCGCGCATCTTGGCGATGGCCAGCACCCGCGGGCTGGCGACCTTCCACCCGATCGCGAGCGCCGGAACGATGATCACCAGGCTCGCCACCGTCCACGTACCGACCGGCCGGTCGAATGCCATGAGTACCAGCACCAGTCCCAGGAACGCCAGCGTCGCGTATCCCGTGTAGGGAGCGCCGATCATCCGGAACGCCGGACGCTCGGCCCGCCCCTTCTTCCACCAGGAATACAGCCGCAACTGGCACGCCACAATGGTCGCCCAGGAGGCCAGAATGCCCAGCGAGGCCACGTTCAAGACGATTTCGAACGCCTGCGACGGCACCACATAGTTCAGCCAGATGCCGAACAGCGCGATCACACTGGTGAGCAGAATGCCGCCGTAGGGCACACCCGCCTTCGACATCCGCGAGGTGAATTTCGGCGCGGAACCGTTCATCGACATCGACCGCAGAATTCGGCCGGTGGAATACAGCCCGGCATTCAAACTCGACAGCGCGGCGGTGAGCACCACGAAGTTCATGATCGAGCCCATATGCGCCACACCGAGTTTGCCGAAGAAGGTGACGAACGGGCTTTCGCCGGACTTGTATTCGGTGTAGGGCAGCAGCAGCGCCAGCAGAATCACCGAACCGCAGTAGAACAGCGCGATACGCATGATCACCGAATTGATGGCGCGCGGCATGATCTTGGCCGGATTCTCGGTCTCGCCCGCGGCGATGCCGACCATTTCCACGGCGGCATAGGCGAATACGACGCCCGAGGTGACCGTGACCAGCGGCAGCACACCGGTCGGGAACCAGCCGCCCGCGTCCGAGACCATCCCGAAGCCGGTGCGGGCGCCGTCGACATCGAAGCGACCGGCCAGGAAGATGGTGCCGACGACCAGGAACGTGACCAGGGCCAGCACCTTGATCATGGCGGCCCAGAACTCCATCTCGCCGAACCATTTCACCGAGGCGAGGTTGATGCCGAGCACGATGATCAGCGCGCCCAGCGCCAGAATCCATTGCGCGACCGGCTGGAACGGACCCCAGTAGTGCAGGTAGGTAGCGACGGCGGTGGTGTCGACGATGCCGGTCATGGACCAGTTCAGGAAGTACATCCACCCGGCCACGAATGCGGCCTTCTCCCCGAAGAATTCGCGCGCATAGGAGACGAACGAACCCGAGGACGGCCGGTGCAGCACCAGCTCCCCGAGCGCGCGCAGGATGAAGAAGACGAAGACGCCACAGACCAGGTACACCAGGAACAGCGACGGTCCGGCGCTGTGCAGGCGGCCACCCGCTCCCAGGAACAGGCCGGTGCCGATGGCACCACCGATGGCAATCATCTGCAACTGACGAGGCTTGAGCGCTTTGTGATAGCCGCTGTCCTCGGCGTTGAGGCTGGTGGCAGTTGTCCGGATCTCGGTCATTCGCCGGGTTAACCCTCCGCAATCGTGAGTTGAGGCAGCCTGAGGGTACCTTGCGGTTTGCTGAGCGTTGAATCGGCGCTCCGAGCGGGTGAACTTTCCGCGAATATCAGCGGTCAAGCGACCAATTGGTGTGATCTATCGGTGATTGCCATAAATGCGCTTGAAATCCATAGGCGACCTGCAACAACGCGCTTTCCCGACATCCGGAGCATTCCGCCCGTCAAAGCCCTGCCCCGGCGGCGGCGCGGGGTTAGAGTCCGCTCATGAGGCGCTCGCGACGAACCGGGAGCGGCGCTGCCGCTCTGCTCTTGCTGCTCGGATTGATCACCGCCTGTTCGTCCTCGACGGACAAGACCGCGTCATGCACGGTGTCGCACAACGGAACTCCGGTCACCTCCGGTGTCCCGGCCGGGCCGACCAGCACCAATATGGCGCTCAATCCCGAGGTGGCCACCGGCTATCGGACCGGCATGACCCCGGTGAAGACCGGTGATTTCGCGGTCGCCACCGCCAATCCCGTTGCGACGGAAGCGGCCTGCAAGGTGCTGCGCGACGGCGGCACCGCCGCGGACGCGCTCATCGTGGCGCAGACCGTGCTGAATCTGGTGGAGCCGCAGGCCACCGGCATCGGCGGCGGCGCGTTCCTGATGTACTACGACGCGAACACCAAGTCCGTGGACGCCTACGACGGCCGCGAGACCGCCCCGGCCGCGGCCACCGAGGACTATCTGCGCTACATCAGTCCCGACGATCACACCCAGCCCCAGCCCCGCCCGCAGGCCAGTGGGCGGTCCATCGGCGTGCCGGGCGTGCTGCGGCTGCTGGAGTCGGCGCACAACGAGCACGGCAAGCAGCCGTGGAAGGACCTGTTCACCCCGGCCATCAACCTGGCCGATCAGGGCTTCAAGATCTCGCCGCGGATGGCCAGCCAGATCTTCGACTCCAAGGCCGATCTGGCCCGCGACGACAATGCCAAGGCGTACTTCCTGCAGCCGGATGGCAGCGCGAAGCCGTCGGGCACCACGCTCACGAATCCGGCGCTGGCCAAGACGTTCTCGGCCATCGCGACCGACGGCGCGAACGCCTTCTACACCGGCGCCATCGCCGCCGATATCGTCGACACCACCGCGCTGGCCTCCGGCGGGCGCACACCCGGCCTGCTCGCGCTCGCGGATCTGCAGAACTATCAGACGAAGAAGCGCACCGCGGTGTGCTCGCCGTATCGCGGCCACGAGATCTGCGGCATGCCCAATCCGTCCTCGGGCGGCATCACGGTCGAGTCGGCGCTGGGCATTCTGTCCAATTTCGATCTGGCGTCGATGAAGCCGACCGACCTGTCCGGCGATGCTGAGACCGCGCGCAATGGCGGCAAGCCCAGCGCCGAGGCCGTGCACCTGATCGCCGAGGCCGAGCGGCTGGCCTACGCCGACCGCGACAAGTACATCGCCGACTCGGATTTCGTTCCGCTGCCGGGCAATTCGCCGCAGACGCTGCTGGATCCGAATTATCTGAAGCAGCGTGCGGCACTGATCGATCCGAGCAAGAGCCTGGGCACCGCCAAGCCCGGCGATTTCGGCCCGGTGCCGGTCGGCAACGGCCCGCAGCAGCCCGAGCACGGCACCAGCCACATCTCCATCGTCGACAAGTACGGCAATGCCGCGTCCATGACCACCACGGTCGAATCCGCCTTCGGCTCTTTCCATTTCGTCGACGGCTTCATTCTCAACAACCAGCTCACCGACTTCTCCGCCGAGCCCCTCGACAAGGAGGGCAACCCGATCGCCAACCGCATCGCCGCCGGTAAGCGGCCGCGCAGCTCCATGGCCCCGACCCTGGTCTTCGACCGCAATCCCGACGGCACCCGCGGGCAGCTGCACATGGTCACCGGCTCGCCCGGCGGCGCGGTCATCATCCAGTTCGTCATCAAAACCCTGATCGGCGTGCTGGATTGGGGCATGAACCCGCAGCAGGCGGTGTCGATGATCGACTTCGGCGCGGCCAACACACCCACCACCTACCTGGGCGGTGAACATCCCGCGGTGAACGCCGCCGACAAGGGCGACCACGACCCGATAGTGCAGAAGCTGCGCCAGTTCGGCGATACGGTCTCGGTCAACCCGCAGTCCAGCGGATTGTCGGCGCTGGTCCGCGACGGCGACGGCTGGATCGGCGGCGCCGACCCCCGCCGTGAGGGCGCGGTGCTCGGCAGTCCACGCTAGTGCGGAGCAGCCCGCGCTGAAGCGTCAGTCCTGGTTCTGGGCGCTGTATTTCGCGCCCAGTTCCCGGAACCTGTCCATGGCCGCGGCGGCGCGCATCTTGTCGTTGGACCGGATGGCCATCATGGGCACGTACTCGTCGTGCGCGAGTTCCAAACGGGCCCAGGACTTCTTGTCCGGGAACGAGACGCCCCGGATGTCCTTCCACGGGAATTCGGTGTCGCCCACGATGTTCCGCACCACCACGCCGCGCTTGCCGACCCGCACCCGGGGCCGGGTCAGTAGCAGCACGCCACCGGCCAGCAGCAGGCCGAAGAGCATCAGGCCGATCTGATCGGATACCCGGAAGTTCACGCCGGTGGAGCCGTGCCGCAGTACGAATCCACCGAAGATGAAGATGGCCGCGAGCACGGCCGCCACGATCCGTACGGTGACGATCGCGTGGTGCGGCCGCACCTCGAGGTCCCATTCGTTCTCGGGCACGGCTGAATCGTTCTCGGGCATGACTAAACGGTCTGAGCGAGTTCGCGCAGGGTGAGGGCGGCATCGAGCGCGGCCGCGGCCGCCTGCTCGCCCTTGTTCTCCGCCGAGCCCGGCAAGCCCGCACGATCGAGGGCCTGCTCCTCGGTGTTCACCGTCAACACGCCATTGGTGACCGGGGTGCTCTCGTCCAGCGACACCCGGGTCAGGCCCGCGGTCACCGAATCGCACACGTACTCGAAATGCGGTGTGCCACCGCGGATCACCACGCCCAGCGCGACCACCGCGTCATGGCTGCGGGCCAGCGCCTGCGCCACCACCGGCAGCTCCATGGCACCGGCGACCCGGACCACCGTGATGTCGGCGACGCCGGCCTCGCGGGCGGTCTGCTCCGCATTGGCGACCAGCGCGTCGCAGATGGTGGTGTGCCAGCGCGACGCCACGATCGCCAGCTTGAGGTCCTTGGCATCGGCGAGCTCGAAGGTCGGTACGCCCGTGCCGCTCATCGTTGTTGTGCCCTCTCGGTAGTCAGCAGTCGGTTGGGTCGCGCGGTGCTAGTGCGGGTTTCACCCGGGGCTCAGTGCGCGGTTTCGCCCAGGTCCAAGTCTTCCAGGCCGACCAGGTCGTGGCCCATCCGGTCCCGCTTGGTGCGCAGATAGCGCAGATTGTGCTTGTTGGCGCGCACCGGCATGGCGACGCGCTCGCTGATGCTCAGGCCGTAACCCTCGATGCCCGCGCGCTTGTCCGGGTTGTTGGTGAGCAGCCGCATCGAGGTGATGCCCAGATCGACCAGGATCTGCGCGCCGATGCCGTAGTCGCGGCCGTCGGCGGGCAGGCCCAGTTCCAGGTTGGCGTCGACGGTGTCCGCGCCGCCGTCCTGCAGCTGGTAGGCCTGCAGCTTGTGCAGCAGCCCGATGCCGCGGCCCTCGTGCCCGCGCATGTAGAGCAGCACACCGCGTCCCTGCTCGGCGATCATCTCCAGCGCGGCGTCCAGCTGCGGGCCGCAGTCGCAGCGCAGCGAACCGAACGCGTCACCGGTGAGGCATTCGGAGTGCACGCGCACGAGCACGTCGCGGCCGTCACCGATCTCGCCCATGACCAGGGCGACGTGCTCGGCGTCGTCGTACTCGGACTCGTAGCCGATGGCCCGGAAATCACCGAACTCGGTGGGTAGCTTGGCCTCCGCGACCTGCTTGACGTGCTTCTCGTTGCGACGCCGCCAGGCGATCATGTCGGCGATGGAGATCAGCGCCAGATCGTGCTCGTCGGCGAAGACGCGCAGCTCGTCGGTGCGCGCCATATCGCCCTCGTTCTTCTGCGACACGATCTCGCAGATGACGCCGGCGGGGCTGAGCCCGGCCATGCGGGCCAGATCGACCGCGGCCTCGGTGTGGCCGGGGCGGCGCAGCACGCCACCGTCCTTGGCGCGCAAGGGAACCACGTGACCCGGGCGGGTCAGATCGTCGGATTTGGCGTTCGGGTCGGCGAGCACGCGCATGGTGGTGGCACGGTCGGCGGCCGAGATGCCGGTGGTGATGCCCTCGCGGGCGTCCACGGCGACGGTGTAGGCGGTGCCGTGCTTGTCCTGGTTGACCGCGTACATCGGGGGCAGGCCCAGCCGATCGCAGTCCTCTCCCGTGAGCGGCACACAGATGTAACCGGAGGTGTAGCGGATCATGAAGGCCACGAGTTCGGGGGTCGCCTTCTCTGCCGCGAAGATGAGGTCGCCCTCGTTCTCCCGGCCCTCGTCGTCGACAACGACGACCGCCTTACCGGCGGCGATGTCGGCGACTGCGCGCTCGATGGTGTCGAACCTGGTCACGTCTGTTGTGCTCCATCTCGAATTAGGTGCCTCATTACAGTAGGCCAGCCGCCGTGCCCGTTTTGCGCCGACTCTGGTCTCGCGGAAGATCAGCCGCGCTGTACGAGACGCTCGACGTACTTGGCGATGATGTCGACTTCGAGATTCACGACGGTGCCGACCGGGGCGGTGCCCAGGGTGGTGAGCTCGCGGGTGGTGGGGATGAGCGAGACCTCGAGCCAGTCCTTCGCGCCGTCGGCGTAGGCGTCCTCGGCGATTCCGATGCCCGAGACGGTCAGCGAGATGCCGTCGATGGTGATCGAGCCCTTCTCGACGACATAGCGGGCGAGGCTGTCGGGCAACGAGATTCGCACGACCTCCCAGTTCTCGTACGGGGTGCGCGAGACGATGGTGCCGGTGCCGTCGACGTGGCCCTGCACGATATGGCCGCCCAGGCGGCTGTTCACGGCCGCGGCGCGCTCGAGATTGACGCGGGAACCGACGGTCAGGCCGCCGATGCTGGAGCGGTGCAGGGTCTCGGCCATGACGTCGACGGTGAAGGTGTCGCCCTCGACCTGCTGGTCCACGACGGTGAGGCAGACGCCGTTGACGGCGATCGAATCACCGTGTCCGGCATCGGAGGTCACCAGCGGGCCGCGAATGGTGAGTCGCGCCGAGTCGTCCAGCGATTCGCTGGCGACGATCTCGCCCAGCTCCTCGACGATGCCTGTGAACATGCCTGACCTCTCCGTCCGCGTGTGTGCTCCGCTTGCGCCAACAGCCCACACCACGGGCGGTATTCCCGGGACGAGCGGTTGTCCCCCTCAGCCTAACGACGCGTGGTCGTAGGCGACATGCGGCCTTGTTCACTGGAGAGTTGGAGACCGATGGACGGATGAAATCGGGCATAAGCCAACTTGCGATCCGCAAATTGTCCGAATTAGGTGGCAATCCCAATTGAAAAGTCGGAATTTACCGGTTCGTCATATCGCCTGACCTGGGCCAACGCTGGTGGTACCCAATCCACGACTCGCTTACACCAGAATCTTGCGCAGAACCAAAAATGGTCGCAAGATTGTTATGTCGCTGATTCCAACAGTTCAACTTCTCGGCGAGCAGTTCAATGGAGAACGGTCCCGCGTCCGCCGGCCGATCCAGGCCGGAGACGTTCATCGCAAGCACTCGAACCGAAGGAAGGATGGACCCCGCGCGGGTCGGATCCAGGTGGCAGACAACATCATCGGCACAGTTGGGGGTGCGGCGTGACAACGTTTCTCGATTCGACACTCGAACTTCGCTGCGTACAGTATCGGCGCGAATTTCACCTGCCGGCATCGATCGATCCGACGTCACGACACATCCTGCTGGAGATAGGCAAGCGTTACGGAGCCATCACCATGCCCGCCGAGCTCGGCGAACGCGTTCAGCAGCGGCTGACGCAGGCCGATCTGGCCGGGCCGGTCGTGCATCATCCCCGCGCGCGGCGCTGGACCTTCATCACCGGTCCGGCGCGCCCGGAAACGCTCAGCAAATCGGTGGCGGCGGCGCTGTTCCGCCTCTACGCCACGGTCGCCTGCTCGGGCGCGCAGGTCGTGCTCCCATCCGCCGATGACGAGCGGACGGGATACCGCACCTGGATCCACTCCCCCGACGCCATCGATTCCGTTCCCCCGTTGGAGTCGGTCATCGAGGCGCTGCTCCGCCGCTAGGCGACAACGCTCCAGCCGCTGAGCCGGGGCCGCTCGATCCGCTACGCGGAGGCGGCCTCGACGGCGATCACCTTCTGCCGCAAGGCTTCCACGGTCGCGGCCGGGTCCGGGGTGCCGTACACCGCGGATCCCGCGACGAAGCAGTCCACACCCGCCTCGGCGGCCTGCTCGATGGTGTCCATATTGATGCCGCCGTCGATCTCCACCACCAGGCGCAGCTCCCCGGCATCGACCAATCGGCGCACCTGCTTGGCCTTGTCGAGCACGTGCGCGATGAAAGACTGTCCGCCGAAACCGGGTTCGACGCTCATCACCAGCAGCGTGTCGAACTCCTTGAGGATCTCCAGGTAGGGCTCGATCGGGGTGTTCGGCTTCACCGACAGGCCCGCCTTCGCGCCCGCCGCGCGGATGTCACGCGCCACCGCGATCGGATTGTCGGTGGTCTCGGCGTGGAAGGTGACGTTGTAGGCGCCGGCCTCGGCGTAGCCCGGGGCCCAGCGCTCCGGGTTCTCGATCATGAGGTGGCAGTCCACCGGAATGTCGGTCGCCTTCAGAATGCTCTGCACCACCGGCAAACCCAGCGTCAGATTGGGCACGAAGTGGTTGTCCATGACGTCGACGTGCACCCAGTCGCTGCCCTCGATCGCCTTCAGCTCATCGGCCAGGCGCGCGAAGTCGGCGGACAGGATGGACGGGGCGATCATCGGCGCGGGCCGCTGGAAAGGGGAGGTAGAGGTGCACACACGGCGCAGTCTAACGGCACCCCCTAATGACGCCGCCGTCACCGCGAATGGCTGATTGCCGCGCCCCGGAATGGGTAGCCTCTACAGGGTGATCAACATTTCGGCGGAACAAGGACTGCGGGGAACACCGGTCGAGATCGGCGTCGCCGCCTCCGTCTCCCAGTTGCCCATCGTGCGTGGACTCGCCGAAACACTGGTGCTGCTCAGCGAATTCACCCTCGACGAAGTCGCCGATATCCGGCTCGCGGTGGACGAGGCCGCCTCCACGCTCATCGCCCTGGCCGTGCCCGGCACCACCCTGCAGTGCCGCTTCACCGTCGGCGAGTCCGATTTGCTGGTTCGGGTCAGCGGCATCGCCCGCGCCGAGGGCCTACCGGATCAGCGCAGCTTCGGCTGGCATGTGCTGCGCACGCTCTCGGACGAGGTGACCGCCGGCCAGGAACCCTTCGATCAGGCGCTCTCCGGATACCCGACGGCAGTGGAGTTCCGGCGGGTCCGGGGGAAGGCGTAGTGATCGAGGGAGAAGACGTGTTCGCATCCACCCCCGACCCGGCACAGCCCGACAAACCCGACACCGAGCTCGCGGAGACCGAGGCCGAGGACGCCACCGAAGACGCTGCCGAGGAGACCGTCGACGCCGAAGAGGCCGAGGAGGTCGCGCGCAGCGTCTCCGGTTATGACGACGTCACCGCGCTGTTCGAGCAACTGGCCGCCGCCGCACCGGAATCCGGGCGGCGCGCCGCGCTGCGCACCGAACTGATCAACCGCTGCATTCCGCTCGCCGATCACATCGCGCGCAAATTCAGCGGGCGCGGTGAGCCTTTCGACGACCTCACCCAGGTCGCGCGGGTCGGGCTGGTGCATGCGGTGGATCGCTTCGACATCGGACGCGGCTCCAACTTCCTGTCCTTCGCGGTGCCGACCATCATGGGTGAGGTTCGCCGGTACTTCCGCGACAACACCTGGGCCATGCGGGTTCCGCGGCGGGTCAAGGAAACCCATCTGCGCATCGGGTCGGCCATCGACGCGCTGTCCCAGCAGTTGGGGCGCTCCCCCACCGCCAAGGAGATCGCGGCGGCCCTCGATATCGACCCGGACGAGGTCACGCAGGCGGTGATCGCCGGAAACGCCTACCAGCCCAGCAGTATCGATGCCGTGTCGGTGGGGCGCGATACCGAGGCCTCGCTGCTCGATACGCTCGGCGAGGAGGAGTCGCAGTTCGACCGGGTCGAGGAGTACGTGGCGATCCGGCCGCTGTTGGAAGGACTTCCCGAACGCGAGCGGCGGATTCTGACCATGCGATTCTTCGAATCCATGACGCAGACCCAGATCGCGCAGCAGATGGGCATCTCGCAGATGCATGTGTCGCGGATCCTGTCGAAAACCCTTGCCCGTCTGCGGGAGCAGTCAGCGCGCGAGTGAGCCGGCGGGGTCCGGTCCCCGATCGGTGTCCGACATGGGTAGATTGCGGGCAGAACCATGATCACCTCGGCCGGACGCAAAGGGGTCGGTGTTGGCTAACGGGTCGGTAGTGGCAAACGGGTCGGGGTCGGCGGAGCAACCGCCGTTCGATTCGCTGTATCGGCACGGATTCGCGCGGGTCGCGGTGGCCGTGCCGCCGGTGCGGGTCGCCGATCCGGCCTTCAATGCCGAGCAGACGCTGCTGCTCGCGCGGCGGGCCGCCGCCGAGCACGCGGTCGTGACGGTCTTCCCCGAACTCGGGCTGTCCAGCTACACCGCCGACGACCTGTTCCACCAGGACGCGCTGGACGCGGCGGTCAGCGAGGCGCTCGAGCGGATCGTCGAGGAGAGCGCGGGCATCGACACCGTGCTGCTGGTGGGCGCGCCCGTGCGGGCGCAGGGGCGGCTGTTCAACTGCGGCATCGTGATTCACCACGGCCGGGTGCTCGGGGCGGCCCCCAAGAGCTACCTGCCGAACTATCGCGAGTTCTACGAGAAGCGGCAGTTCGCTGCGGCGCGGGAGGCACTCGACGACCACATCGTGATCGCCGGGCAACGCGTGCCGTTCGGCTCGGATCTGCTGTTCAACGCGATCAACCTGCCCGGCTTCGTGTTTCATGTCGAGATCTGCGAGGACGGCTGGGTTCCGTTGCCGCCCAGCGGTTTCGCCGCGCTAGCGGGGGCGAGCGTGCTGGTGAACCTGTCGGCCAGCAATATCGTGATCGGCAAGGCCGACTACCGGCGCGACCTCTGTACTTCGCATTCGGCGCGGTATATCGCGGCGTATCTGTATTCGGCTGCCGGACACGGTGAGTCGACCACGGATATGGCGTGGGACGGACAGGCGCTGGTGTGTGAGAACGGCAATGTGCTGGCCGAGGGTGAGCGGTTCGCGGAGCACGCGCAGCTCGTGACGGCCGATATCGATCTGCGGCGGTTGGCCGCGGATCGGCTGCGTACCACCAGCTTCGCCGATACCGTGCACGATCACCGGGAGCGGCTCGAGCGGTTCCGGCGCATCGAGTTCGAGCTGCCGGTGCCGGGCGGGACGGTGCCGTTGCGGCGCGAAATCCCGCGGTTCCCTTACGTTCCCGCTGATCCCGCACGGCGCAACGAGCGCTGCGCGGAGGTGCATCGCATTCAGGTGGAGGGCTTGAGCACCCGGCTGGCGGCGACCGGTTCGCAACGTGTGGTGATCGGGGTATCGGGCGGGCTGGACTCGACGGTGGCGCTGATCGTGGCGGCCAAGACCATGGATCGGCTGGGCTTGCCGCGCTCGAATGTACTGGCCTACACCATGCCCGGCTTCGCCACCAGCAGCCGCACCCTCGACGACGCGCGACGGCTGATGCGCGCGGTCGGCGCCACCGCGCACGAGATCGACATCCGGCCCTCGGCCACTCAGATGCTGCGGGATCTGGGCCATCCGGCCGCCGACGGGGTTCCCCAGTACGACATCATTTATGAGAACGTGCAGGCGGGCGAGCGCACCTCACACCTGTTCCGGCTGGCCAATATGCACAACGCGCTGGTCGTCGGCACCGGCGATCTGAGCGAATTGGCGCTGGGCTGGTGCACATTCGGCGTCGGCGACCATATGGCGCACTACAGCGTGAACGCCTCGGTCCCCAAGACGCTGATCAAATACCTGGTCGCCTGGACCATCGACACCAACGGCCTAGGAGACGAGGCCGGCGAGGTCCTGAAATCCATTCTGACCACCGAGATCTCCCCCGAACTCGTCCCCGGCGACGGTGACGTCCCCGCTCAGAGCTCCGAGGCCACTGTCGGCCCCTACGAACTCCAGGACTTCCACCTCTACCACCTGCTCCGCTTCGGCGACCTCCCCAGCCGCATCGCCTACCTGGCCCACCACGTCTGGTCCGACCGCACCCGCGGCCAATGGCCCGACCTGATCCCCGCCGACCAACGCCACGAATACGACCTCCCCACCATCAAATCCTGGCTCGCCGAATTCCTCCGCCGCTTCATCCAAACCAGCCAATTCAAACGCTCCACCCTCCCCAACGCCCCCAAGGTAGGCTCCGGCGGCTCCCTCTCCCCCCGCGGCGACTGGCGCGCCCCCAGCGACGCCTCCGCCACCGCCTGGCTAGACGAACTAGCCCGCAACGTCCCCGACCTCTGACGCGCCGGGTCAACCCCAACGTCGTGGCCGCGGGCACGGAAAGCTCACGCCGCGAGGGTCATTCGCTGGACCTCGCGGCCAGAGCACTAGGCCTGCCGACGCGGCAACGGAGCGAAATAAGAAACCGCCGCCACATTCGGCCGAGGCCAGCGGATCCCCTGCGGCGTTGAGTGATTCGCCGCCGCAGGGGATCCGGGCCGTGGTTGTACTACGCGTCCAGGGGCTTGCGCAGCGCCGCGAGGAACATGGCGTCGGTGCCGTGGCGGTGGGGCCACAGCTGGGCGCCGGGGCCGTCGCCGAGTTCGGTGACGCCGGGGAGCAATTCGCGGGTGTCGAGTTGTTCCGCGCCGACTCGGCGGGCCACGTCGGCCACGACCGAGACGGTTTCCGGGAGGTGCGGGGAGCAGGTCGAGTAGACCACTACGCCGCCGGGGCGGACCAGATCCCATGCGGCGGTGAGCAATTCACGTTGCAGGGTGACGAGTTCGCGGACGTCGGAGGGCTGGCGGCGCCAGCGGGCCTCCGGGCGGCGGCGGAGTGCGCCGAGGCCGGTGCAGGGGGCGTCGACCAGGATGCGGTCGAAGCCCGGGGTGAGTCCGCTGTCGCGGCCGTCGGCGACGTGGACGTCGACCGGCATGCCGCGGGTGGTCTGGCGCACCAGGTCGGCGCGGTGCTCGGCGGGTTCGACGGCGTCGACGCGGAAGCCGTCGATATCGGCGATCGCGGCCAGCAGCGCGGTTTTTCCGCCCGGTCCGGCGCACAGGTCCAGCCAGCGCCCGTTATCCGAGCCCTCGAGCGGGGCGCGCGTGACGGCCAGGGCCACCAGCTGACTGCCCTCGTCCTGCACCGCGGCCAATCCCTCGCGGACCGGCTCCAGCTTGGCCGGATCGCCGCCGTCGAGGTACACCGCGTACGGCGACCAGCGGCCCTCTTCACCGCCGGTGATCAACGCCAGCTCCTCGGCGCTGATCTCGCCGGGCCGCGCCACCAGATGCACCGCCGGCCGCGCGTCATCGGCCTCGAGGACATCCCGCAGCTCACCCGCGTTCGCGCCCAGCGCATCCGCGAAGGCCTGCGCGATCCACACCGGATGCGCGAACTCGAACGCCAAGTGCCCCAGCGGATCCTGCGGCGCCAGCCGCTCCACCCACTCCTCGGGCGTCCGCTCCGCGACCCGCCGCAGCACCGCGTTCACGAACCCGGCCCTCCCCTGCCCGAACTCGGCCCGCACCAACGCCACCGACGTATCGACGGCCGCATGCGCCCCGATCCGAGTCCGCAACAGCTGATACGTCCCCAACCGCAACGCATCCAGCAGCGGCCCGTCGATCTCATCGACACCGCGCCCCGCGCAATCGGCGATCACGGCATCCAACAAGCCCTGAGACCGCGAAGCCCCATACGTCAACTCGGTCGCAAGCGCCGCATCCCGCCCACTGATCCGCCGCTCCCGAAGCAACCCGGGCAACACCAGATTCGCGTAAGCATCCCGCTCCCGCACCGCCCGCAGAACGTCCCGAGCCACAACCCGCACAGGATCCGCCCCGGCCTTCTCCGCCCGCCGAGCCGCCGCCCCACCGGAATCGTGGCCGTTGGAATGGCGATCATCCCGCCTCGCGGTGGACGAATCCCCGCCGCGGCCTTGCGGTTTCCCGCCGCCGCGCCCGCCTGCCTGCTTCCCGGCAGCGCCACCGGCACCACCGCTCCGACGGGGAGTGGAGTGCCCACTGCGGCCTTCGTCGTTGCGGCGCTCAGCGCCACGCCCGCCGCGACTCTGGAATCCGCCGCGCTCATCGTTGGACCGCTGGTCACCAGACCGCCCGCCGCCCGCCGATTCGCGCCCACGGCCCGCGTCGGATCCGTAACCATCGCGACCGCGAGAGCCACCGGCCGACCGGTCCGACCCCGAATTACGCTGCCCGCCAGAGAATCCACCGCGCGGCTGGTCCCAGCCGTTGCGATCGCCTCCGGCCGAGCGGTCGCGACCACCGGACGAATCGCGGCCGCGCGACCCGCCGCCCGCGCGGTTCGAACCCGAATTGCGGTCTCCCGCAGGGCGTCCGCCGCCTTCGGAACCGGAACGGCGGAAGCCGCGGCGGTCGTCGCCGTCGCCATTGCGCGGGGTCGAGCGGCGGTCGTCGCCGGATCGGTTTCCGGATGTGCGGGGTTGATCGGAGCGGGACCGTTCGTCCTGACGCGGCGTCGACGTGCCCGCGTCGGTGGAGGCTGAGCGGCGGAAGCCGCGACGCGGGGCGTCGCCGGATCGATCGTCGCCCGGGCGGTTTTCGCCTTCGGGGCGGGTCACTCGATCACCGTGCCGGGCTCGAGGCGGGCGCCGCGGGCCCAGTCCAGGGCGGGCATCATGCGCTTGCCCTGGGGCTGGACCTGGGTGAGGCGGACCGCGGTGGTGGCGGTGCCGACGTAGACGCCGGTCTTGCGGATGTCGATGGTGCGGGGTGGGAGGGTTTCCTCCACCATCTCGACGGGGCCGAGTTTGAGGCGCTTGCCGTCGATTTCGGTCCACGCGCCGGGGGCGGGGGTGACCGCGCGGATGCGGCGTCCGATGGCGAGGGCGGGCTGATCCCAGCGGATGTGCCCGGCCTCCGATTCGATCTTGGGGGCGTAGGAGACGCCGTCCAGGGACTGCGGAACCGCTTGCACCGTACCGTCTTCCACACCGTCGAGGGTGGATTCCAGCAGCACCGCACCGGCTTCGGCGAGCCGCGCGAGCAGCGTGCCCGCGGTGTCGGTGACGGCGATCTTCTCGGTCATGGTCCCGAACACCGGCCCGGTGTCGAGCCCCTTCTCGATCCGGAAGGTCGACGCCCCGGTGTACTCGTCACCGGCGAGCAGCGCCGCCTGCACCGGCGCCGCGCCACGCCAGGCGGGCAGCAGCGAAAAGTGCAGGTTGATCCAGCCGTGTTTGGGAATGTCGAGTACCGGTTCGGGCAGCAGCGCGCCGTAGGCCACCACCGGACAGCAGTCCGGCGCCAAAGCCGTGAGCTGCTCGATGAATTCGGGTTCGGACGGCTTGCGCGGCGTGAACACGGGAATCCCGTGCTCGTCGGCCAGCAGTCCGATGGGCGAGCGGGTGATCTTGCGGCCGCGTCCGGCCACCGCGTCCGGCCGGGTCACCACCCCGACCACTTCGTGCCGCTGCGATTCGATGAGTCGCCGCAGCGACGGCACCGCCGGTTCGGGGGTTCCCGCGAAGACCAGACGCATATCAGCGGCTCCGTTCCCGGCTGCGGCTGCCACCGATCTCGGAGGCCGCGAGCATCGTGATTCCCTGTGTGAACCAGCCGGATTCGCGGATCGTGCGCATGGCTTCCTTGCGCGAGGCCGAGTCCAGCCGCTGCAGGAACAGTACGCCATCGAGGTGATCGGTCTCGTGCTGCACGCAGCGCGCCAGCAGCCCCTCGGCCCGGAATTCCACCGGCTTACCGTCGAAATCGACACCGCGCGCCCGCACGATCAGCGGGCGTGTCACGTCGAAGCGCACCCCGGGAATCGACAGGCACCCCTCCGGCCCGGTCTGGGTCTGTTCGTCGAGCACCTCGTAGCTGGGGTTGATCAGATGCCCCTGCGCGTCACCGGTGTCGTACACGAACACCCGAAGCCCGACCCCGATCTGAGGGGCGGCCATGCCGACGCCCCCACTCTCGTACATGGTGTCGATGAGGTCGGTCACCAGCTGGCGTACCTCCCGATCGAACGTCTCGACCTCCGCCGCGCGGGCGCGCAGGATCGGATCGCCGAACAGGCGGACAGGCTGGATGGTCACGGGCAGCTCCCGATGGATAACGAAGATACGGTCGTCTCATTTTACGGACGCCCGTGACCACCCTGATCAGGAATGCGCCGCCAACACGACATCGCTGATGCCGGTGCCCAGCGCGACCGGCACGCAGGCCGCTGTCACCGGGTGCCCGGGATCGAGCAGATTGACCACCAGCCGCTGCACGAACGGGTCGTAGACCAGATGGAAATGCCCGGTCAGATCCTCGGAACAGAGGTCCTGCAGCACGATGTTGGTCGCGCCCGCGCCGCGCAGCGCGATATTGGTGTTGGGCTGGATCATTTCATCGACGCGGCTGCCGATCGTCGTGTATTTCACACCGGGCACCGTGTCGCCACCGGCATTGAGGTCGCGGATGAAGGGCGCTCCGGCGGCCTGCTGGACCGCCGCGAGGGAGGACCCCATCTCGACGAGTTTGTAGATTCCGGGCACCGCGTCGGCGATCGGCACCAGTCCGTACATGACGCCGCCGTAGCTGGGTGAGGCCAACCCGATCCACTGGCCGACCTTGGGCGCGCCGCCGAGCTTGTTGATCCAGTAGCGGGTCACGCTCGCGCCCTGCGAAAAGCCCACCAGGTCAACCTGAGTCGCCCCGGTCGCGGCGAGCACCTGATCGACGAAGGCGCCGATCTGCGCGGAGCTGTCCCACACATCCTCGGTGCCGTAGGTGTCCTTGCCCGGCTTGCCGCCGTAATTCAGTGCGAAGACGCAGATTCCGGCCTGCGCCAGCAGCGGTCCGATGCCCGACCAGTCGGAGTAGGCCGAGGAATCGGTGCCGTGGGCGAGAACCACCGGGCGCGGATGTTCGGCGGTCGGTTTGCAGCCGAAGTCGTTGGCGCCCTGGGGCGCCGCGTCCGGATGCTCCTTGAGATAGTGGGCCGCCGCCAGATGTTCGGGCTGCGGCGGCCCCTGTTGCATCGGCACCCTCAGTACCGAAGTCACGGACGCGACCGGATCCGGCGCCGGTTCGGCCTGTGCGTATGTCCCCGTCGGTGTGGCGGCCGTGCCGATCACGGCGGCCGCCAGCGCCATTACCCCCGCCGGTGCCACGCGGCGCATGAATCCGCGGGTTCGGCTCCTCTGTTGTCCCATGTCACAAGTTTCCATGGGGCGCTGTTGTCCCATGTCACGATCTTGACTGGTTTCGAGCCGAAAGTCCCGGCGGGGGCCGGTGATTCGGACCCATCACTTTTCGGGTGTGTCGTCCTCGGCGAGGATGCGGTAGAGCGAGCGGCGCGCCTCGGTGAGCACCTCGGCCGCCTTGGCCGCCTGCTCGGTGGTGCCGACGGCGGCGACCTGAGCGACCGCACCCATCAGCTGACCGACCAGACCGCGCAGATCGAGCGCCTGATCGCCGACGCCGTCCTTGACGTCCTGCCAGGGATCGCCGAGTTCGGCCTTGTTGGCCTCGACGTACTCGACGCCGGATTCGGTGAGTTTGGCCGTCTTTCGACCCGACACCTTCTCGATGATGACCAGGCCCTCGTCCTCGAGCTGCGCGAGCGCGGGGTAGATGGAGCCCGGGCTGGGCCGCCAGACGTCCTGGCTCTTCTCGCGGATCTGCTGGATCAGCTCGTAGCCGTGCATGGGCCGCTCCTGCAGCAGCAGGAGGATGGCGGCGCGGACATCGCCGCGCCGGCCCCGCCCGCCCCGGCCGCGACCGCGACCGAAGCCGGGACCGAAGCCCCCGCCGGGTCCGAAGCCGGGACCGAAGTCCGGGCCGAAGCCACGGCCGTGGCCGTGACCGTGGCGGTGCGGACCGAAGTCGCCGCGCCCGCCGAATTCACCACGCGGACCGCGCGGTCCGCCTCGACGCATCCGCGGATGTTCGGGCCTGCTGCTCTTCCGCGCGCAGTCGCCGCCAGGGCCGCGGCCCCGTTCGATGTTGTCCATGTGTTCCATGGTCGTGCCTCCTTCAAGGCTCGTCGTTGTTCTTGTTGCTATCGACGATATATCGACAATGTATTTACGACAAGAGTGAAGCGGGACACAAACCGTCTGGTTTGGACTTTTAGCCGGTCAGGAGGCCGTGAGCACGCACGGCATCCCACAGCCCGGACGGGCGATCGACCGTCGGCAGCGGGTCAACCAGGGAGAAGGCGCAACCGAGGACCTCGGCGCCGCCGTCGGCCTCCTGACTGTCGCCGACCATGAGGGCGTTGCCGGGCGCCACGCCCAGGGCGTCGAGGGAGGCCTTGAAGATGCGGGTGTCCGGCTTCATCGCGCCCACTTCGAAGGACAGGGCGAAGTCGTCGATATATCGGTGCCAGCCGCGATCGGCGAAGGCCGGGCGGATGTCGAAGGCGATATTGCTGACGATGCCGACCCGCAGGCCGCGCTCGTGCAGGGCTCGCAGGACGTCGCCGGTGTCCGGGTAGGGCGTCCAGCCGTCCGGATCGAGCAGGAGTTCATAGACCTGCACGGCCTGCGGGTGCGGGACGCCGGTCTGCTCGAGCACCTCCAGATACGCGCGGCGATGCAGTGCCGGGTCGAGATCGCGGTTCTCCCAGGCGTATTGGCCCTCGGCGTCGAATTCGACGGTCTGACCGACGGGCGCGGTGAGCCTGCGCATGATCTCGGCGATCTCGTCGTTGTCGAGCAGGCGACCCGCGGCATCGGTGAGCCGCGCCCCATGGAAGGCGGCCTCCTCAAATCGGAAAACCGTGCCGGAGAAGTCGAACAAGACCGCCTCGATCGCCATGCCGCCACCCTACACAGACGCCTCACGGGCATGCCGGGGGCGCGGAGATCACTCCTCAACTTGTCTGAGGAATTTGCTACGGTGGCCACATGAGCGACCAGGTGCTGAACGTTGACGACGTGACGGTGGTGCGGGGCGGAAACCCGATCCTGCAAGAGGTTTCGCTCACCGTCCACGCCGGTGAGCACTGGGCGCTGCTCGGCCCCAACGGCGCGGGCAAGACGACGCTGTTGAAGATGCTCGGCGCCTTCGAGCATCCGACGCGGGGCACCGTCGAGGTGCTCGGCCACCGCCTGGGCCGCGTCGATATGCGTGCCCTGCGCGCGGGCATCGGTCACGTGGATCCGCGCCACCGCCCGAGCGACCCGATGACCGTGCGCCAGATCGTCCTCACCGGCGCGACCAATACCGCGGGCCTCATCCCCCGCCGACAGCCGTCCGCCGAAGAGCTCGCCGAAGCCGACCGCTTGATCGACCTGCTCGGCCTGAGTCACCGCCGCGACGCCGATTGGGAAATCCTGTCCCAGGGCCAGCACGGCCGCACCCTGATCGCCCGCGCCCTGATGCCGAATCCGCGCCTGCTGCTCCTCGACGAACCCGCCACCGGCCTGGATCTCGCCGGCCGCGAACAACTCCTGGAACGCGTCGACCTACTCCAGCGCACCCACCCCGACCTCGCCTCGGTCCTGGTCACCCACCACCTCGAGGACCTCCCGCCCGGCACCACCCACGCCATGCTGCTGCGCGACGGCCGCGCCATCGCCCAGGGCCCCGTCGACGAGGTCATCACCACCGAGCACATCAGCACCTGCTTCGACCACCCCGTCCGCATCCTCCGCGACGAGGGCCGCTGGTCCGTCCGCCCCACCCGATCCCAGCCCGCCTGACCCGAACCCCACGCCAGCCCGCTCGCCCTCTCCCCCACGAGCCAACCCATCCCACGAGAATGCAATCGTGGACACAAACGTCGAGAAGACCTGTCCACCAGTGCATTCTCACGAGGTGGCAGATCCGGGCTAGGTCGCGGGGACCAGGGAGTCGATCCAGCGCTCCAGGCGGGCGCCCTCGGCTTCCATCATGGCCGGGTCGCGGAAGGTGTTGGTGAGCAGGGAGATTCCCTGGTAGGCAGCCATCAAGGCGACGGCGAGTTCGCGGGAGTCCTTGCGGCCCAGGGCGGCGAACTGGGTGTCGATCCAGTCCAGTAGGCCGCGCATGACGTCGGCGAGTTCGCGGTCGAGGCCGTCGGCGCGCTTGTCGAGTTCGGTGGCGAGAGTGCCCGAGGGGCAACCGAATTGGGCGGCGAGTTCGCGCTGGTCGACCCAGCCGCGGACGAGAGCCTTCAATCGTTCGGCCGGGGCGTCGAATTGCTCCAGCTCGGCGATGATCTCCTGGGCGGTGCGCGCGTGGGCGCTGATCGCGGCTTGGACCAGCTGGTCCTTGGTCTTGAAGTAGTAGTAGACGTTGCCCACGGGCACCTCGGCGGCGCGCGCGATATCGGCGATGGTCGTCTTCTCCACTCCCCGTTCGTGGAACACCTTGGCCGCCGCGTCCGCCAGCCGCTCCCGCTTGCCCGCATTGGCGGCCACTGAGTTAGTCATACAACTAACTATAGACAACGCCCGGTGGAGTGCCCTACTGTTCGAGTTA
This sequence comes from Nocardia concava NBRC 100430, assembly GCF_000308815.1. GTDB lineage: Bacteria > Actinomycetota > Actinomycetes > Mycobacteriales > Mycobacteriaceae > Nocardia > Nocardia concava. The sequence goes on from NZ_BAFX01000083.1 coordinate 81,635, forward strand.
GTCAGCCAACTAACTCAGGAGTGAGACAGATGATCGTGGTGACCGGAGCGACCGGAAATGTCGGCAGTGCCCTCGTGCGTGAGCTCGCGGCGGCCGGCGAGAAGGTGGTCGCGGTGTCGCGGGGCGAGAAGCCGGTGGAGCTGCCCGAGGGCGCCGAGCACCGCCGGGCCGATATCGGCGATCTCGCGAGCCTGACCGAGGCGGTGGCGGGCGCGCGGGCGCTGTTCCTGCTCATCACCGGACCGCAGTTGGTCCAGGGACCGCCGCCCGCTGAAGTGCTGGAAGCCGTTGCGGCAGCGGGTGTCCGGCGGGTGGTGTTCGTGTCCTCGCAGGGCGCGGTGACCCGGCCCGGCAGCGACGGCTACGCGCGCACCCTCGAATTCGAGCAGGCCCTGGCCGCTTCGGATCTGGAGTGGACCGTGCTGCGGCCGGGCGGGTTCTTCACCAATACCTTCGCCTGGATCGAGCCGGTGCGCGCGCAGGGCATCATCCCGGCACCGTTCGGGGATGTGGGCCTGCCGCAGGTGGATCCGGCCGATATCGCCGCCGTGGCGGCGGCCGCGCTGCTCGAGGACGGCCATGACGGGCGGGCCTATACGGTGACCGGCCCGGAGCTGGTCACGCCACGCCAGCAGTCGGAGGCACTGACGGCCGTACTCGGGCGGCCGCTGCAGTTCGTCGAACTCACCCGCGCGCAGGCGCGGGAGAACATGCTGCGCTTCATGCCGGAGTCCGTCGCGGACCACACCCTCGAGATCCTGGGCGCGCCCACCGCCGAGGAGCAGCAGGTCAGCGGCGATGTCGAGCGCGTACTGGGCCGCCCCGCAACCAGTTACGCCCGGTGGGCGGCCCGCGTCGCACCGGCCTTCCGCTGAAACTCACCGTTGCCAGTTTCGTACGCGCACACATATCGTAAGCATATGCATACGATATCTTTCTCTGAAGGCACCGTGCTGATGCCGTGGAATCCGGGCCCGAACCAACACCATTCGGGCCCGGTTTTCGTGAGTGTGACGGACTTTCTCTCGGGCTCGGAAGCCGAAGCGCGAGAGATCTATTCGACCGGGCTGGAGCTGGGCAAGACCTGGCCGGTCATGCAGGGCGCGGTCGGGCTGTGGTTGTGGGGCAGGCCCTCGGAGTTCCGGGGCGGCTCGATCTCGGTGTGGGAATCCGAACGCGATATGCGCCGGTTCGTGCGCTGGCCCGTGCACACCGCGATCGTGCGGGCCTGGCGCGGCCGGGTCGGCATCGGAATCGACTCGTGGCAGGCCGAAACCTTCGACGCCGACGCCATCCTGACCCGCGCGGGCGACACGATCGAGAGGCCGCACGGGCGGGCCGCCTAATCTTGTCCGCATGACAGACCGTCCGGACCTGGCAGCGATGATCGTCCCCCTGGGCCGCGCCCTCATGGCGGCCGAGCAACCGGTGCTGGCCGCCCACGGCCTCACCATGTGGGCCTACGTCGTACTGCTGCGGCTGGACGAGACGACCACGCGCGGGCAGGGGGTGCTCGCGCAGGAGATCGGGGCGGACAAGACGCGGATCATCGCGGTGCTGGACGATCTTCAGGACCGCGGGCTGATCGAGCGCCGACCGGATCCGGCCGATCGCCGGGCTCGGCTCCTCGCGCTGACTCCAGAGGGCCGCCGTCTACGTGATGCGGCGCAGGCCGAGATCCAGGCGCAGGAGGACCGCCTCCTGGACAAGCTCTCCGCCACGGACCGCCGCGGCTTCCTCAATGCCCTCACCACCCTCGCCGCTCTCCCCCGCGACGAAATCACCACGCCCTGAGCGATATCGACCTAACCGATGTCGATCGGGTCGATCTGGACGCGGAGAGGGGCGTCGGAGCGGTGGGTGCTGCGGACGGCCTGGGCGGCGATGAGGGCGCGGGAGAGGGCCGCGCCCGCGTTGCGGTCCGCTCGGAGGATCATGCGCTCGACTTCGGCGGGAGAATCGCCGGAGGAGAAAGGCTTTCGCGCGCCGGGCGGCAGCGGCACCGGGCCCAGGATCTCGACGTTGTCGGGAAGTTTTGCCTCGCCGAGCAATTCGGCGATCGAGTCCGTAGTGCCGTCGATGGCGGCGAAGCGGACGGCGGGCGGGAAGCGGACCTCGGCGCGCTGATCGAGTTCGAAACCGGCGTGCCACACCGGATCCCAGCGCACCAGCGCCTGCACGGTCGGCAGCCCGGCGTCGGCCATGACGATGACGCGGCCGTCGGGGCGGACCAGGGCGGCGGCGGACATCCAGCGGCGCAGGGTGTCCTCGGCGGCCCGCAGGTCGGCGCGGCCGAGCAGGGCCCAACCGTCGAGGAGCATGGCGACCGCATAGCCGCCGGGGACCGGCGGTTCCGCGCCGATGGTCGACACCACCACCTGCGGTCCCTCGGGCACCGAGTTCAGAATCGACGTGCCGCCCGAACCCCGCACGGGCACACCGGGAAACGCGCGGCCCAGCTCCTCGGCGGTACGGGAGGCACCGATGACGACGGCCCGCAGCGCCCGCGAACCACATGCCCCACAGCGGAACGCGGCCTCGGTGATTCCGCACCACCGGCAGGCCGGGCTCTGCGCCTCCGCGACGCCTTCCCGCCCGGTACGCAAAGCGCCACGTGACGATGGCGCACTGTCCGGCAACGCCAGCGGACCGTTGCAATGGCGGCAGCGCGCGGGCGTCCGGCACTTGGCACACGACAGCGCCGGAATGTATCCGCGCCGCGGCACCTGAACCAGCACCGCCCCACCGGATTTGAGCGCCTTGCGCGCCTCGGTGAATGCCACCGCCGGAATGCGAATGGCCTGCGCGATCGGGTCCCGCTCCAGCGCCGCATCGGTATCGCCGGGCGCGGTGATCCGCGGCATCGCCTGCCGCAGCACACTCCGATCCGCCAAGAGATCATGCGCCCAACCGGATTCGACGATGGCCTGCACCTCGGCGGTCCGCGAGAACCCGCCCGCCACGAACGCCGCCCCGGTCTCGTGCGCCCGCAACATGGCCACTTCCCGCGCATGCGGATACGGTGACCGCGGCTCGGCGAACGTATCGTCCCCGTCATCCCAAATGGCGATCAGACCGAGGTCTTTCACCGGCGAGAACACCGCACTCCGCGTCCCCACCACCACCTTCGCCTGCCCCCGCAGCACCGACAACCACCGCCGATACCGCGCCGAAGGCCCCAACCCGGCCGCCAACCCCACCGCCGACTCCCCCACCAGCGCAACACATTCGGTCAGCACCCGATCCAAATCCCGCTGATCCGGCACCATGATCACCACCCCGCGCCCGCCCCGCACGGTCACCGCCGCCAACTCCGCCAGCCGCGTGGCCCACTCCTCCCCCGGCAGCGCCTGCCACCCCGCCCGCGGCCCCCGCCCCTCGGCGAGCGCCCCCAGGAACGAATGCCCGTGCAGATACCGCCCCCACCCGGGAAACTCCTCCGGGATCGGCTGTGGGACAGCAATGTCGGGTACGGCACTCTCGACAACCGGATCCGGTTCCGCGACAACCTCGTCGGCAACCTCCTCCGTCACCGCCTGTGCCTTCTTCGAGGCGCGCTTGGGCTTGTCGGGCTTCTCGATGCCCTCCGATTCGACCTTGGCGTGGCGGGGTGGGATGGCGAGGCGCAGGACGTCGGCTCGGGTGCCTGCGTAGCGGGAGGCTACTGCCGCTACGAGTTTGAGGATCTCGGGGGTGAGGACGCGTTCACCGGAGACGACTCGTTCGAGGCGGACGAGTTTGCCGGTGTGGTCGGACTTTTCGAGGCGTTCGAGGAGGTAGCCGTCGATGAGGCGGCCCGAGAAGCGGACTCGGACTCGGACTCCGGGCTGGGCGAGTTCGTCCATTTCCGGCGGGACCAGGTAGTCGAAATCCCGGTCCAGGTGGGCGGGTTCGAGCAGGGGCAGGACCCTGGCGATGGGTCGGCTCATGCCAACGACGGCGGGAGCGTCGGGCTCGGAAGAGGTTTCCGTGCCCGACGCTCCCGTCGAGTGGTGTGGGGTGCCGGTCAATTACAGCCCGGCGGCCGCGCGCAGCTTCTCCGCGCGGTCGGTGCGCTCCCAGGGCAGATCGACATCCGTGCGGCCGAAGTGGCCGTAGGCGGCGGTCGGCGCGTAGATCGGGCGCAGCAGGTCCAGGTCGCGAATGATCGCGCCGGGACGCAGGTCGAAGACCTCACCGATGGCGTCGGAGATCTTGAGCGGATCGATCTGCTCGGTGCCGAAGGTCTCGACGAACAGGCCGACCGGGGCCGCCTTGCCGATGGCGTAGGCGACCTGGACCTCGACCCGCTCGGCCAGGCCGGCGGCGACGACGTTCTTGGCGACCCAGCGCATGGCGTAGGCGGCCGAGCGGTCGACCTTCGACGGGTCCTTGCCGGAGAAGGCGCCGCCACCGTGGCGGGCCATGCCGCCGTAGGTGTCGACGATGATCTTGCGGCCGGTCAGGCCCGCGTCACCCATCGGGCCACCGAGCACGAACTTGCCGGTCGGGTTGACCAGCAGTCGCACATTGGAGGTATCGAGGGGGTTCGGCAGCTCCAGTTCGGCGAGCACCGAGTCGACGACCTTCTCCCGGATGTCCGGGGTGAGCAGGTTGTCGAGGTCGATGTCGGCCGCGTGCTGGGTCGAGATGACGACGGTGTCGAGGCGCTTGGGGATCGAGCCGTCGTATTCGATGGTGACCTGGGTCTTGCCGTCGGGACGCAGGTACGGCAGCACGCCGGACTTGCGGACCTCGGTCAGACGCCGGGACAGCTTGTGCGCCAGCGAGATCGGCAGCGGCATCAGCTCGGGGGTCTCGATGGTGGCGTAGCCGAACATCAGGCCCTGGTCGCCCGCACCCTGGCGCGCGATGTCATCGTCCTCGCCGCCGACGCGGGCCTCGTGCGAGGTGTCCACGCCCTGGGCGATATCCGGCGACTGCGCGCCGATGGCGACGTTCACGCCGCAGGACGCGCCGTCGAAACCCTTTGCGGAGGAGTCGTATCCGATCTCCAGGACCTTCTCGCGAACGATGGTCGGGATATCGGCGTAGGCCGAGGTGGTGACCTCACCGGCCACGTGCACCTGACCGGTGGTCACCAGGGTCTCCACCGCGACCCGGCTGCGCGGATCGGCCGCGAGCAACGCGTCGAGGATGGAATCGCTGATGGCATCACAGATCTTGTCGGGATGACCTTCGGTCACCGACTCACTGGTGAATAGGCGGCTGCCAGACGTGCGCACAGTTGTTCCCTCTCCCTCAACGGGTTTCTCGTATCGGGGTGCGACAGTAGCGTCTCCGCGCCATCGCACAACCCTTTGTCTCAGGTTATTCCAATATGTTCGACACAGTGGCGAGGCTGCCACCATGACGAACACATTGTGACTCAGACAGTTGCCGTGCCTATCACGGCGACTGCCTGAACCCTGCGGTGCCGAGGCTTCAGCGGAGCAAGGGGCCGAGTGCGTCCAGCACCCGGCTAGCCAGTAGGGCCTTGGACCCGTGGTCCAGGGCGATCTCGGTGCCGTCGGCGCCGAGCAACCAGCCGTCGTTGGTGTCGACCTCGAAGGCCTTACCCTCTCCGACGGCATTCACGACCAGCAGGTCGCAGCCTTTGCGGGCCAGTTTGGCCCGGGCGTGGGTGAGCACATCAGCGTGCTCGTCCCCCGTCTCGGCGGCGAACCCGACGATCGCGGTACCGGGTAGGTGCCCGTCGCGACGGGCTTGCACCAACCCGGCCAGGATATCCGGTGTCTTGGTGAGCGCGATCGAATCCGGTTCTCCCGCACCCTTTTTGATCTTAGCGGTCGCCACGTTCACGGGGCGGAAGTCCGCCACCGCGGCGGCCATGATGACCGCGTCCGCGCCGAGCGCATGCTTGTCGACCGCCACCTTCAGCTGTTCGGCGGTGGTCACGTGCTCCACCTCGACCGCCGCCGGGGCGTCCAGGCCGATGGTATTGCCCGCGATCAATGTCACCTGTGCGCCACGCTGGGCGGCCAGGCGCGCGAGTGCGTAGCCCTGCTTGCCGGAGCTCCGATTGCCAAGGAAGCGAACGGGATCCAGCAGTTCGCGGGTGCCGCCCGCGGACACGACGATGCGGCGGCCCTCGAGGTCACGGGGCAGCGCGTCGGCACGTTCGAGCAGCAGCCGGGCCAGTCCGAAGATCTCCTCCGGCTCGGGCAGGCGGCCCGGTCCGGTGTCGGTTCCGGTCAGCCGGCCCGACGCGGGTTCCATCACCACGGCGCCGTGCGCGCGCAGCGTCGCCACGTTCGCGCGGGTGGCCGGGTGCTCCCACATCTCGGTGTGCATGGCCGGGGCGAACAGAACGGGACATCGCGCGGTCAACAGCGTCGCGGTCAGCAGGTCGTCGGCGCGACCCTGCGCGGCGCGGGCCATGAGGTCCGCGGTCGCGGGGGCGATGACGACCAGATCGGCCTCCTGGCCGAGACGCACGTGCGGCACCTCCGGCACATCGGCGAAGACGCCGGTGTGCACGGGGTGCCCGGAGAGCGCCTCGAAGGTGGCCTTGCCGACGAAGTTCAGCGCCGACTCGGTGGGAATGACACGAACCTCGTGCCCGGTTTCGGTGAACCGGCGCACGAGGTTGCAGCTCTTGTAGGCAGCGATACCGCCGCCGACTCCGACGACGACTCGGGTCACCGCGGTTTTACTCGCCTTCGGAGTGCTCGAGCAGGTCGGCGTGGATCTCGCGCATGGCCACCGACAGCGGCTTCTCCTGCAGACCCGGCTCGACCAGCGGACCGACGTATTCGAGAATGCCGTCGCCGAGCTGGTTGTAGTAGTCGTTGATCTGCCGGGCGCGCTTGGCCGCGTAGATGACGAGCGCGTACTTGGACGAAGTCCGCTCCAGCAGTTCGTCGATCGGCGGGTTGGTGAGGCCGACCGGAGTGTCGTAGGCGGGAACGGTCTTGATGTCCGTACTCACTAGGAAGGCTCCTGCGGGGTTGTTCGGAAGGATGGATTCCGACTCTCTTGCAAGACGAGTCGGCGTTCGGAACCTAGGATCCCGAATTTGTGCTAACGAACAACGATACCAACTGCTCGCAGGCGCTGGTCACGTGGTCGTTCACGATGACGATGTCGAACTCGTCACATGCAGCCAATTCGGTACGAGCGGTCTGTAGCCGACGCTCGATCACCTCGGGCGATTCCGTCCCGCGTGAGGTCAGGCGGGACACCAGCTCGTCCCAGCTGGGCGGGGCCAGGAAGACCAGTTTGGCCTCCGGCATGGTCTTGCGGATCGAGCGCGCGCCCTCGAGGTCAACCTCGATCAGGACATGATGTCCGGTCGCGATCGCTTCCCGCACGGGTGCGGCCGGGGTGCCCGACCGCTGCAGTCCACCGTGGATATCGGCCCATTCGAGCAGTTCGCCCGCCTCGATCATGGCGTCGAACTTCTCGCGGGTGACGAATCGGTAGTCCTGGCCGTCGACCTCCCCGGGCCGCGGAGCCCGGGTGGTGGCCGACACACTGAATACCAATTCGGGCAGTCGTTCGCGCACGCAGCGCACGACGGTGGACTTGCCGACGGCCGAGGGGCCGACCAGGACTACCAGTCGACCCTTCCGAGTGTGTTCGACCACCCTCGGATTATTCGGCGCTGAAGTCGAACCGGGCAAGCAGCGCCTTACGCTGCCGGTCGCCCAGTCCGCGCAGGCGGCGGGTGGGAGCGATCTCCAGTTCGCTCATGATCTCGGCCGCCTTGACCTTGCCGACCTTCGGCAGGGCCTCGAGCAGAGCCGAAACCTTCATCTTGCCGAGGACTTCGTCCTTCTCGGCGTCCGCAAGGACCGTCTTCAGATCGGTGCCACCACGCTTCAAGCGCTCCTTGAGCTCCGCCCGAGCGCGGCGAGCGGCAGCCGCCTTCTCCAAAGCAGCGGCGCGCTGCTCGTCAGTCAGCTGGGGAAGGGCCACGGTTCCTCCGTCTCATCGTTCATTGCTTGATCTACCTCCGGTAACCCGGTGGTCTCAGCGACCGTACCCACGACGCTTGCCGATTGCGAACCCACCCCCCAGGTCAGCGCGTGATTCGGCGCGCGACCGGGCCGGATGGGCGGGCCCGTGAGCCGTGTGCAAGCGGCCGCGGGAATCCGCTCGCGGGGGCCACGAATATCCTTGCAGCCAGGGCTTTTTCGGAAACTTGACAGGGTCGCACAAGGGTCGGACTGGCCCCGGATGAAACCGTGACCGAGCTGTAATCTCGCGACCTGGATTTTTCTTGAATTTCTCGGCGTGTCGTTCGATTCCGTACCGCGTGTCGCGCGTCACGCGGGGTGGTCGGAGCGGTCGTGAAACACACAATTCCGACATGGTTCCGGTGCAGGTAGGACAGGGTGTGCGGGCCCGGATCAGCGCCTGGACGGCCTGTTTCGGGCCCTGGCACGCACGCTGGGACGCGAAACGGGGGCCGCGCAACCCGTAACGGCCCCCGAGGGTGCGCGACAGTGAGACGCGCGATCAGGACAAGCGTTCGATCTGTTCGCGGTGGGCGAACACGCGAAGGGTCAGTCGTCGTACTGACAGAACTCGATCAGAGTGCCTTCGGGCGCGCGCAGGTGCGCGACGCGCATCCCCCACGCGGGTTGATCGACGGGCTCGGCGACGATCTGCGCGCCGCGCTCGCGCACGACCGCCGTGGCCTTGTCGACATCGGTGACGCGCAGCACGACGACCACGCCGTCGACGCCGTCGCGCGGGCGGTGCTCGGCCCCGATCGCCGCGTCCTGATAGGCGCGCGTGAACAGCGCCAGATCGCGTCCGTCGAGGCTGAAGCAGGCGTAGGGGCCGTCATCGGATTCCGGTACGTCCCCCGGCGTTTCGTGCTTGAGCGGCAGTCCCAGCACGTCGCGATAGAAGCGATAGCTGGACGCGAAATCGTCCACGAGAACCCGTGTTTGGCCGTAGGAGACGAGGCCGAGGGCGGCGTCGGACATGAGAAATCCCACCTTTCTACCGAGCGGTCTGCGTCAGACTAGCGCCCGGCGGCGGGGTGGAATCAGTTGCTCTCCATGGCGATTCGCAGGCCCAGCCCGACCATGAAGGTGCCCATGGCGGCGTCGAGGGCGCGGCGGACCCGGCTGCGGGTGAACACCTTCCGCAGCATGCCCACGCCGACGGACAGCGTGATGAACCAGCACAGGTTGGCGACCGTGCACACCACGGCCAGTTCGAGGGTGCCCAGCGCGGAGGGGTGCGCGGGCAGGAACTGCGGGACCAGTGCGATGAAGAACACCGCGCACTTGGGGTTGAGCAGGTTGGTGAGCAGGCCCTGCCGGAAGGCGACCAGCACACCGCGGCGGTTCGCGGCCGCGTCCGGATCGGGCCGGTAGTCCCCGCGCCGCGCGGCCAGCAGCGCGCGAATCCCGATGAACGCCAGATAGATCGCGCCGACCAGCTTCACCACCGTGTACGCCTCGGCCGAGGCCGCCAGCAGCCCGGCCACCCCGATCGCCGTCACCAGCGCCCACACGAACACCCCGGCCGCGATCCCACTCGAACACGCGATGCCCGCGCGGCGGCCCGAGACCACCGAATTCCGCAGCACGATCAGGAAATCCGGCCCGGGTGACATGGAGCCGAGGACGATCACCCCGGCCAGCGTGAGAATTTCGGTGAGTGACAGCACCCGGCCACCCTACGCGGGCGCACCGGCTCTTCGTCAGACCCGAGTTCTCGGTTCAGGCGGCCGGCCAGATCTCCCGCACGGCCGCGGCGGCCTCCTTGCCCTGGCGGAAGCCCGCCTCGTAGGCGGGCTGCAGGGCCGCGGTGTTGAACAGATCCGGACCGTAGGCGGCGATCGCGCCCGCGTCGGGGACGATGAAAGTCGTTGCCGCGCCGCCCAGGTCGCGGTCGGACGGGCTGTGCGGGAACAAGTGGGCCAGCGGTTCGATGATGAGGATGCGTTCGGCGCCGGCAGCGAGGTCGGCGTTGATGGGTGAGCGCATGCCGCCGTCGATGTAATGGGTGCCGTCGATCGGGATGGGCGGGAAGACGCCGGGGACCGAGGTGCTGGCGGCGAGGGCCTCGGGGAGGGTGGCCTTGCCGTCCGGGGTCCAGACCTGGAGTTCGCCGGTGGTGACACTGCAGGCGGTGATCCGGAGATCGCGGCGGGGCCAATCGGTGTGGCCGACGAAGCCGCCGATGCGGGCGATGTGGTCGGCGGGGTCGACACCGGCGGTCATTTCCAGAGCGCGGGCGCCGGCGCGGCGGCGGGCCTCGTTCGCGTCCAGGCCCGGGGTGGCCAGGATGCCCATGATCTCGCCGAAGGCGTTGGGGTCGAAGTTGATCGGTGGGGCATCCGGATTGTCCGCCGACGGGCGGCGCAGCAGCAGGCTCAGATCGACCTCGGCGGCGATCGCCGCGCCGACGACCGCGCCCGCCGAGGTGCCGACAATGCGTTCGGCCAGCGTCAGATCCACCCCCGCCTCGCGCAGGCCGATGACGACGCCCGCCATCCAGCTCAGGCCGACCGCGCCACCTCCCCCGAGGACCAGCGCATGACGAATTCCATTGGGCGGCATCGCGGCAGACATGCTGCCACTGTATCCGGGCAGACCGGCAAGCGGAGAAGCTTCCTCCGAAAAGCTCGCGGCACCGGACAGTGTCCGGTGCCGCGAGGCTGTCGTTCGGTGAATCAGCGCTGCAGGAAGGCGAATTCGGCGGCCAGTTCGGCCACCTTCTCCTTCAGTGCGGAGACCGTCGGGCCCGCCTTGAGCACCTCGCGGGAGACGTTCGGCAGGACCGCGTCGAGATCGCTCTCGGGGACCAGTTTCCGGATGGAGTCCGCTCCCCCGCCCTGCGCGCCGACGCCGGGCATGAGGATCGGGCCGTTGAGATGGCTCAGGTTCGGCGCGGAGTCCAGGGTCGCGCCGATGACCACGCCGACGGAACCGAATTCGGGTCCGGCGTTGGCGGCGGCCGCGTCGTCGACCATGCGCTGGGCGATGGTGCGGCCGTCGGGGCCGGTGATGTTCTGCAGTTCCACCGCCTCCGGGTTGGAGGTGGCGGCCAGCACGAACACGCCGCGGTCATTGGCCTTGGCCAGCTCCAGAGCCGGTGCGAGCGCACCGAATCCGAGGTACGGCGAGACGGTGACCGCGTCGGTGCCCAGGGGCCCGTCGCCGAGCCAGGCATGGGCGTAGGCGTCCATGGTGGAGCCGATATCGCCGCGCTTGGCGTCGGCCAGCACCAGGGTGCCCGCCGACCGCAGCGCGGCAATCGTCTCCTCCAGCACCAGGATTCCGGCCGAGCCGTAGGTCTCGAAGAACGCGACCTGCGGTTTGACCAGCGCCACCCGGCCTGCGAAGGCGCGCACGCAGACGTCGGCGAACTTCGCCACGCCCGCGGCGTCCTCGCTGAAGCCCCAGGCCCGCAGCAACGGCGGATGCGGGTCGATGCCCACGCACAGCGGGCCGTGCTCACGCATCGACTCCTTCAGCCGCACACCGAAGCTGGTCATCCGCGCAGCACCGCGTGGAGTTCCTGCAACGACCGCACCCCGATGCCACCGCGAATGGTGGCCTCGATGCCCTGCACGGCCGCGGCCGCGCCCTGCACGGTGGTGATGCACGGGATGTTCGCGCCCACCGCAGCGGTGCGGATCTCGTAACCGTCCACGCGCGGCCCGTTGTTGCCGTAGGGGGTGTTGAACACGATGTCGACGTCGCCGTCCTTGATCATGTCCACGATGCTGGCCTGATCGGTGGCGTCGTCGGAGTGCTTGCGCACCCGATCGCACGGAATGCCGTTGCGGCGCAGCATTTCCGCGGTGCCCTCGGTGGCGAGGATGCGGAAGCCCAGGTCGTGCAGGCGCTTGACCGGGAACACCATGGCCCGCTTGTCGCGGTTGGCGATGGACACGAAGGCGGTGCCCTCGGTCGGCAGCGAACCGTAGGCGGCGGACTGCGACTTGGCGAAGGCGGTGCCGAAGTCGGCGTCGATGCCCATGACCTCGCCGGTGGACTTCATCTCCGGTGAGAGCAGCGAATCGATGCCGCTGCCGTCGGGGCGGCGGAAGCGGTGGAACGGCAGGACGGCTTCCTTGACCGCGACGGGGGCGTCGATCGGCGCGTAGCCGCCGTCGCCCTCGGCCGGGAGCAGGCCTTCCTTGCGCAGCTCGGCGATGGTGGCGCCCAACGCGATTCGCGCCGCGGCCTTGGCCAGCGGCACCGCGGTGGCCTTGGACACGAACGGCACGGTGCGGCTGGCGCGCGGGTTGGCCTCGAGGACGTAGAGCACATCGTCCTTGAGCGCGTACTGCACGTTCAGCAGGCCCTTGACGCCGATGCCCTGGGCGAGCGCGGCGGTGGAGCGGCGCACGGCCTCGATATCGCTGCGGCCCAACGTGATCGGGGGCAGGGCGCACGCCGAGTCACCGGAGTGGATGCCGGCCTCCTCGATGTGCTCCATGACGCCGCCCAGGTAGACCTCCTCGCCGTCGCACAGGGCGTCGACGTCGATCTCGATGGCGTCCTCCAGGAACCGGTCGACCAGCACCGGGTGGTCCGGGGTGATCTCGGTGGCGCGGGAGATGTAGTCCTCCAGGGACTTCTCGTCGTAGACGATCTCCATGCCGCGGCCGCCCAGCACGTAGGACGGGCGCACCAGCACCGGGTAGCCGATCTCGTTGGCGATCTTCTTCGCCTGCGGGAACGTGGTGGCGGTGCCGTACTTCGGGGCCGGAAGGCCAGCCGCCACAAGGACATCACCGAACTCGCCGCGGTCCTCGGCCAGGTCGATGGCCGCCGCCGAGGTGCCGACGACGGGCACGCCCGCGTCGGTCAGGCGCTGGGCGAGGCTCAGCGGGGTCTGGCCGCCGAGCTGGCAGATGACGCCCGCGACGGTGCCGGACTCGGTTTCGGCGTGGTACACCTCGAGCACGTCCTCGAAGGTGAGCGGCTCGAAGTAGAGGCGGTCGGCGGTGTCGTAGTCGGTCGACACGGTCTCCGGGTTGCAGTTGACCATGATGGTCTCGTAACCGGCTTCCGAAAGCGTCTGTGCCGCATGGACACACGAGTAGTCGAACTCGATGCCCTGGCCGATGCGGTTGGGACCCGAGCCGAGAATGATGACCTTCTCGCGTTCCTTCTGCGGCGCCACTTCGGATTCCGCGGCGGGATCCAGCTCGTAGGCCGAGTAGTGGTACGGGGTCTTGGCCTCGAACTCGGCGGCGCAGGTGTCGACGGTCTTGAACACCGGGCGGATGTTGAGCCGGTGGCGCAGCTCGCGGACGCCGCCCTCACCCGCGAGTTCCGGTCGCAGCGCGGCGATCTGGCGATCCGAGAGGCCGTAGTGCTTGGCGTTGCGCAGCAGCGGCTCGTCCAGCACGGGGGCGTCCAGGATCTCCTGGCGCAGCTCCACCAGCCCGGCGACCTCGGCCACGAACCAGGGGTCGATGCCGGAGGCGGCGGCGGTGTCCTCGATGCTCGCGCCCAGGCGCAGCGCGCGCTCCACCTGGTAGATGCGGCCCTCGGTGGGCACCTTGAGGTCGTCGAGAATGGCCTGCACGTCGGTCCATTCACCGTCGGGCTGGGTCCAGAAGCCGGTGGCCTTGGTCTCGAGCGAGCGCAGCACCTTGCCCAGCGCCTCGGAGAAGTTGCGGCCCATGGACATCGCCTCGCCGACCGACTTCATGGTGGTGGTCAGCGTCGGGTCGGCGCCCGGGAACTTCTCGAACGCGAAGCGCGGGGCCTTCACGACCACATAGTCGAGCGTCGGTTCGAAGCAGGCCGGGGTCTCGCCGGTGATGTCGTTGAGGATCTCGTCGAGGGTGTAGCCGATGGCCAGCTTGGCGGCGATCTTGGCGATCGGGAAACCCGTTGCCTTGGAAGCCAATGCCGACGAGCGCGACACACGCGGGTTCATCTCGATGACGATCAGGCGGCCGTCGCGCGGGTCCACCGCGAACTGGATGTTGCAGCCGCCGGTGTCGACGCCGACCTCGCGCAGGATGGCGATGCCCAGATCGCGCATCTTCTGGTATTCGCGGTCGGTGAGGGTCATGGCCGGGGCGACGGTGACCGAGTCACCGGTGTGCACGCCCATCGGGTCCACGTTCTCGATCGAGCAGACGATGACGACATTGTCCTTGCCGTCGCGCATGAGCTCGAGCTCGAATTCCTTCCAGCCCAGGATGGATTCCTCGATGAGCACGTTCGCGGTGGGCGAGGCGGCCAGGCCGCCGCCGGCGATGCGGTCGAGGTCCTCGTCGTTGTAGGCCATGCCCGAGCCCAGGCCGCCCATGGTGAACGAGGGGCGCACGACGACCGGGAAGCCCAGTTCGGCAACGGTTTCGCGGACCTCTGCCATGGTGTAGCAGACCTTGGAGCGGGCGCTCTCGCCGCCGACCTTGGCGACGATGTCCTTGAACTTCTGGCGGTCCTCACCGCGCTGGATGGCCTCGAAGTCGGCGCCGATCAGCTCGACGCCGTACTTCTCCAGGATGCCGTTCTCGTGCAGGGCGACAGCGCAATTGAGCGCGGTCTGCCCGCCCAGGGTGGCGAGGATGGCGTCGGGGCGCTCCTTGGCGATGACCTTCTCGACGAATTCCCAGGTGATCGGTTCGACATAGGTCGAGTCGGCGAACTCCGGGTCGGTCATGATGGTCGCCGGGTTGGAGTTGACCAGCGACACGCGCAGGCCCTCCGACCGCAGGACGCGACACGCCTGGGTTCCCGAGTAGTCGAACTCGCAAGCCTGGCCGATGACGATCGGGCCCGAGCCGATCACCAGGATGTGGTTGAGGTCGGTGCGGCGTGGCATCAGGCTCCTTCCATCAGCATGGCAAAGCGGTCGAACAGGTAGGCGGCGTCGTGGGGGCCCGCCGCGGCCTCGGGGTGGTACTGCACGGAGAAGGCGCGGCCGCTCACCAGCTGCACGCCCTCGACGACTCCGTCGTTGGCGCAGACGTGGGAGACCTCGGCCTTGCCGAAGGGGGTGTCGAACACCTCGCCGCGCTCGCCCTCGAGGGCGAAGCCGTGGTTCTGGGCGGTGATCGAGATGCGGCCCGAATGATGTTCGACGACCGGCACGTTGATGCCGCGGTGGCCGAACTTCATCTTGTAGGTGTTGCGCCCGAAGGCGCGGCCCAGGATCTGGTTGCCGAAGCAGATGCCGAACAGCGGGATGTCCTCGCCCAGCACCTGCTGGGTCAGGGCCACCATGGCGTCCTGGGTGGCCGGGTCGCCCGGGCCGTTCGACAGGAACACACCGTTGGGGTTGAGTTCCTTGATCTGGTCGAAGGTCACGTTGGACGGGACCACGTGCACCCGCATGCCGCGCTGGGCGAACATGCGCGGGGTGTTGGACTTGATGCCCAGGTCGACCGCGACCACGGTGAAGCGGTGCTCGCCGACCGGGTCGATGGTGTACATCTCGTCGGTGGAGACCTCACCGGCCAGGTCCGCGCCCAGCATGGAGGGCTGGCCGTTGACCCGGGCGAGCATCTCCTCGTAGTCGGCCAGGGACTCGCCGGAGAAGATGCCGGCCTTCATGGAACCGCGAGTGCGCAAGTGCCGCACCAGGGCCCGGGTATCGATGCCCGAGATGCCGACCACGTTCTGGTTCTCCAGCTCGGCCTGCAGGGTGCGGTTCGAGCGCCAGTTGGAGGCGCGGCGCGCGGGGTCGCGCACGGCGTAACCGGCGACCCAGATCTTGCCGGACTCGTCATCCTCGTCGTTCCAGCCGGTATTGCCGATCTGGGGCGCGGTGGCCACCACGATCTGGCGGTCGTAGCTGGGGTCGGTCAGGGTCTCCTGGTACCCGGTCATGGCGGTGCAGAACACCGCCTCACCCAAAGTCTGTCCGACGGCGCCGAAGGTCGTCCCGCGGAACACGCGGCCGTCCTCGAGCACCATCACTGCGGTATCGCCGCTGCTCATGCCTCGTCTCCCGTCTTCGTAGCTGCTCCGGTCCATGCTGGGTAAACGTCCTTGTCATCGCCGCGGAAACCGGTATCCACCTCGGTCCCGGTCGGCAATGTCCAGCGAATCACCAGCACACCGTCTTCGGTCATAACTTTGCCCGCGTGCCCGCGCTCGGCGCGCACCGCGGTGATGGATTCCTGGGGAATCCAGATCGTCGCCGCGCCATCCCGTTCCAGCAGGATGCCGCGCTCGAATCGAGTGAGTTCCGCCGTGGCGCGGAAACCCAGGTCGCCCACCGTGATTCGCTGAATCCAACTGGGGGCGAGGGTGCTGCCGAGGTAGAGCCCCGTGGTGGGCTCCAGCAGCTGCGCGCCGCAGTCGGCCGGAATCGGCGGCAACTCGCCGATCGCGTTCGCCTGCTTCTTGGCCCTACCGGTCCAGGCCCAGTACATGAGCCCCAGGCATCCGGCGAACAGCGCCAGCAACACCACCACTTGCAGCGTGCGCTCCATTACGGTCCTCCTCGGTTCCCCACCCGCCGCTAACCGGCGACGATCTTGCCGTCCCGGACGGTGGCCCGGCCGCGCAGGAAGGTGGCGGTCACCTTCGCGGGCAGGGTCATCGCCTGGTACGGCGTGTTGCGGGCGATCGACGCCAATTCCTTGGCCTCGACCGTCCATTCGGCGGCCGGGTCGATCAGCGCCAGGTTGGCGGGTTCGCCGACCGCGAGGGGTCGGCCCTGATCGTCCAGGCCCACGATCCGGGCCGGGTTCTCGCTCATGACCTTGGCGACGCCGCGCCAGTCGAGCAGGCCCGGCTCGACCATGGTCTCCACGATGATCGACAGCGCGGTCTCCAGGCCGAGCATGCCGGGACGGGCGGCCGCGAATTCGCAGCACTTGTCCTGGTCGGCGTGCGGGGCGTGGTCGGTGGCCACACAGTCGATGACGCCCTCGGCCAGAGCCTGGCGCAGCGCGGCCACGTCGGAGGATTCGCGCAGCGGCGGGTTCACCCGGTTGACCGCGTCGTAGGTCTCGAGGCGCGAGTCGTCGAGCAGCAGGTGGTGCGGGGTGACCTCGGCGGTGATCGAAATGCCCTGGGCCTTGGCCCATTTCAGCAGTTCGACGGTGCCCGCGGTGGAGGCATGGCAGATGTGCACGCGGGCGCCGGCGTCGCGGGCCAGCAGCGCGTCGCGGGCCACGATGGACTCCTCGGCGGCGCGCGGCCACCCGGCCAGGCCCAGGCGCGAGGCGGTCGGACCCTCGTGCGCGACAGCGCCCTTGGTCAGCCGCGGCTCCTCCGCGTGCTGGGCGATGAGCACGCCGAGCGAGTTCGCGTACTCCAGCGCGCGGCGCATGATCAGCGGGTCGTAGACGCACATGCCGTCATCGGAGAACATGCGCACCTGGCCGAGACCGGTTGCCATGGTGCCCATTTCGGCGAGCTGCTTGCCCTCGAGGCCCACGGTGACCGCGCCGACCGGGTACACGTCGACCAGGCCGACCTCCTGGCCGCGCTTCCACACGTGGTCGGTGATGACCGCGTTGTCGGCGACCGGGCTGGTGTTGGCCATGGCGAACACGCCGGTGTAGCCGCCCAGAGCCGCTGCGGCGGAACCGGTTTCGATGGTCTCGGTGTCCTCGCGGCCCGGCTCGCGCAGGTGAGTGTGCAGGTCGATGAAGCCCGGCAGCAGGAATTGGCCGGTGCCGTCGACGATTTCGGCGTCGTCGGCCTGCAGGCCCGCGCCGATCTCGCGGATCTCGCCATCGGCGAGCAGCACGTCGACGGGGTCGCCTTCGCCGTACAGACGGACATTCTTGATCAGGACGCTCATGCTGTCTCCTCTCCGCGCGCTCGGGGCCCCTCCGTGGTTACGCAGGCTGCCGCCTCCGGGCCTGACCCGATCACGCGACCACCTCGTCGGTTCCGACCAGCAGGCGGAACAGCACCGCCATGCGCATATGAACCCCGTTGTTGACCTGCTGCAGCACGGCCGCCTGCGGGGAATCCGCGACCGTGTAGCCGATTTCCATGCCGCGCAGCATCGGACCCGGGTGCAGGACCACCGCGTTCTCGTCGAGCATCTTCATGCGGCGCTCGTTGAGCCCGTAGCGGATCGAGTACTCGCGCGCCGACGGGAAGAAGCCGCCGTTCATGCGCTCGGCCTGCACGCGCAGCATCATGACCGCGTCCGCGCCCGGCAGCTCGGCGTCCAGGGAATCGGAGATCCGCACCGGCCAGGCCTCGACGCCGACCGGCAGCAGGGTTCGCGGCGCGACCAGGACCACTTCGGCGCCAAGGGTTTTGAGCAGGAACGCATTCGAGCGCGCCACCCGGCTGTGCAGGATGTCGCCGACCAGCACGACCCGCTTGCCCTCCAGGTCGCCGAGGCGCTGACGCAGGGTCAGCGCGTCCAGCAGCGCCTGGGTGGGGTGCTCGTGCATGCCGTCACCGGCATTGATGATCGCGGGTCCGGGACCGGCGTAACCGCTTGCGGCCTCGTCCATTTCGGCGAACCAGCGCGCGATCTGATGGGCGGCGCCCGAGGCCGGGTGCCGCACGATGAGCGCGTCCGCGCCCGCCGCGTGCAGGGTCAGCGCGGTGTCGCGCAGCGACTCGCCCTTGGATACAGAGGAACTCGACGCGCTCACATTGATGACGTCGGCGCTCATCCACTTGCCCGCCACCTCGAAGGAGACGCGGGTGCGGGTGGAGTTCTCGAAGAACACGGTCATGACCGTGCGTCCGCGCAGCGTCGGCAGCTTCTTGACCTCGCGGCCCAGCAGCGCCTGCTCGAAGCGCTCGGCCTCGTCCAGCAAACCGGTGGCGGCCTCGCGGTCCAGGTCGGTGACCGACAGCAGATGCTTCACTTGTCACTCTCCTGACGCAGGTACACGCCGTCGCGGCCGTCGTGCTCGCGCAGCAGTACCGAGATGTCCTCGGTGCGGGCGGTGGGAACGTTCTTGCCGACATAGTCGGCGCGGATGGGGAGTTCGCGATGGCCGCGATCGATGAGCACGGCGAGCTGCACCGCGCGCGGGCGGCCCAGATCGCGCAGCCCGTCCAGTGCCGAGCGGACGGTGCGGCCGGAGAACAGGACATCGTCGACCAGCACCACCAGCGCGTCCTCGATCCCGCCCTCGGGCACCGAGGTGCGCTCGAGCGGACGATGCGGCTTGGAGCGCAGATCGTCGCGGTAGAGGGTGATGTCCAGGGAGCCGATCGCGGGGCGCACGCCGGAGAATTCCTCGATCCGGCCCGCCAGGCGATGGGCGAGAGTGGTTCCGCGGGTGGGGATTCCGATCAGCACCACGCGGGCAACGGCCGGGTCACCGGAGTCCAGGGCCGTCTTCTCGATGATCTGGTGCGCCATACGCGCGATCGT
The DNA here is from genome assembly GCF_000308815.1 of Nocardia concava NBRC 100430. Lineage (GTDB taxonomy): Bacteria > Actinomycetota > Actinomycetes > Mycobacteriales > Mycobacteriaceae > Nocardia > Nocardia concava. Next base: position 100,889 of record NZ_BAFX01000083.1, read on the forward strand.
CCGGCCGACATCCGAATCGGAAAGCAGCTCGCGTCCGGTCTCGACCCGGTCCGGGTCGTGCCGCTGCGAGAACTCACCAGCGCCCGACTTGGCCGCCCGGTCTTCGGGCACAGCCATGCCGACCTCCTTCCCCGCCTCACGGGACGGTCCGTTAAAGGATGTCTTTCGAGCGGCAACCCTACCAGCGCGCCGACCGGCCCCCGACCCCGCACCCCCTCCGCAACCCAGCCCGATGCGCGACCGTCCCACCGCCCCCGACCTGCCGGAACCCGCCGCACCCCGATTCACCAGCAAGTCCACAGCAATACGGCCTCGCGGCCGCTGTGGCACGGTTCACGCCACAGCGGCCGCGCGCACCTGTCGCCGCGCCGGTCAGGGCAGGCAACCGTGCTGACGCAGCTGAGCCGCCAGCCCGTCGGAAATCGTCACCGAGCTCCCGGGCTCGACGGCGTTGAGCCCGGAGACGTCGATATCGGCTCGTGCCGCACAGCCCAGTAGGTCGGCGGTCACCGTGATGGTTTGGTCGGCGTGCGCGGCACCGGCTCCGGCCGTCAGTACACCTACCAGGATCGCGGCCGCGGCACCCGTCTTGGCGAATCGCATGAGATCTCCTCCTTTGAATCGCAGTGATGTGGCATCGCCAGCAGTTCCCGAATTGCCGAAAAATAACCAAACGTCATTGAGTGTTCGGGGTTCGGCGGTCGAAGACTTGGGGCCGGGCAGTGCGGAGGGCGGTGGCGATTGCGCCGAGGAGGACGGCGTCGTCGCCCACTTCACTGGGGCGGACGGTTGGGCGGAGGGGGGTGGTGCGTTGGAGGGCGGCGCGGACTTGGTCGAGGAGGAGGTCGGCGCTGCGGCCGAGGCCGCCGCCTACGACGATGACGTCCGGGTCGAGGACGGCGGTGACGGCGGCTACCACCAAGGCGATTCGTTCGCCCTCTTGACGGACGACCGCGGTTGCGAGGGGGTCACCCGCGCGGGCGGCGTCGAAGACGCGCTTGGCGGTGAGGCGGCCGGTCATGCCTCGGTCGCGGGCGGCGCGGACGACGGCGTCGGCGGTGACGGCCTCTTCGAGGGCGCCGCGGCGGGAGGCTCCGGCGGCCGGGTCACCGAAAGCCGCGGGGAGGAAGCCGACTTCGCCTGCCGCGCCGTGCGCGCCGGTGAAAAGCTCGCCGTGGGAGACGATTCCGACGCCCAGGCCGGTGCCGATCAGGACGTAGACGAACAGGCGGCTGCCGCGGCCGCCGCCGTGGGCGTATTCGCCGAGGGCGGCCAGGTTGGCGTCGTTGTGGACGGACAGGTCCGAGACGCCGAGGGCATCGCGGAGTTCGTCGAGCAGGCCCGCGCGACCCCAGCCGGGGAGGTTGACGGCGTAGTGCATGCGGCCGTCCTGCGGGTCGAACACGCCGGGGCTGCCGAGGACGGTGTGGACGACGCGATCGACGGAGACATCGGCGTCGGCGAGGGTCTCGCGGACCGCTTCCGCGGCGGTCTGCGCGAGGGCGGTGGCCGTCCGGGCGCGATTCGGAATGTCGGTGCGGGACAGCACTTTTCCGGATAGGTCGGCCACGGCGGTACGCAGGAAGGCGCGGCCGACGTCGATGCCGAGGACATAGCCCGCGGTCGGGTCGGGTTCGTACACGACCGCGGTGCGCCCGCGTTCGGGCACGACGGTCCCCATCTCGCGCACCAACCCGTGCTGTTGCAGTGTGGCAAGGGCGCTCGACACGGTCGGCTTGGACAGCCCGGTGTCGCGGGCCAGCTGGGCGCGCGAGCTGGGCCCGGCGGTGCGCAGTTGCTCGAGCAGCAGCCATTCATTGTTGCTGCGCAAACGCTGCCTGTTCCAAGGGAGTTCGTCCATCGCACTCCGATCCCGATCCGTCATCGATCCGACTGTAAACAATCGGCCGCACCACTTGACTCAGATAGTAAAGGAATTTAACTTTACAAAACCCTTACGCCCCAGCGCGACACGGAGGCAGCCATGACCGGCCCCCGCACACTTCCCCGAAGAATCGGCCTGTTCCAGGCCACGACCATCAATATGAGCCAGATGGTCGGCATCGGACCCTTCGTCACCATCCCGCTCATGGTCGCGGCCTTCGGCGGTCCGCACGCCGTCATCGGCTTCGTCGCCGGCGCGGTGCTGGCCCTGGCCGACGGGCTCATCTGGGCCGAACTCGGCGCGGCCATGCCCGGCGCGGGCGGCACCTACGTGTACCTGCGCGAGGCGTTCCAGTACCGCAGCGGGCGGCTCATGCCGTTCCTGTTCGTCTGGACCGCAATACTTTTCATTCCGCTGATCATGTCGACCGGCGTGCAGGGACTGGTGCAGTACCTGACCTACCTGTGGCCGTCCATGACCACCGGGCAGGGCGATATCGTCGGGCTCGCGGTGGTGGCGCTGGTGCTGCTTCTGCTGTGGCGGCGCATCGATTCCATCGGCCGCATCACCGTGGTGATGTGGGCGGTCATGATCGTCTCCGTGGCCGCGGTGATCCTGGCGTCCTTCACGCACTTCCACCCGAGCATGGCCTTCACCTGGCCCGATCACGCCATCGATTTCGGGCGCGGCAGCTTCTGGCTGGGCTTCGCCTCCGGCCTGACCATCGGCATCTACGACTACCTGGGCTACAACACCACCGCGTACATCGGTGCGGAGGTGAAGGATCCGGGCCGCGTGCTCCCCCGCTCGATCATCTACGCCGTGCTCGCGGTCATGGTGATCTACCTCGGCATGCAGATCGGCGTGCTCGGCGTCATCGACTGGCACGACATGCTCGACTCGAGCAATGTCGCCTCGCAATCGGTGGCCTCGGCGGTGCTCGAGAAGACCATCGGCAAGGGCGCGGCCGATGTGGTGACGGTGCTGATCCTCATCACCGCCTTCGCATCGGTGTTCGCCGGACTGCTCGGCGGCTCGCGCGTCCCCTTCGACGCGGCCCGCGACGGCGTCTTCTTCCGGTCCTTCGCACGCCTGCATCCCAAGCACGAATTCCCGATGCTGGGCCTGATCGTGATGGGCGCGATCACCGCGGCCGGGTTCGTCTTCGCCCGGCATGTCGGAACCTCGGCCACGCATCCGCCACTGGCCGTGCTGATTTCGCTGCTGACCACGGTCATGGTGATCGTCCAGGCGTTCGCGCAGATCGCCGCGCTGGCCGTGCTGCGCCGCCGCCAACCGAACCTCGCGCGCCCCTACAAGATGCTGCTCTATCCGCTGCCCGCGGTGGTCGCGGGCATCGGCTGGGCGGTCATCTACGGCTATGCGGACAAGGCGAATCCCGGCGTCCACCCGATCGAATGGTCCCTGGCCTGGACCGCGCTGGGCATCGTCGCCTTCCTGCTCTGGGCCCGGGTCGAGAAGATCTGGCCCTTCGGCCCCAAGCAGATTCGCGAGGAATACCTCGACCCGGAACCCACCCCCGCGGCCTGACCGCCGACCCCGCACGCGGACCCGGATCTCCGTCCGGGTCCGCGTTCGTGCTGGTAGCGGGCTCGCTATGATCCGTGAGTTGCCTGCTGGCGTTCCACCCCACCACCGTTGCTGGGAGGAATCTCGGATGAACAAGTCGCTGATCTGGGCCCTGGCCATCGGGTTCGCCGTGCTCGGCCCGCTGGTCGGCATCGCCGCCCGCCGCCTGGTCGACCGGATCGCCGCCAAGACCTCGGCGCGTAATCTGGCCGTGCACCGCATGGCCTTCGGCCTGGCCCGCGATCTCGCGGTGCCGCTCGCCTCGCTGACCGGCCTGCTCATCGCGCTGACGCTGCCCACCGGGCTGCCGTTCTCCCCCCGTGCGGTTCATCAGATTCTCGAAGCGGCTTTCATGCTGGCCATCACCTACGCGGTGGCCCGGCTGGCGGCCGAGGTGGTGACCACGGTGGCGAAGCGGATCACCGGCATCTCGGGGTCGGTCAGTCTGTTCACCACGATCACCCGGGTCGTGGTGTTCGCGCTGGGCGTGCTGATCACCCTCGACTCGGTGGGCCTGCAGATCACGCCCCTGCTCGGCGCGTTGGGCATCGGCGCCCTGGCCATCGCCCTCGCACTGGAGGGCACCCTCGCGAATCTCTTTGCGGGCGTGCACATCCTGGCATCCAAGACGGTGAATCCCGGCGATTTCGTGAAGCTCGATACCGGCGAGGCGGGCTGGGTCCACGACGTGAACTGGCGGACCACCACTATCCAGGACATTCCGGGCAACTTCATCATCGTGCCCAATCGCAAGTTCGCCGACGCGATCCTGACCAACTTCCACCGCCCCGAACAGGACATGGCGGTCATGGTCGAGGTCTCCACCGGCTACGACAGCGACCTCGAACACGTCGAGGCGGTCACCCTGGAGGTGGCGCGCGAGGTCATGAAGGAACTCGACGAGGGTTTCGCCGGCGCGGATCCGCGCGTGCGGTTCCACACCTTCGGCGATTCCGGCATCGAGTTCCGGGTCGTGCTGCGCACCCGGCAATACGAGGACCAGTACCTGCTGATCAGCGAATTCATCAAGGCCCTACACCGGCGCTACCGCGAGGAAGGCATCACCATCCCCTACCCGGTGCGCACCCTGGCCTTCTCCCCCACCGACGACCCGCGATTCTTGCTACCGGCCGGTCTTCATACACCGTAAACCGAGGTGTGCGATGCTCGAGGGGTGAGCAATGACGCTGAATTCACCGAACCCGCCCGGGTGAGCTTCACCGGGCACGGCGGGCTGAGGATCGCCGGGGACAGCTGGGGACCCGCCGACGGCCCGCTGGTGGTGTTCCTGCACGGCGGCGGGCAGACCCGCGGATCCTGGAAGGACTCCGGGCTGGCCCTGGCCAAGGCCGGGATGCACGCGGTCCTCCTCGACGCGCGCGGGCACGGCGACAGCGAATGGGATCCCGACGGCAATTACCGCCGCGAGGCCATGGTCGAGGACCTGATGGCGGTGCTGCGCGAACTCGACAAGCCCGCGTTCATCGTCGGCGCCAGCATGGGCGGTCTCACCGGGCTTCTGGCCACCACACACGCTGAGCGCGAACGCATTACGGGCCTGGTGCTGGTGGACGTGGTGCCGCGGCCGGAGCGCAAGGGCGTCGAGCGCGTCATCAATTTCCTCAGCAGCAATCCCGAGGGTTTCGCCAGCCTCGAGGAGGCCGCCGACGCCGTCGCCGCGTATCTCCCCCACCGCCGTCGGCCGCGCAATCCCGAAGGGCTGCAGCGCAATCTGCGTCAGCGCGCCGACGGCCGCTGGTACTGGCACTGGGATCCGGCCATGATGGCGGGGCCGCGCGACGGGCGCGGCGAGGCGATCGATGTGCACACCGAGCTGCTGGAGAACGCGGCCCGGCAGCTGGAGATTCCGGTGCTGTTGGTGCGCGGCGCGCTCTCCGATGTGGTCAGCGATGAGGGCGTCGCGGCCTTCCGGGCCCTGGTGCCGCACGCCGACTACGCCGAGATCGGTACGGCGGCCCACACCGCCGCCAGCGACGCCAATGACGAATTCACCGACGCGGTGGTCGATTTCGTGCGCGCCCAGGTCGGCGAGCAGCAGTCCTAACGCCGCTCCGGTGCGAACACCCGGTCGAGCATGTGGTCGAGCAACTCGACCGCCCGCTCCCGGGTGGCGCCACCGGCCAGCACCGCCTGACTGACCCCGGTCACCGCGAGCACGATCAGCTCCGCATCGAGTTCTGTTGCGCGCGCATCGGATTCATCCGGCCGTTCGCGCCGTAGCTGCTCGGTGAAGCTGGTGATCAGATACCGTGGCGCGCCCATCATCTCCTCCGAGGTGACGGTGTTCCCGGTCAGATTCGCCGCGTGAAACGCCGCGAATACCAGATTGTCCTGGTGCCGAACATCGTCCAGTGGAATCAGCCCGATGGATACCGCTCGAATCACCTCCCGCGGCGTGGCATCAGGCCCCAATCCGCCGAGCGCCGCCGCGAATCCCTTCCCCCAGTCCTCAACCACCGCCCGATGCGTCGCCAGCATCAGATCCCGCTTCGTCCCGAAGTAGTACTGGATCAGCCGCACCGAGATCCCCGCCTCGGCGGCGACTGCCTGGAATGTGGCGGCGTCGAGCCCACCGGTGGCGATGACCTTGCGTGCGGCGGTGGTGATTTCCTGCCGCCGCTGCTCGTGATCGACCAAACGCGGCATGTGACCAGCTCTCCTGTGACTCCCGGGGGTGCGAAGTTTTTGATGGTACGCCCATACCATTTTTATGGTACGTTCATACCATCAACGATGATGAACGGGGAGGCGCGATGGCCAAGATCGGGCAATGGAAGAGCGAGGCGGCACGGGACGCCTACCTGCGGGCCTATGCGTCACTGTCGAAACTGTGGACGGTTCCGGCCACCGAGTTCGACGTCGAAACTGCTTACGGGACAACACATGTCCGAAAATGCGGCAGCGGCGCGGGGGCTCCGCTGGTACTGATCCGCCGGTGATGGGCAATGGGGCGGTCTGGTATCCGATCATCGAACGACTGGCCGCCGAGCGGACCGTGTACGCGCTCGACATCATCGGCGGGCCGGGACTGAGCGTGCAGACCGCGCCGATCACCGGCCGGGCCGATTACGCGGCCTGGCTGGACGAGACACTCGCGGCGCTGGAGCTGCCGCACGTGCACGTCATGGGCTATTCCGATGGCGCGTGGCGGGCGTTCATGGCGGCGGTCGACGGATCGAAGCGGATCGCGAGCCTGCTGTTGGTCGAGCCGGGCGGGGCGGTCGGTAAGACGCCGTGGGGCGTGCTGTTCAAGATGATTCGCTACGCCATTCCGCCGTCGGTGAAGAACATGCGCAAGGCGGCCGAATGGCTGATGCCCGGCAATGTCCCGGTCGAGGAGGAAATGGCCTGCGCGAAGGCCGGACTCGGCTACAAGACGCGCTCGCCGTGGCCGCAGCGGCTGAAAGACGAAGAACTGCAGGCGATCACCGCACCCACCCTGCTCATCTACGGTGCCGAGTCGGTGCTCGGCGACCCCGAGGCCGCCGCGGCCCGTGCGCGACAGCAGATTCCGCATTGCGAGGTGGAGATCTATCCCGGCGCGACACACGGGTTGCTGTTCCAGGGGCGCGACAAGGATGCAGTCCTCGACCGGATCCTGGGTTTCGCAACCCTGCACGATCCCGTGGACGCCCCGCACGCCAAGTGAACCCGCCGTCACAGACCGAAGCTTCAACGAGGAAGGGGAGGCCGAATGGCCGCCAAGATCGGACGTTTCATCAGCGCCAAGGCCGAGGCGAGGTACCTGCGGGCCTATGACGCCATGGCCGCGCAATGGCCGGTGCCGTCAACCGATTTCGATCTCGAGACGTCGTACGGAACCACGCGGGTACGCAAATCCGGGTCCGGGTCCGACACGCCCATCGTGCTGCTACCGGGCATGCCGGGCAATGGATTGTTCTGGGAATCGGTCATCGAGGAACTGTCGCGAGACCGCGTCGTGTACACGGTCGATCCGCTCGGCTGGGCCGGGCGCAGCGAGCAGACCGCTCCCCTGCGCGACGAGGCCGACATCGTCGCCTGGCTGCTCGAGGTGTTCGACGGCTTGGACGCCCAGCGTGTGCACCTCGCCGGATACTCGGTCGGCTCATGGCTTTCGCTGCTGGTCGGCGTGCATCACTCCGAGCGGCTGGCCAGTGTGACCATGCTCGAACCGGGTGGCGCGACCTTCACCAAACCGCGGTGGAGTGTCCTGTTCAAGTTCCTCATCGGCGGCATGGTGCCCACACGCAAGCGGATGGCCAAGCTCCTGCAGTGGCTCACGCCGGGAGTCGAGCTCACCGAGCAGCAGTGGGAATTGGCCATGAGTGCCATCAGGTTCCGCATGGCCATGCCTTGGGAACGACCGCTCACCGATGAGCAGCTCACCGCGGTTACCGCGCCGCTGATGGTGCTTTTCGGAGCCACCACGGTCGCCAATGATCCGGAGGTCGGCGCACAGCGTGTTCGCGAACTGATTCCGAGCGCGGTGGTCGACATCTACCCCGGTGTGGGCCACGAAATGCTATGGGCCATACCGGAAAAGGTGATCCCCCGGTTCCTGGACTTCGTGAAGCAACACGATCAGGTCCGCGCCTGACCTATCGGCCGACTGCCGGCTCGGAGCCCAGTAGCAGGCGTGCGAGCGTGTCCGTGAGCCACCGCTCGTACGCCGCGGGCGTCCAACCGGCCTCGCCGACCAGGCTGTGATAGACGCCGTCGGTCATCAACGCGACCGCGACGTCGGTGGCATTGGCGTCGAGTTTTCTGCCGGTATCCCGGATCTGCACGATGATCGCGTCGATTTCAACACGGTTGCGGCGCATGGCGTCTGCCCACGCGTCGGCAAGATCGGTGTCGATGCCGACACCCGCATGCAGCAGGGTGAGGATGTCACCGCACCGCTCGCGGGTCTGCCGACTTCCCTTGGCCAGCATGCGAATCAACGCCATGGGGTCGTCGAGGCGCTGGGCCTCGGCCCGCAGGTCGATCAGCCCGGCCTCCTCTTCGAGCAGGTCGATCAGTCCCCGCAGCACACCGGCCTTCGAGCCGAAGTGCGAGTAGATCGTCTGCGGCGCCACCCCGGCCTCACGCGCGATCTGCCGAATCGATGTCCCCGCGTATCCACTTTCGGCGAACAGTCGTCGTGCGGTGGTCAGGATGGTCCGCAGCGTCAGTTGCTCACGCCGATCACGCAACCGGACCACTTGCTCCGCTGACATCCATTTCCTCCTGCCGACGACCCACCCGCAACCGGATCAGCGTACCGCGCACACGATCATCGGACTAGTAACTAGAACACTGTTCCATTAAATGGTCTTTTGTTCTATCGTGATGCTCGTGATGAAGCAGCTCTACTACGCGGCGACCCTTTACACCCTGCTCGGACTGCTGTCCGGCCTGTTCTATCGCGAGTACACGAAGTCCCACGACTTCACCGGGAAGACCGAACTCGCGGTCGTTCACACCCACCTGCTGGCGCTCGGCACGCTGTTCTTCCTGATAGTCCTGGTCCTGGAAAAACAGTTCACGCTTTCCTCCCAGCAACTGTTCGCCTGGTTCTTCTGGACCTTCAACGTGGGCCTGCTGTGGGTGGTGGCCTGCATGACCGCGATCGGCATGCGAACCGTGCAGGGCCGCACCGAAAGTGACCTGTTCGCCCACCTCTCCGGCGGCGCCCACATCCTCATGACCATCGGATTCACCCTCTTCTTCGTCTGTCTGCATCGCTCGGTGACGGCCCGTCAGCCAGAGCCGGTCCGGGTCTAGCCGAAATATCCGAACACATGTTCGATCTTGTGGTAGGTTCGTGCGCATGTCGACGCCATTGCAGGGATCACTGCTCGATGGGTTCGGGGAGGTCGGGGTCGGGGCGCTGGAAGGGATCCGGCGCACCGAACTCGGGGACGGCGCATGGATCGATGTGCTGCCGGGGTGGTTGAGCGGGGCGGATGAGTTGTTCGAACGGCTGGCGGCGGAGGTGCCGTGGCGGGCGGATCGGCGGGCCATGTACGACCGGGTGGTGGATGTGCCTCGGCTGCTGTGCTTCTACGAGGAGGGGCAGGAGCTACCGGATCCGGTGCTGGGTGAGGCGCGGGATGCGTTGAGCGCGTATTACTCCGAGGAGCTCGGGGAGCCGTTCACCACCTCCGGGCTGTGCTACTACCGCGACGGCAACGACAGCGTTGCCTGGCACGGGGATACGTTCGGGCGCGGGGCGACCGACGACACCATGGTGGCGATCGTGTCGGTCGGTGCGGCGCGCGCGTTGTTGCTGCGGCCGCGCGGCGGCGGGGCGAGTGTGCGGTATCCGCTCGGGCACGGGGATCTCATCGTGATGGGCGGGTCGTGCCAAAGAACTTGGGAGCATGCGATTCCCAAGACGAAGCGACCGGTCGGGCCGCGGATCAGTATTCAGTTCCGCCCACACGGCGTCCGGTAACCGAGGGGTCCCGGACGCCGCAAGCCGATCCCCCGTGCCGAGCCCGGAATGAATCCCCGGGAGTTGCGGTTCATTCGCCCCGTAACGGCACGACGCACGAGGGAGTCGAGGAACGATGACGGAATTCCAGATGGGCGGCGATCTTCCGGTCAACCGGATCGGTTACGGCACCATGCGTTTGGCGGCAGCGCCGGAACCCGGTTTCGAACCGGGCATGGGACACATCTGGCGGGCGCCGGCGGATCGGGCGGCGGCCGTGGCGGTACTGCGGCGGGCGGTCGAATTGGGGGCAAACCTCATCGACACCGCGGATTCGTACGGACTGGGTGAGAACGAGGAGCTGGTCGCGGAGGCGCTGCATCCCTATCGCGAGGATGTGGTGGTCGCGACCAAGATCGGCGTGCTGCGGCCCTCGCCGACCGAATGGGTGCCGCTCGGGCATCCGGACTATCTGCGCCAGCAGGCCGAATTGGGTTTGCGCAGGCTGAAACTCGACCGCATCGACCTGTTGCAGCTGCATCGGATCGACCCGAACTACCCGCTCGCCGATCAGATCGGCGCGTTGGCGCGACTGGTCGAGGAGGGCAAGGCGCGCCATATCGGGCTGTCGGAGGCGACGGTCGAGCAGTTGCGGGAGGCGGCCGAGATCGCGCCCATCGCGAGCGTGCAGAATCTCTACAATCTCGGCGATCGCCACCACGAGGATGTCGTGGATTACGCTGCGGCGCACGGGATCGCGTTCATTCCGTTCTTCCCGGTGGCCGGGGGCGCGCACGCCGAGGTGGACGGCCCGCTCGCCGAGGTGGCGGCCGAGGTCGGGGCCACCCGGGCACAGGTGTCACTGGCCTGGCTGCTGCACCGCTCCCCCACCCTGCTCCCGATTCCAGGAACCACCTCGATCGCGCACCTCGAGGAGAACATCGCCGCGGGTGCGGTATCGCTGACCCAGGACCAGTTCGAGCGGTTGTCCGCGCTCACCGCGGTTCCCGCGAACGCCTGATCCGGGCGGGTCAGGGGCGGCGGGCGAAGTCCGGGACCCGTTCGGG
>NZ_BAFX01000082.1 GCF_000308815.1 Nocardia concava NBRC 100430
AGGGCCGCACTCGATTACGACCTCGACGGCGCGGTCCTGCGACTGGCCGACCGCGATGCCTACGCCGCCGCCGGCACCCGCTCCAACTCCCCGCGCGGCGCGCTGGCGTTCAAATTCGCCGCCGAGGAGAAGACCACCCTGCTGCGCGAAGTCATCTGGGACGTCGGCAAAACCGGCAAGATCGTGCCGGTGGCGTGGCTGGAGCCGGTGTTCGTCGGAGGCACCACAGTCACCAAGGCCACCCTCGCCAATCAGGAAGTCATCCGCGCCCGCGACATCAAGATCGGCGACACCGTCCTGGTGCGCCGCGCCGGCGATGTCATCCCGTTCGTCGCGGGCGTGCTCGACGCCGCCGCGCGCACCGGGGCCGAGGTCGACATCGTCGCACCCGCGACCTGTCCGTCGTGCGGGCAGCCGGTGACCGAGGAGGGCAACAGCCGGGAACTGTTCTGCACCAACGTGTCCTGCCCCGCCCAAACCGTGCGACGGCTCATCCACTGGGCCTCGCGTGCGGCGGCCGATATCGACGCCGTCGGGCAGAAGTGGATCGAGCGCCTCGCCGAGGCCGGCATCCTGGAAAACCCGTCGGACTTCTACACCCTCACCAAGGAGCAACTGCTCGAATTCGACCGCGTCGGTGAGGTATCCGCGACCCGGATGATCGAATCCATCGACGCCAGCCGCCAGGTCGGCCTGCGTCGCGCCCTCATCGGGCTGGCGATCCCGATGGCCTCCGAAGGCACCGCCGCCCGCCTGGCCCGCGCCGGATTCGCCTCGCTGGAAGAGATCGCCGACGCGGGCGAGGACCGCCTGGTCGAGGTCGACGACATCGGGCCGAAGGTCGCCGCGTCGCTGGCCGCACACCTCACCCGCCTGCGCCCCGAACTCGAACGCCTACGCAAGTACGGTGTCTCCCTCGACGTCCGCACCGAGGATCTACCCCCGGTCGTCGCCGCCGGAGCACCCCTCGAAGGCAAGACCGTCGTGATCACCGGCGCCATCAGCGACCCGCGCTCGGGCGAGAAGGTCGCCCGTCCGACCTTCCAGCGCCTGTGTGAGAGGGCCGGAGCCACAGCGGCATCCTCGGTCTCGGCCAACACCGACATGCTCATCACCGGCGCCGGAGTCGGCGAGGCGAAACTGACCAAGGCCGAAAAGCTCGGCGTGCAAGTCGTCGATCAAGGCGAGATCTGGACCCTGCTCATCGACGCCAACATCGTGTAACGCGAACTACGACTGGAGTATTCGCGGCTAGCCGAATCGCAGGGGCAGCTCGATCGGGCCGACCGGACCCAGGTTCGGCCCGTGCACGATCGGGCCCGCGGCACTGAATTCCGGCACGCGACGCGCCAGGATCGGCAGTGCCTCGGCCAGTTCGGCGCGGGCCAGCGGCGCGCCCAGGCAGAAGTGGATGCCGCCGCCGAAGGCGAGCTGCGCGGCCGATCGCGTCGCGGTGATGTCGAAGCCGTTGTCGCCGAAGACCTCCGGATCGGTGTGCGCGGCATTGACGAGAATATTGAGGAAGCTGCCCGCCGGGATGGTGAGCCCCGCGAAGTCGAAGGTCTCCTCGGCGACGCGCCAGATGGTGTTGACCGACGGCGCGACCCGCATGACCTCGGCCACGGCCCGCGGCGCGAGCGCCGGGTCGGCCGCCAGCAGTCGCCACTGGTCCTGATGGTCGAGGAAGGTGCGCATGGCCAGCCCGAGCTGCTGGCGGGTGGTGTCCTGACCGGCGAACAGCAGCGCGCTGGTCATGGTGCGCAATTCGGCGGGCGAGAGGCGGTCCCCGGCCTCCTCGGCGGCGAGCAGCTCGGTCAGCAGGTCCGGGCCGGGTGTGGCCCGGCGCTGTTCCAGCAGCTCGTCGATGATGGCGTGCAGCGTCGCCAGCGCCGCTTCGATGCGATCCAGCTCGGCGGCCACCGACACACTGAAGATCAGGCCGATATCATTGGGCAGGCGGCGGAACTGATCGCGGAGTTCGGTTGGCACGCCCAGTAATTCGCAGATGACGCGGGCCGGATACCGGTCGGCGAACTCGGCCATGAACTCGCATTCGCCCGCCTGCGCCAGCGGCGCGATCAGCTCCTCAGCGATGGATCGCATGTCCGGTCGCAACCGGTCCACGGCCGCCGGGGTGAACGCCTTGCTCACCAGCCGCCGCAGGCGCGTATGCGCCGGTCCCTCGATGCTCGGCAGCACCGATCCCATCCACTCCACCGCCGGTCCCGACGTAATACCCTGGGCGGCAAGGAAATCCACCCCGCCCCAGCGCACCCGGCGATCGGCCAGCAGGGCCGTCGCCTCCCGGTGCCGCAGAATCGCGAAGCCGATCGGGGTGCGCGCGTACCAGCTCTCGGCGCGGGCGGCGACGACCTCGTCGGAGTCCGGCCGGAATGCCGGATCGAGCACGTTCAGTTCCATGCTGGAAACGCTATGGGCGGCGGTCCGCCCGGCCCATACCAGAAATCTGGTATCCGGCCGAGGCCCGCACTGTCTAGTCGAGGCCCGCACCGTCGGCGTGGATCAGCCCGGTGAGCTGGCGGCGGCTGCGCACCCCGGCCTTGCCGAAGATCGACGTCAGATGGGTCTGCACCGTCAGCGGGGAGATGAACAGCCGCTCCGCCACCTCGGCCGTGCTGCACCCGCGCACCACCAGCTCCACGATTTCCCGCTCCCGCGCGGTGAACCCGAACGCCGCGTACAGCAGTGGCGCGACCGCACCCGGATTCGCCTGTTGCAGAACGAGACTCACCTCGAACCCGGCGGGCCGCACATCGACGGCGGTGGCGGACGCGTGCAGCGACACCCAGCGTCCGCCGGTCCCGAGCACCCGTGAGGCGGCCTGGCCCTCCATCCGGGCCCGTTCCGCCAGCGCGAGCACCGCGAACGGCAGCGGCGCGAGATCCGGTGCTCCCGGCGCGCCGAGTTCGGCCAGCCACGCCCGTGCGGGCCCCGACGCCGCGATGACCTCTCCGCTCGCGCCCAGGACCAGCACGCCCGGCCACGCCGTGCCGCCGTCCACCGCGGCGCGCGCCCGCACCCCGGCGGTGCGCAGCCCCTGTCCGAGCACGCCCGCCACCTGATGCGCGAACTCCGCCTCATCCGCGGTGAAGTCGTGCGGGGTCCCCCGGAACAGCGAGATATTCCCCCAGCACATCCCGTCGGCCACCAGCGCGACCCGCAGCTCTCCCCGAATATTGTTGGGCCGCAGCAGTTCCCGATACCGGACGCTGCGTTCCAGTCGCCCCTCGGTGGCCTCGGTCAACACCCCGGCCCGCCGCTGCGCACCCGCCAGCCGCACGAAGGAATTGAAGTCGTCCGGCAGGTAGGCGAACCGCGCCACCTCCGCATCCGGCGGCGGCATATGGTGCGCCCGGAACCCGGTCTCGATCAGCGTGTCCGGATCGGTGGTGTGCCAGCACCCGCAGTCGTGCGGAACGGCGGTGGCCAGCAGCACCCCGGCCTCGTCGATCAGATCCGTGGTGCCCAGCCCCGCGGCGACCAGCCTGGTCAGCCGGTCGAAGGTCCGCTCCCTACCGCGACTCCCCATCGCTCCAGTGTCACCCGCCGATCCCGCCATGTGCACGCTATTTGCCCGACAACCCGGTCTGGTTCCGTACCAGACCATCTCCAGGCAGATTGTTTGACAGTAGATGATCAACGGTCCTACGTTGTAATGATCCGAGTGGGGCGCCGACCGGACGCAACCGGCAGCGGTGGCATTTTCTGGTGGTGACCGAGGCGGCGCAGCGGCGCGAGGTGGCCGAGGTCTTTAGGCGGGCCCTCGCACACGGCGAGGCAGCGCCCCTGACCCAGGACGATCTGGTGCGGATGAATGTTCAGCCGGGCACCATGTCGCGGGTGTTCGACGGCGTCCGGTAACGGTCGGCAATCCTCGGCGTGCCCTATGACGATGTGATGCTCGCGGCCTTCCTGCCCCTGGCCTATACGCTCGGCACCGATTTCAAACCCGCGGTGCGCGTCCCCCGCGACCGTGTCCTGCATTGGCAGCACTGGTAACTGTTCGGTCGGTTACCGGGCGAAATCTCCGATTCGTCGTAGTATCGGGGCCATGCGGTCCATTTGGAAGGGCTCCATCGCGTTCGGATTGGTCAATGTTCCCGTGAAGGTTTACACCGCCACGGAAGATCACGACATCAAGTTTCACCAGGTCCACGCCGTGGACGGCGGGCGGATCAAGTACGAGCGGGTGTGCACGGTGGATGGGCAGCCGGTGCAGTATTCCGATATCGATCGCGCTTATGAGTCCCCGGACGGGGACCGGGTGATTTTGACCGACGAGGATTTCGCCAAGCTTCCGGCGGCGGAGAAGCACGAAATTCCAGTGTTGCAATTCGTGCCGTCGGAGCAGATCGATCCGATTCTGTTCGACAAGAGCTACTATCTGGAACCCGATTCGACGACGCCGAAAGCCTATGTGCTGCTGGCGAAGACGCTCGAGCGGGTGGACCGGGTGGCGCTGGTGCATTTCACGCTGCGGCAGAAGACCCGGCTGGGCGCGCTGCGGGTGCGCGACGGGGTGCTGGTGTTGCAGACGCTGCTGTGGCCCGACGAGGTGCGGTCGGTGGCCTTCGACAAGCTCGATGATGTCGCCGAGCCCAAGAAGCAGGAACTGCAGATGGCGGAGACACTGGTCGACACGCTGTCGGATGATTTCGATCCGAGCCTGTACGTGGACGAGTACCAGATCGAGTTGAAGAAGCTGCTCGACGAGGCGATCGCCAGCGGTTCCAGCAAGGTGACCCGGGCGCCCGAAGCGGCCGCGCCGGAGATGGATGCCGAAGTCGTGGACCTGGTGGCCGCCTTGCAGCGGAGTCTGGAAGCCTCCGGTCGCAAGGCCGGCACAGCACCGGCCGCGCCTGCGAAGGCCGCCAAGGCGAGCAAGGCCACCGCCGAGAAGAAGCCCGCCAAGAAGGCCGCCGCGAAGAAGGCCCCGGCCAAGCAGACCCGCAAGGGCGCCTGAGACCACGCCATTCCCAACGCCCTGATACCACGCCACTCGCGCGGCATCGCCAGCCACGGGTCCCCGGCCAACCAGCACCCAGCTGGCAAACTGTCGGGCATGGAATCCGACATATCCATCCAACCCGATATCGCCATCGTCCCCATGGGCCTCGGCCACCTGCGTCAGGTCATCGACCTCGGCTACCAGGTGTTCGACACCCACGCCAAGCCCTACACCTCATGGTCGCTGACCTCGGTGGCCGAGCACCTCGACAGTGCCGGGAAGTCGTGCTGGGTGGCGGTGGACTCGGATCGGGTGGTCGGATTCGTGCTGGCCTCCATGGAATTCGAGCTGCGCGAGGACTGGGCGTACCTGGAGTGGATCGCGGTCTCGCCCGACATGCAGGGGCGCGGTGTCGCAGGCAAACTCATGACCGCCTGCTGCGACCTGCTTTTCAAGCACGGCGCGCGGCGCATCGTCACCGATGTGGAGCTGCACAACTCCGCCTCGGCCGGAATGATGCGCAAGAACGGCTTCACCGAGGGCACCACCGTCACGCTGTTCGTGCGGCCCAATCCCGATGAGGCGATCTCCGGCGAGGACGAGCAGGTCACTCTCGGCCCCGGCACCAAGCGAGATCTCATCCGCCGCGGCCGCATTGCCGGAGACGGACGGCACGGCCGACCCTCCCGCTAACCGGCGACCGTGCCAGACCGTCGCCCGGCAAAGCACCGCTCACCGAGGCTCGCGGGCTGCTCGGAGTCGCCAAACTGGCCGACAGTATCAGGGGCCACGTGTTCCTCAGTTCAACGGCTGGATCAACGGCGAATCACTTGTCGATAGGCGAAGGCCGCTATGCCGGGTGGCCGGACCTATTTGCTGGCCCGTTTCACCGGTGCCGCCCTGTCGCACATCGCCTTTCAGAGTTGCTGTGTGCTCAGCACAGCCACGCGGCGAGCAGGCTCGCGAGGTATCCGAGTATGCCGAGGTATCCGAGGATGAAGAGGATCTTGGCTGTTGGGCCGCTGTCGTCCAGGTGCGCGTCCCAGCGGATGATCGCCAGTAGCGGTACGAGCACTTCACCTTCCACGTCGGTGGTGTCGGGAAAGGTCGAGGCGCTCAGTAGGAGGAAGCCGTCAGCGGCCAAGACGGCCGGATGGGTGCATTGGCCGCCGAAGAAGCCGGTCAGGATCAGCGGACCGAATGCCAGTACGGGCAATGTGCCGAACGAGAACGCGGCGAACAGCACGAACACCCAGCCCATGGCGAAGAGGCGAAGCAGGAGGGCGGCGAACACAACCGCCAACTGGACCCAACCGATCGTCTGACTGGTCATCGCCGAATGCCCCCGCTCGCTTGTCGGTGATGCCGAATGCGTACCCGTGATGAATAAACGGCCGATAGGCGTCGAATGGCCCCGCCTCGTCGGGGCTCGCACCGGGAGCGGCCACGCTAGTTGTCGGACCCCGGGTCTACCGTCGATGTCATGACCGCCGTCGACAAGACCATGATCGCCATCAATGACGCCGTAACCCTTGGCCGACAAGGGGATACGGCGGCGGCGCGGGAGCGGTTGACGGCGCTGTGGGCGACCATCGGCGCGGGCGGTGATCCGCTGCATCGGGTTTCGCTGGCGCATTTTCTGGCGGATCTGGAAGAGCATGCGGCGGATGCGCTCACGTGGGACATTCGTGCTCTCGATGCCGCTGATTCGCTGACCGACGAACGGGCACAGGCTCATCACGCCGGGCTGAGTGTGCGCGGTTTCTATCCGTCGCTGCACCTCAACCTGGCGGACAACTACCGCCGCCTGGGCGCTTTCGAGACTGCGCGGCGGCATCTGGATTCGGCGCGCGCCAGTCTGGTCGATCTGGCCGAGGACGGCTACGGGATGGGTGTGCGGGCCGGAATCGCCAATGTCGAAGCGGCGCTGGCGGACAACTCGACCGAGCCGCTACCCACCCACCCGTAAGAGCCTCCGGCTCAATCCTTCTCGGCGGGATCGAGGCGGCGGCGGGCCAGCTGGGTGACGCCGTTGTAGCCGTAGCTTTCGCCGTCGAGCTCGTAGAGGGCGACGTAGGCGGCCGCGGGCAGCGGGCCGAGGCGGTCGGCGAGCACCGCGTAGGCGTGTTCGATGAAGGCCGCTTTCTCCTGGGCCGTATTGGTGCCCGCGGTGATGCTCACCTCGAGGTGGGCGCCGGTCGCCTCGACGGGGCGGGCGGTGGCCACGAACCAGCGGTCGGCCGGAACCAGATTGATCTGGACCACGGTGACTTCGGGTTCCTTGAGCAGGTCCTTCTCCAGCAGGGCGGTGATGTCTGCGGCCAGGGCCGCCTGGGTGTCGGCGGGGACGTCGGGGTTGGCGATGGTCACGCGTGCGAAAGGCATTGGAGGAGCTCCGAATCCGCGAAGTAATGGTTCGAATCATTACTACGCCGGTATGCTGTAACGTGTCAACCCATTACATGGAGGTGGGATCGTGGCGATCACCGAGCACATCAGCCTCGATCTGGTGGCGACGGTCGGCAAACGGTTCACGGGGACGCCGATCGAGCGGCTGCCCGATGTCGAGGCCTGGCGCGCCTGGCTCGGCGCGCACGAGCTGGAGATCGAGGACTGCGGCGAGCGCGATCTCGCGGCCGCGCGAGCTCTACGCGAGGCCGTCTACGAGCTGGTCGAGGCGGCGGCATCCGATCGGGCACCCGCTTCGACCGCGCTCACCTCGGTGAATGACCTCGCCGCACGCCCGGAGGCGCCACGAAAACTCCTCTGGGACAAGCGGAACGGCTTCCATCTCGATTGCGCCGTACTCTCCCCCGGCCAGGCGCTCAGCCTGATCGCCCGCGATGCCATCGACCTGCTCACCGGTCCCGAGCGGGATCGACTACATCAGTGCGAGGCCGATACCTGCGGCACCGTGTTCGTCACACCCACCGGCGGCAAGCCCCGCCGCTGGTGTTCGTCGGCCTCGTGCGGCAATCGCGAACGCGTCCGGGCCCATCGCGCCACCAAGCGGTGAGAGGACGTCGAAACGCTGCTCCGCGGCGTGCGCGACACCACCGGCGCCAACGCATTGCCGGAGTAGACCAGGCGGTTTACGCTACCGGTTGATCATCGCCCCACCGAAGGGAAACATCTCGATGCCGGATCCGAGACCGGGAACAGCTGTGCCGCAATCGGACTCCAGAGCTCGGGCCATCGGTGCGGTAATCGGGGCGCTGCTGGCCGCCGCCACCACGCTCGCGGGTCCGGCCGCCGCCGACAGTCCCGCCACGACCGCTGAATCCTGCTCCACCGCGAAGGTCGCGATGGGATTACCCACTCGCGCGCCCTTACTCGACTGGTCGGAGAACCTCGCGTTCGGACAGCGCGGTGATATCTGGATCGCGCGAAGCCTCCGCAATGTGGTCGAGCGCTATGACCACGACGGCCGGCTGGTGGCCAGTGTGCCCGTGACGGGCCCGGGCGCGGTTCGCCTGGGGTCGGATGGCCTGCTCTATGTGACATACGGCAATTCACCGATCGCCGGAGCCGCGAAGCAGGGCGGCGTGGTCCGGTTCGACCCCGAGGCCCCCGCACCGCAGCCCGAGGTCTTCGTCTCCGGACTCGGGCAGGCCAATGGCGCCGCCTTCGACCGCGACGGGAACCTCTACGTCGCCGATACCAGCACGAACACCGTTGAGCGCATCCATGCGGACGGGACCGTCGACGCCGACTGGACCGAGCGCGCCCGAAACGCGCTGGCGGCCATGGGCTCCGGCGCCGACGGCGTCGTCGCGGACGGCGATGTCCTCTACGTGACCCTGCTGGAGAGTTCGACCGCACGCGTGGTCGCCATGCCGATCGCCGATCCCGGGCTGACCTCGGTCGCCGTCGACCTGGCTCCCGCCCCGCTCAGCCCGCCGCTGCTACCCGACGATCTGGCGATCGGCGCGGACGGCGCGCTCTACATCGCTACCGGCACCGGGCAGCTCGTGCGTGCCGACCCGATCGCGCACACCAGCTGCACACTGCTGAGCATCGAGCCACTGACCTCGGTCGCGGTGAACCCGGACGACACCCGGACCCTCATTCTGGGCACCGAGAACGGCGACGTGGCCAAGACACGGGTGCACTGACGCAGCGCCGTCGATTGAGGCAGAGCCGTCAATTGTCGTGCGCCGCATGCGCTCTCCCCTCACGGAAGAATTCCAGCAGGCTCTCCACCGTCGGCACCTCGGTGCGCGGCCGCATGGCCCCGAACGACACATTCCAGAACTCACCGTGCCGCCGCGTCCACGGACCCACGTAGGCGTAGGGCTGCGGGTGGTCCCAATCTCCGGGCGAGACACCGTAGTTGACCTCGTCGACGGCCACGGACAGATCGAAATGCTCCGGCCACAGCACCGGCTGTTCGGCGGCGAAGCGGCGTAATGCGGTGTCCCCCACCGCGAACCAGTCGTGCACGGCGATGGCGGCATCGGTGTCGACGGTGAAGGGCTCGTCCGGGTCCATGCGGGTGCCGTCGGAGTACAGGCCCGCGGGCGGGGCGTCGGCCTCGAAACCGGCGGTCGCGGCGAGGTCACTGTAGGTGCCGTGCAGCCGGATGCGGCCCTGCGGCCAGACCAGATCGGTGCCCGTGACCGACACCGGCCATTTCATGCCGGTGAAGCCGCCCAGCACGATCCGCATGCGGATGCTGCCGAAGCGGCGGTACTGCGGACCGGCGATCAGCAGTTCGGCCGCGGCGTGCAGGGCGAACCGGGTGTCCTCGTAGGTGATGTCGTCCACCGGGAAATCATCCCCGCCGAGGCGGTGATGTTGCTGGGAAACGGCTTCCGGCAAACAAATCAGCGCCACACCGGACGAATCCGGTGCGGCGCTGAGATGCTCGACGGCTTGCCTGCGACGATCGACAGCTTGTCAGCTGGCGTTGTCGGTGCAGGCCGACAGAATGATCTTGGCCTGGCGCGGCGAGGAGGAGCCCGTGTCCGGGAAGGACGGGGCGCTCTTGCCGAGCACATTGATGGCCGAGGATTCCGCCTCCGACTTCGACGGGGCCCAGGCCCAGCCGAAGCGGGTGTCGGCGCCCTGGGCGACCGCACCGCAGGCATTGGCGAAGTGCACGACGACGGCACAATCGCCGCCACCGCACTTCTCGACGGCGGCGCCGTCCGCGGTGTCCCAGTTGCCGTAATTCACGGCATAGGCGACATTTCCAGTGCTCTTGGACAGCGCCAACGCGCCGTACAGGTCACCGGAGGTGGCGGTGAAGCCCGGCTCCGCGTCCGCCGCGGAAGCGGGTCCGGCGGCCACGGTGCCCATCGCGGCCATCGACGTAACGGCGAGGCCCATACTGGCCTTGCGCAGCAACGACATTCGATACTCCCGGGGGATGGAAGGTGATAACGGGCGTCATCATGCCAGACGCTCAGACCCGGCGCATGACCGAGACGACCTTACCCAGGACCTGGGCCTTGTCGCCATCGATCACCGGATAGGCCGGGTTGCGCGGTTCCAGGTATACATGGCCACCGGTGCGGCGGTAAACCTTGACCGTGGCCTCGCCCTCGATCATGGCCGCCACGATCTCGCCGGTGTGCGCCTCCTGCTGCTTGCGCACCACCACGATATCCCCGTCGCAGATGGCGGCGTCGACCATGGAATCGCCGCGAACCCGCAGGCCGAAGACGGTTCCGCGACCGACCAGTTCGCGTGGGAGGGAGAGCACGTCATCGGTGTGCTCCTCGGCCAGGATCGGGGTTCCGGCCGCGATATCGCCGACAACGGGCACCGGCACCGAGTTCTCGTCCTGCTGCCGCTGCGGTGCGGACGCCTTCAGGAACAGCCGCACATCCATGGGCCGGGTGACCGATTCGCTGCGCTTGAGAAATCCGCGCTCCTCCAATTCGCGCAAATGCCGCGAAACCGACGAACCAGACTTCAATCCGACGGCATCACCGATCTCCCGGGTGCTCGGCGAATACCCGTGGCGCTGCACCCAATCCCGAATGGTGCACAGGATTCGCTGCTGCCGTTCCGGCAGGGTGGAGGTGTCTAGATGCTCGAATCCGTCGAAGTCGTCATAGGTCACCCGGGAATCCTACGGTGATGCGGCCGTCATTCCCGCGTACGACCTGCGGTGGCACGGTTCAGCGCCGCCTCCGCCTCCGCTGCCAGTGCCGGAACCAGATCCGCGGCCGGTTGCAGGCTGTCGATGAGATCGACTGCCTCGCTTGCCCACACCGGTCCGGGCGGCAGCTCACCGCGTGCCACAGCCTCGCGATACGCCCGCTTGGCGGCCTCGTCGTGAGCGAGTTCACCTTCCCTGCCACGCCATTTCTCGAGAATCGGATGCGGCAGCGTGCGCGCGGTGTACTCCGACGGCCAGCCCACCTCGCGCACGATATCCAGCAGATCGCTGCGCTCGGTCTGCTCACCGCGCCCCTCGATCAGCGCCTTCCCGACGAACGGCTCCGCCAACGCCTCGAGGCTCGCCTGGAACCGCGTCCCGATCAACGCCCCCGCGGCCCCCAACGCCAACGCGGCCGCCAATCCCCGCCCATCCGCGATCCCACCCGCCGCGAGCACCGGAATCGGCGCGACCCGATCGATCACGGCAGGCACAAACGTCAACGTCGACCGCCCCCGCCGCGCCCCATGCCCACCGCTCTCGGTCCCCTGCGCCACAATCACATCCGCCCCGAACTCCACCGCCCGCTCGGCCTCGGCCATATCCGTCACTTGAATCATCAACATCGCACCGGAATCCCTGATCGGTGCGATGAAGGGCCGCGCATCCCCGAACGACACCATGACCGCCCGCGGCCGATACCGCAGCGCTGACTCCACCACCGGCAGCGTCGTCCCCCACGCCAGAAAACCAATCCCCCAAGGCTTTTCGGTGCGCTCGGCGACAATCCGCAACTCGCGCTCAACCCACTCCGCATCGGATCGGCCACCCCCGACCAACCCGAGCCCGCCACCCTCGGACACCGCGGCAGCCAACGCCCCGCCCGCGATACCACCCATCGGCGCGGACACGATCGGATGCCTGACACCCAGCAGGTCCGTGAAAACGGTCCGTAATGCCATGCACCCCAGCGTAACGGGGGCCAGCCGCCACCGGACCCGAGCGCGTTCGCACGCGCCGAGCGGGCACATGATCGTCTACCGAATAGGGTGGTGGGCGTGGAGGAGCATGAGCGGCTGTTCGATCGGGTTCGGGGGGCGATGCTGGGTGGGGCGGTCGGGGATGCGCTCGGGTGGCCCATTGAGTTTTTGTCGTTGGAGCAGATTCGGAAGCGGTATGGGGCGGCGGGGGTTACGGGGTATCTGCCGGGTCCGAGAGCGGGTGCGCCGCAGCAGATTACCGATGACACGCAGATGACGTTGTTTACCGCGGAGGGGTTGTTGCGGTGTCCGCGGGATGTGGATCCGGCGCAGAGTTTGCGGCGGGCCTATTTGCGGTGGCGGGATACTCAGCAGCAGGAGAGGCCGGCGGCGGAGCCGGATGGGTGGCTGGCGGGGCAGCGGTTTCTGTATGCGACGCGGGCTCCCGGGAATGCGTGTTTGACCGGGATGCGGCGGCAGGCCGAGAAGTATCTGCCCGCAGCGGAATTCGGGAGGCCCGGGCCGGTGAATCCGAATTCGAAGGGGTGCGGGACCGTGATGCGGTCGGCGCCGTTCGGGCTGGCCGGATTCGGGGCGGACCGGGCCTTCCACGCCGCGATGCGATGCGCCCAGCTCACCCACGGCCATCCGACCGGCTACCTCTCGGCCGGTGCGTTCGCGGTGATCATCGACAGTGTGCTCGCCGGTGCCGAATTGCCGATCGCGGTGCGCGACACCATCGATCGCCTCACCGCGATGCCGTCGGCAGCCGAAACGATCTCCGCCCTCTCCGCTGCCCTGGCCGTCGCGCACCTCGGCGACCCCACCCCGGAACGCCTGGAGATGATCGGCGCGGGCTGGTGCGCCGAGGAATGCCTCGCCATCGCCGTCTACTGTGCCCTCCACACCTACCGCACCGGCGACATCCGCTCCGGACTCCTTTTGGCCGTCAACCACTCCGGCGACTCCGACTCCACCGGCGCGGTAGCAGGCAACCTCATCGGCGCCATCCACGGCCTCCAAGCCCTCCCCATGGACTGGGTCGCCCCACTCGAAGGCCGCGACGAACTATTCCGAGTAGCAGACGACCTCGTCCTCAACTTCTTCTACAAGGACCGCACCGGCCTCGACGCCCGCTACCCCATCGATACGACTCTCGCCGGGTGAGGTGAATCCCGATAGTCGGCAGCGAGATCGGGTCGGTGGGTCGGGGATTCGGCACGTAGGTTGAGGTGGTGAGTTGCGAATTCATTGTTCTGCCGATTGCCTCCATCGCGGAGTCGAGTGCCGCGGCCGAGTACCTGGCGAGTCGGGACGGGGTTTCGATGCCGCGGAGTCTTGGACCGATCGTCGAGGGTTTGAACCGGTGGAACGATGAGATTCCGGTGTGGGCGGCCAGGATGTCGGTCGAGGTGGTGGGTGATGGGGTGCGGGTCCGAGTGCCGGACCATGCCGGGCCGAGGGCGGAGCGGTGGATCCGGGAACTGGTGGGCGGCACCATGTTCGCGGTGCACGACGCGCACGGGGGCACGGCGACCGATGACGCGCCGCGTGATGATGTGAGCGTGGATATCGGCGGGCAGATCACCCACCATTCGGTGTCGCCGACCCAGTTGCGGTCCTGGATACCTCGGTTGCATCTGATCGCGGGTACGCCGTTCCTCATTCTCTGGCGAGAGGGCGACGATGCCTTCTTCGCCCAGACCTACCGCATCGCACCTCAGCGCTACAGCCTCGAATGCGTGGACCATGACGGGACTCAGGTCGAAACCACCGTCGCGGACCCGCGGCTGGTCGCCGCTCTGATGTGGGACTACGTGATCGGCAGGCAGGATCGCCTGGCACGGCTGGAATGGACGCCGGTCGATCAGTAGTAGAAGCAGACCAGGCCGTTGCCCTGCCGACGGCAGTGGCGCAGCCATCCTTCGATCTGGCCGACCGACTCGCGAATACCGGCGTCGGTCAGCAGGTCCGGGTTCGCGGCGGCGAACGTGGCTGCGAGAGACTCGATCTCGTCGATATCGAGGGATCCGATGCTCGGGAAGCCGTCGATCTCCGGCAGCTGGGCCGGTACCCCGCCGAAGACCAGCGAGGAGGGATCGAAGTCGACCCCGATCGCGGCCAATGCCGCCCCCACCACCTCGAAATACCCGAATCGCATACCGGACCAGCCGACATTGCTCAGCGATCGTCCGTGGACATCGCATACCGCCTCGAGCGCATAGCCGTACAACTGCCCGATGCCCGGGATCATCGGCTCGCCCCGCAGCAGGTGCCGAATCAGGTCCTGCGGCTCGGCATCATCGCCGAGGGCCGGGCCTTCCAGCCGAGACAGCATATGCGGGTGCACCCGCGCGAGCGTCTCGTCCACGAACTCCTGCCCGTATGAGCCGAAGAGGCGAATCCCCTCCAGGTCAACGGCGTACGGCATGATCCCGTAAGACAAGGTTTCCTCCACAGCTGTCGTGCCCGAAACAGTGTTTCACCCAAAACATCTCGACAGCATCCGGGTTCCGCATCGCATATGACAGCGGTGGGGACCGATCCATGTCGGATCGGTCCCCACCAAAGGTATTGCGGTACCGGCCTAGACGGTGAAGCCGAGGGCGCGAAGCTGTTCGCGGCCGTCGTCGGTGATCTTGTCGGGACCCCACGGCGGCATCCAGACCCAGTTGATCTGGAGGTCCTCGGCCAGCCCGGAGCGCACCAGGGCGTTGCGGGACTGGTCCTCGATGACGTCGGTCAGCGGGCAGGCCGGGGAGGTCAGCGTCATGTCGAGTTTGGCGATGCCGTCCTCGAAGGTCATGCCGTAGACGAGGCCCAGGTCGACGACGTTGATGCCGAGTTCGGGGTCGACGACGTCGCGCATCGCCTCTTCCATGTCGTCGAGGTGCTGGATCTCCTCGGGCGTCAGTTCGACGGGGGCCGCTTCGACGGCCTGCTGCTCGGTTTCGCTCATCTCTACTCCCCGTTGCCCATGGTCTTCTTGACTTCCTCCGCGGAGGCGATTCGTACTACGGCGTCCTTGAACGCCATCCAGCCCAGCAGGGCGCATTTCACGCGGGCAGGATACTTCGAGACGCCGGCGAAGGCGATGCCGTCGCCGATCACGTCCTCGTCACCCTCGAGGGTGCCGCGCGAGGTGATCATCTCGTCGAACGCCTCGACCACCTTCAGCGCCTGCTGCACCGGCAGGCCGATGACCTGGTCGGTGAGCACCGAGGTGGAGGCCTGGCTGATCGAGCAGCCCTGCCCGTCGTAGGACACGTCGGTGACATCGCCCTTGTCGTCGATGTTCACGCGCAAGGTCACCTCGTCACCGCAGGTCGGGTTGACGTGGTGCACCTCCGCGCCGAAGGGCTCGCGCAGCCCTCGGTGATGCGGGTGCTTGTAGTGGTCCAGGATGACTTCCTGGTACATCTGCTCCATGCGCATGATCTATGCAACTCCGAAGAAGCTCTGGGCCTTCCGCACCGCGGCGACCAGCTGATCGACCTCGGCGACGGTGTTGTACACCGCGAAGGAGGCGCGAGCGGTCGCGGCGACACCGAAGTACCGGTGCAGCGGCCACGCGCAGTGGTGGCCGACGCGGATGGCGACGCCCTGATCGTCGAGGATCTGGCCGACGTCGTGGGCGTGAATGCCGTCCACCACGAACGACACCGCGCCACCGCGATTCACGTTCTCGGTCGGGCCGATGATGCGCACGCCCTCGATCGCGCCGAGACCCTCCAGGGCCGCGGAGACGAGCGTGTGCTCGTGCGCCGCAACGGCTTCCATACCGATGCTACTCAGATACGCGACCGCGGCACCCAGGCCGATGGCCTGCGAGATCATCATCGAGCCCGCCTCGAACCGCTGCGGCGGCGGGGCGAAGGTCGAGTGATCCATGTACACGGTCTCGATCATGGAGCCGCCGGTGATGAACGGCGGGGTCTCCTCGAGCAGCGCGCGCCGACCGTACAGGACGCCGATGCCCGAGGGGCCCAGCATCTTGTGCCCGGAGAAGGCGGCGAAGTCGACGCCCAGCTCCTTGAAGTCGACCGGCATGTGCGGCACCGACTGGCAGGCGTCCAGCACCACGAGCGCGCCGACTTCCTTTGCACGGCGCACCAATTCGGCGACGTCCGCGACCGCGCCGGTCACGTTCGACTGGTGGGTGAAGGCGACGACCTTGGTGGCCGAGGACAATTCGAGCGAATCGAGGTCGATGCGCCCGTCGTCGGTGATCCCGTACCACTTCAGGCGCGCGCCGGTGCGGCGCGCGAGCTCCTGCCACGGAACGAGATTCGCGTGATGCTCGAGCTCGGTGATGACGATCTCGTCCCCGGGCCCGACGCGATGCGGGAATCGGTCGTCGGAGAAGGCGTAGGCCACCAGGTTCAGCGACTCGGTCGCGTTCTTGGTGTACACGATCTCGTCCGCGCCGACGCCGACGAACGCCGCGATCGCCGCGCGCGCCGCCTCGTAGGCCTCATTGGCCTCCTCGGCGAGCTGGTGCGCGCTGCGATGCACGGCCGCGTTGTGCTCGAGCAGGAAGTTCCGCTCGGCGTCGAGCACCTGGAGAGGACGTTGCGACGTCGCACCGGAATCCAAGTACGCCAACGGTTTTCCGTCGCGCACGGTCCGGCTCAGGATCGGGAAGTCGGCCCGGATCCGAGCGACGTCGAGAGTCCCCACGGTGCTTGTCATTTAGGCTCCTACAGCTGCTGAGGTGAAGCGCACGTAGCCATTCGCGTCGAGTTCCTCGGCCAGCTCGGGGCCGCCCTCGGCCACGATCTTGCCGCCCACGAACACGTGAACGAAGTCCGGCTGGATGTAGCGCAGAATGCGGGTGTAGTGGGTGATCAGCAGGATGCCGCCGTTCTCCCGCTCCTTGTAACGATTGACACCCTCGGAAACAATCCGCAGCGCGTCCACGTCGAGGCCGGAGTCGGTCTCGTCGAGGATGGCGATCTTGGGCTTGAGCAGGCTCAGCTGCAGGATCTCCTGGCGCTTCTTCTCACCGCCGGAGAAACCCTCGTTGACCGAGCGGTCGCCGAAGGCCGGATCGATCTCCAGCTCGCCCATCGACTCCTTGACTTCCTTGACCCAGGTACGCAGCTTGGGGGCCTCGCCGCGGATGGCGGTGGCGGCGGTACGCAGGAAGTTGGAAACCGAGACGCCCGGAACCTCGACCGGGTACTGCATGGCCAGGAACAGGCCCGCACGCGCGCGCTCGTCGACCGACATCTCCAGCACGTCCTCACCGTCGAGGGTGATCGAACCGCTGGTGACGGTGTACTTGGGGTGGCCGGCGATGGCGTAGGACAGGGTCGA
Organism: Nocardia concava NBRC 100430; assembly: GCF_000308815.1. Lineage (GTDB taxonomy): Bacteria > Actinomycetota > Actinomycetes > Mycobacteriales > Mycobacteriaceae > Nocardia > Nocardia concava. Next base: position 17,378 of record NZ_BAFX01000082.1, read on the forward strand.
CTTGCCGGAGCCGTTGGGGCCCATGATCGCGTGGGTCTCGCCCGACTTGATGGTCAGGTTCACGCCCTTGAGGATCTTGATGGGCTCGCCGGTCTCGTCCGGGTTGGCGACCTCGACGTGCAGGTCCTTGATTTCCAGGGTGGTCATCGGATTTCGGATTCCTTTGCGGGATGGGAAAGTTCGGGTGTCAGACTCCGACAGCGGCGAGCTCGGCCTCGATGGCCGCCTCGAGCCGCTCCCGGACCTCGGGGACGGTGATCTTCTGCAGGATCTCGAAGAAGAAGCCGCGCACCACCAGACGGCGGGCGACCTCCTCCGGGATGCCGCGCGAACGCAGGTAGAACAGCTGCTCGTCATCGAAACGACCGGTGGCGGCGGCATGCCCGGCGCCCACGATCTCGCCGGTCTCGATCTCCAGGTTCGGCACCGAGTCGGCGCGCGCGCCGTCGGTGAGAACCAGGTTGCGGTTCACCTCGTAGGTGTCGGTGCCCTCGGCCGCGGCGCGGATGAGGACGTCGCCGACCCACACGGTGTGCGCGTCCGGCTTGTTCGAGGTCGGATCACCCTGCAGCGCACCCTTGTACTGCACGTTCGACTTGCAGTTGGGCTGCGAGTGATCGACCAGCAGACGCTGCTCGAAGAACTGGCCGTCGTCGGCGAAGTACACGCCCAGCAGCTCGGCGTCGCCGCCGGGACCCGCGTAGCGGACATTGCCGGTCAGGCGCACCACATCGCCGCCGAGGGTGACATTGGTGTGGCGCAGGGTGGCGTCGCGGCCCAGCTTGGCGTGATGCGCGGTGACGTGCACGGCGTCATCGGCCCAGTCCTGCACCACGATCACGTTCAGCGCGGAGCTGTCACCGAGGATGAATTCCACGTTCTCGGCGTAGGTTCCGCTGCCCTTCTGGTCGATGACCAGGGTGGCGCGGGCGAAATTGCCCAGGCGGATCTGCAGGTGCCCGTAGGCGGTACTGCCCTCGCCCGGACCGGTGATGGTGACCGTAACCGGCTCGGCCACTTCGGTTTCCGCGCCGACCGACACGACGGTCGCCTGCTCGAAACCGGAGTACGCCTGCGCGGCAACACGATCGGTCGGGGTGCCGCCCTGGCCCAAGCGGGCGTCGGTGCGGTCCACGGTCTCGGCGGTGACGCCGGCGGGCGCGGACACCTCGACGGTGGCCTGTCCGTCCCGCACGGCGGTGCCGTCGTGCAGGCCGTTCAGGCGACGCATCGGGGTGAAGCGCCACGCCTCGTCACGACCCGAGGGGATCTCGAAGGCGTTGACATCGAACGAGGCGAAAACCTCGCCCTTGTTCAACGCCGGGGTACGAGCCTCAGCGGCCTCGGCAACGTTCTCGACGGCCATCAGCCGACGGCTCCTTCCATCTGCAGTTCGATCAGGCGGTTCAGCTCCAGGGCGTACTCCATCGGGAGCTCCTTGGCGATCGGCTCCACGAAGCCGCGCACCACCATCGCCATGGCCTCGTCCTCGGTGAGACCGCGGCTCATCAGGTAGAACAGCTGGTCCTCGGACACCTTGGAGACGGTCGCCTCGTGGCCCATGGTCACGTCGTCCTCGCGGATGTCGACGTAGGGGTAGGTGTCGGAGCGGCTGATCGTATCGACAAGCAGCGCATCACACTTCACGGTCGACTTGGAGCCGTAGGCGCCCTTGTTGACCTGCACCAGACCGCGGTAGGAGGCACGGCCACCGCCGCGCGCCACCGACTTGGAGATGATGTTCGAGGAGGTGTGCGGCGCCAGGTGCAGCATCTTCGCGCCGGTGTCCTGGTGCTGGCCTTCACCGGCGAACGCGATGGAGAGCACCTCGCCCTTGGCGTACTCACCGGTCATCCACACGGCCGGGTACTTCATGGTGACCTTGGAGCCGATATTGCCGTCGACCCATTCCATGGTCGCCCCCGCCTCGGCCTTGGCGCGCTTGGTCACCAGGTTGTAGACGTTGTTCGACCAGTTCTGGATCGTGGTGTAGCGGCAGCGGCCGCCCTTCTTCACGATGATCTCGACCACCGCGGAGTGCAGCGAATCCGAGGAGTAGATCGGCGCGGTACAACCCTCGACGTAGTGGACGTAGGCGTCCTCGTCGACGATGATCAGCGTCCGCTCGAACTGACCCATGTTCTCGGTGTTGATGCGGAAGTACGCCTGCAGCGGGATGTCCACGTGCACGCCCGGCGGCACGTAGATGAACGAACCACCCGACCACACCGCCGAATTCAGCGCGGAGAACTTGTTGTCACCCGAGGGGATGACCGAGCCGAAGTACTTCTGGAACAGCTCGGGGTGCTCCTTGAGACCGGTGTCGGTGTCGAGGAAGATGACGCCCTGCTTCTCCAGGTCCTCGCGGATGGAGTGGTAGACGACCTCGGATTCGTACTGCGCGGCGACACCGGCGACGAGGCGCTGCTTCTCCGCCTCCGGGATGCCCAGCTTGTCGTAGGTGTTCTTGATGTCCTCGGGCAGGTCCTCCCAGGAAGCGGCCTGCTTCTCCGAGGAGCGCACGAAGTACTTGATGTTGTCGAAGTCGATGCCCTCGAGGTTGGAGCCCCAGTTCGGCATGGGCTTCTTGTCGAAGATGCGCAGCGCCTTGAGGCGGAAGTCGAGCATCCATTCGGGCTCGCTCTTCTTGGCCGAGATGTCGCGCACGACCTCCTCGGACAGGCCGCGCTTGGCACTGGCACCGGCGACATCCTTGTCGGCCCAGCCGTACCCGTACTTACCCAGGGACGCGATGGTCTCTTCCTGGGTCAGCGGCTGCACCTGGTCGGTGGTCGTCGTCATTCGGCACTCCTTCCGGAGTCGTGTGTAGAAGTCGTTGCGGGCTGTGCAACGAGGGGTTGTGCGGACTTCTGTTGAGCGATATTCGATTTGGCCGCGGCCGAGCCGTGTGTGGGCCCCACGGCCGAGCCGTGTGTAGGCACAGCCACGAGCGGGACGTGGGTGGTGCAGGCGCAGTCGCCGTTGGCGATGGTCGCCAGGCGTTGCACATGGGTTCCGAGAATCTCTCGGAAGGCTTCGAGCTCGGCCGCGCACAGCTCCGGGAATTCCTCGGCGACATGCGAGACCGGGCAGTGATGCTGGCAGATCTGCACGCCCGCACCGACTTTCCGGGTCGAGGCCGCGAATCCGGCATCGGAGAACGCTTCCGCGATCTCCTCGGCCTTGGCCTCGGTCTCGGCCGGGGTGTGCCCGGTGAGCTCACCGACCCCGGCCACGATGGCCTGGACGCGCTTGCGCGCGAAATCGGTGATGGCCGCATCGCCGCCGAGCTCCCGGATCTGCCGCATCGCGGCACCGGCGAGGTCATCGTAGGCGTGGCCGAGTTTGCCCCGGCCGGTGGCCGTCAGCTGGAACTGCTTGGCGGGACGCCCGCGGCCCTTCTGCTGCCAGGGTGCGGATCGGGTGGCCCGCGCCTCACCGGATTCGATGAGCGCGTCGAGGTGCCGGCGCACCCCGGCCGGGCTCAGGCCGAGCCGCTCGCCGATGGCGGTCGCGGTGATCGGTCCCTCCTCCAGCAGGAGTTTGATGACGGCTTCCCGGGTATGTCCCTCACCCGCCGTTCCGGAGGCAGCAGCGGACCGGGCACCCGCATTCTGGTGCCCGGTCTGTTGCGCATTCCGCAAACCCACGGTTTTCACAACACAAGTGTGACGGAATTCCATTCCTCGATCCAGTAAGGGTTCCCTGACCTGATCTTCGCGACCTGGGACGATGCGATCGGGTGTGAGCTGGACCACGATATATCCCGGACGTTCCGGAAATTCCGCCCGCTCGGGGCGGGTTTCGAAAAACGTGAACAGGGTGCTTGTGGTGGGTGCGACGGGAAACGTCGGACGGCAGGTTGTCGCTCAACTGGCCGCGGAGGGGGTCGCGACGAGGGCGCTGGCTCGCGATCCGGGGGCCACCGAATTTCCGGAGGGGGTCGAGGTCGTCGGCGGGGATCTGGCCGAGCCGGAGTCTCTGACCGCCGCGGCGGAGGGGGTCGAGGCTGTCTTCCTGGTGTGGCCTTTCCACGGCAACGAGGGCGCGGCCGAGGCGCTGAAGGCATTGGGCACTCATGTGCAGCGCATTGTCTATCTGTCGTCCACGACGGTGAACGACGAAGGGCCGCAATCGGATCTGATACCGGAGCGGCATGCCGAGATGGAGGCTTTGCTCGAGGCGTCGGGGGTGCCGTGGACGGTGCTGCGGGCGGACACCATCGCGTCGAACGCGCTGGGCTGGGCGGGACAGATTCGCGCGGGCGATGTGGTGCGCGGGACCGAGGTCGCGCCGACGGCGGTCGTGCACGAGGGAGATATCGCGTCGGTGGCGGTTCGGCTGTTGACCGATCACTCGCATACCTGGCGCAAATACCTCGTGACCGGGCCGCGCGTCTTGAGTAGAGACGATCAGGTGCAGGCGATCGCCGAGGCGCTGGGTCGTCCACTGCGGTTCGAGGCGCTGCCGCTGGAGGTGGCACGCGAGTCGATGACGACCGCCGGACTCCCCCGGCCATTGATCGAGACGCTGCTGTCGATGGCCGAATTCCGGCCGCGCTCGGATCTCATCACGACGACGGTCGCGGACCTCACCGGGCGTCCGGCCCGCGATGTCCGGGACTGGGCAGCCGAGCATGTGGAGGATTTCCGGTAGCGGACCGGTCGCTGACGGGCGGTTTCGGCCGTCCGGGCATAAGTTCGATGCCAATCGAATTGTCATTGGGGGTGGGTGCCACAGCGCCCGCCCGCACAGACCACGACAGCCGATCCACGAAAGCCGGTGCCAGCATGCCCGTCGCACTGTCCGTTCTCGATCTCGCCGCCATCGCGCCCGGGCAGACCGCGCGCGACAGCTTCCACAACAGCGTCGCGCTGGCCCGGGCGGCGGAACGCAGTGGCTACGAGCGGGTTTGGTACGCCGAGCACCACAACATGAGCCGGATCGCGTCCAGTGCCACCAGCGTGCTGATCGGGTACGTGGCGGCCAATACCGAGTCGATCCGGCTCGGGGCGGGCGGGATCATGCTGCCCAATCACTCGCCGCTGGTGATCGCCGAGCAGTTCGGGACGCTGGAATCGCTGTTCCCGGGGCGCATCGACCTGGGGCTGGGTCGCGCGCCGGGCAGTGATCAGGAGACGATGCGGGCCTTGCGGCGCACGCCGTCGTCGTCGGATTCGTTCCCGCAGGACGTGCTCGAGCTACAGGGCTACCTGACCGGCAATTCGGTGATTCCAGGCATCAAGGCCGTGCCGCGCGCGGAAGGCGTTGTGCCGCTCTACATTCTGGGGTCGTCGCTGTTCGGCGCGCAGCTGGCCGCGCACCTGGGCCTGCCGTACGCGTTCGCCTCGCATTTCGCGCCCGATGCGCTGCACCAGGCGGTGCGCGCCTATCGGGACGGATTCCGGCCGTCGGAGCAGTTGGCCGAACCGTATGTGATCGCGGGCGTGAATGTGTTCGCGGCCGAGAGCCACGAGGCGGCCGAGGAACAGAAGACGGTCGCCTATCGGGCGCGGACACGGGCATTCATCAAGCGAGGCGCGGCGGGTCGGGACATCTCCGATGAGGAGATCGACGCCTTCCTGGCCTCACCGCAGGGTGGGCACCTGGCCAGGATGACCACCTACACCGCGGTCGGCACCTCCGCCGAAGTCGTTGCGTACCTGGAGGATTTCGCCGCCGACGTCCAGGCCGACGAACTCATCACGGCGCATCACGCCCAGAACATCGACGACCGGGTGCGCTCGGTGGAGCTGACCGGCGCGGCAATGGCCGCGGCCGAATCCCTCACGCGCTGAACGCCGATGGCGGAGACGGCCGGGTTCGCCTCGAAACTCCTAGCCGTGGAAGGGGTCCGTGTCCTGGCCCGGGAGCCAGGAGCGGCCCGGTTCGGTCCAGCCGTTGGCCTTGATCATCTTCTTGGCCGCGCGCTGGTTGCGGCCGATGAGGCGGTCTAGGTAGAGGTGGCCGCGCAGGTGGTCGGTCTCGTGCTGCAGGCAGCGGGCCAGGTAGCCGGTGCCCTCGACGGAGACGGGCTGGTTGTGGATGTCCACGCCGGTGACCTTGGCCCAGTCGGCGCGGCCGGTCGGGAACCACTCCCCCGGCACCGACAGGCAGCCTTCGGTGTCGTCGTCCGGGTCGGGCATGGTTTCGGGGATCTCGGAGGTCTCGAGCACCGGGTTGATGACGTAACCGCGCTGGCGGCCATCGGCATTCACGAGGTCGTAGATGAAAACCGCACGCGGATCACCGATCTGGTTGGCGGCCAGGCCCGCGCCCCGGGCGGCGGTGTTCGTCTCGAACAGGTCCTCGACGAAAGCGGCCAGCTCATCATCGAATTCGGTGACGGGCACGGCCGGGGTGGACAGTCGGGGGTCACCGCAGATCAGGATCGGACGAATAGCCATGCATTATTTGTCTCAGAAGGGTGCCGAGTGGTTGCCGCCGGGGTCAGGGTCGCGGGATATTGCGCAGGTTGGAGCGGGCCATGTCGATCATGCGGCCGACGCCACCGGCGAGCACGATTTTGCCCGCGGCCAGCGCGAAGCCCTTCACCTGGGCAGCATCGATCTTGGGCGGCAGGGACAAGGCGTTGGGGTCGGTGACCACGTCGACCAGCATCGGCCCGGCGGCCTCGAACGCCTTGGTCAGGGCCGCGCGCACCTCGGTGGGATCGGTGACACGGATCGACGGAATGCCCACGGCCTGTGCGATATCGGCGTAGTTCACCGGTTCCTGGTCGGTGCCGTAGTCGGGCAGGCCGTCGACCAGCATCTCGAGCTTGACCATGCCGAGGGTGGAGTTGTTGAACACCACGATCTTCACCGGCAGGCGGTGCCGCCAGACGGTGAGGAGCTCGCCCATGAGCATGGCCAGCCCGCCGTCACCGGAGATCGAGATGACTTGCCGCCCGGGGAAAGCCGTCTGCGCGCCGATGGCGTGCGGGAGCGCGTTGGCCATGGTGCCGTGCCGCCAGGAGCCGATGATGCGACGGCGGCCGTTGGGGTTGATGTAGCGGGCCGCCCAGACATTGCACATGCCGGTGTCGACGGTGAAAACCGCGTCGTCGTCGGCGATTTCGTCGATGAGCGAGGCGACGTATTCGGGGTGGATGGGTGTGTGGTGCTCGATGTCGCGGGTGTAGGCGTCGACCACATGTTCGAGGGCGGAGGCGTGGCGGCGCAGCATGTCGTCGAGGAAGGCGCGGCTCGGCTTCTGGTGCAGCAGCGGCAGTACCGCGTCGATGGTCGCGGCGACATCCCCGTTGACGGCGATATCGATGGCGGCGCGACGGCCCAGGTGCGAGGGGTCGCGGTCGATCTGCGCGATGCGGCCGTCCTGCGGGAGGAAGGTGTCGTAGGGGAAGTCGGTGCCGAGCAGGACCAGCAGATCGGCCTCGTGGCTGGCCTCGTAGGCCGCGCCGTAGCCGAGCAGACCGCTCATGCCCACGTCGTACGGGTTGTCGAACTGGATCCATTCCTTGCCGCCGAGCGCGTGCCCGATGGGCGAGTGCAGCCGGTCGGCCAGGGCCATGACCTTGTCGTGTGCGCCGCGGACGCCCGCGCCCGCGAACAGGGTGACGCTGTCGGCGTCGTTGATGGCCTCGGCGAGCCGGTCCACCTGGTCGGCGGGCGGAACCAGGGTCGCGGGTTCGGACACCAGATCCGCACTCCAGCCGCGGTTTTCGGCGTCGGCGCTGAGCACGTCACCGGGTAGCACCAGGACCGAGACGCCGTGCCGTCCCAGCGCGGTCTGCATGGCGATGTAGGTCAGCCGCGGCATCTGCTCGGGGGTGCTGATCATTTCGCAGAAGTGGCTGCACTCGACGAACAATCGCTCGGGGTGGGTTTCCTGGAAGAAGCCGGTTCCGATCTCGCGGCTCGGAATATGCGACGCGATAGCCAGCACCGAGGCACCATTGCGGTGCGCGTCGTACAGCCCCTGGATCAAATGGGTATTGCCGGGTCCGCAACTGGCCGCGCACACCGCGAGCCGTCCGGTGAGCAGCGATTCCGCGCCTGCCGCGAAGGCCGCGCTCTCCTCGTTGTGACAATGCACCCAGTCGATGCCCTCGGTCCGTCGCAGCGCGTCGGTGAAGGGATTCAGACTGTCTCCCACCAGTCCGTATACCCGTTGCACCCCGGCGGCGACCAGAGCATCGACCAACTGGCTGGCGACCGAATTCCGACCCATGACGCTCCGTTCGCAGTGCCGAGACCGACCATGACCGACCGTCGCACCGTAACCCACCCCGAGACGCGCATTGCTGAATTGTTGCCAGACCGCGACTCGGTGTCCGCTTCACATGCCGTCTTCACATGCCGTTGAACTCGACCAGCGGGGGCGGGTAGCCGGGGACGGGAGGGGTTGCGCGCCAGGGTTTGTGGATGCGGGCGCCGGGCAGGTGGGCGAGTTCGGGGATCCAGCGGCGGACGTAGTCGCCGTCCGGATCGAAGCGCTCGGCTTGGCGCAGCGGGTTGAGGACGCGATTGGGGCGGGTATCGGTGCCGGTGCCGGCGGCCCACTGCCAGTTCATCTGATTGTTCGCGATATCGCCGTCGACCAGCCAGGTCAGGAAGTGATCCGCGCCCAGCCGCCAGTCCACGCCCAGCGATTTGGTGAGGAAACTCGCGGCCAGCAGGCGGGCACGCCCGGGTATCCACCCCTGTGCCCGCAGTTGCCGCATGGCCGCGTCGATCACCGGGTAGCCGGTGCGGCCGTCGCGCCAGGCGGCGAAGGCGTGCGGGTCGGCGCGCGGCGGAGTGGGGCGCGGGCGGAAGTCGGTGTGGGCGAGTTCGGGCTTAGCGGCCAGGATCTGGTGGTGGAAGTCGCGCCAGGCCAGCTGGCGGGCGAAGGCTTCGCCGCCGGGGGTGGCCAGGTCGGTACGGCGCACCACCTCGCCCGGTGACAGGCAGCCGAAGTGCAGGTAGGGCGAGAGGCCGGAGGTCGCGCCGGCCAGGTTGTCGCTGTCGGTGTGGTAACTGGCCACGGGTCCGGAGAGCCACTCGCGCAACAGTTTTCGGCCGGTGCGCTCGCCGCCGACGGACAGCTCGGGTGAGGTCGGCTCGGTACACAGGTCGGCGTAGGCGGGCAGCGGCGTTCCCTCGATGACCGGGCCGGTGAGGCGGCGCGGGCGGGCGGCCTCCGGACGCAGCGGCGTCTCGAGCCACCGGCGGAAATACGGTGTGAAGACGGCGAAATGGGTGCGTCCGGTGGCCGGGCGCAGCTCCGCGGGGTCGACGACGGTGATCGACGCCGGGTGCACGACGAGCTCACAGCCCAATTCACGGGCCCGGGCGCGCAGTTCGCGTTCTCGAATCCGGCTGTAGCCGCTGACATCCGCGGCGATGTGCACGGTGCTCGCACCGGTTTCGGCGATCACCCGCGCGACCTCGGCCGCGACGGGCCCGCGCCGCACCACCAATGGCGCACCGAGGGAACGCAATTCGGCATCCAGATCGGCCAGCGCCGCCGTCAGGAAGCGAAGCCGATTCGGCGCGAGCGGAACTCGTTCGATGATGCCCGGATCCAGCACGAACAGCGGCACCACGGCGCTACTCGCGGCGGCCGCCAGCATCGGATTGTCGTGCACCCGCAGGTCACGGGTGAACAGGGCGATCGCCACCTGCATCGAGCACTCGCTTTCGGAGAGGGTCCAGAGCACACGCGCGGTTATTTCGGGAGGATCAGGCGGCCAATCTAGCAGTGCGACGTCAATGGGTGCGGCGATCGTCCGGGCGGGTCATCCAAGAAGCCGCGGTCAGCAGAGCGAAGACGGTGAGTATGTAGACCTCGCCGACCTTGATGCCCGTCGTCAGGTGGGAGGCGATGGCGCCGGTGTAAACGAAAAACGCTCCGGCGTAACCCCATTCCTTGACCAGGGCAAACCGCGGGACGACCAGTGCGACCGCGCCGAGCAACTTCCAAATGCCGAGGATGACCAGGAAGTAGGTCGGATACCCCAGCGGGACGATCACGTCGCGGGCCTGCGGGACCCGGGCGACGTCCCAATAGCCGCCGACCGCCAGTTCGACGACGACCAGCGCGGTGGTGATCCAGTACGTGTAGACGACCGCGCGGTCGGGAACGTTTCGTGTGAGGATGGTTTGCGTAGTCATGACACTGTGACGTTCGGCAGGCGTGAAGTATGTCCGACAATGACTCGGGCTCCCCGGCGGAGCGTTTCGAGCGGCGGCGCGGACGGCTGACCGCCATCGCCTTCCGGATGCTCGGAGCCTCGGGCGAGGCCGAGGACGCGGTGCAGGAGACGTGGATGCGGTTGAGCCGCACCGATATCGGGGAGATCCGGAATCTGGACGGGTGGCTGACCACGGCGTTGTCGCGGATCTGCCTGGACGGGCTGCGGGCTCGGCAGGTCAAGCAGGAGTATCCGCTGGGAAGCTTTGTGCCCGAGGCGCTTCCGAATGCTTCGATCGGCGGGCCCGAAGATCGGGCCGTGCTCACCGAGGATATGGAACGGGCGGTGCTGGTACTCATGCATCGGCTACACCCGGCCGAGCGGGTCGCGTTCGTGCTGCACGACATGTTCGAGGTGCCGTTCTACGAGATCGCCGAGATCCTGGACCGCTCCCCGAACGCGGCACGGCTGCTGGCCAGCAAGGCACGGCATCGGGTGGTCGGCGAGACGGACGCGCTGCGGCCGGACACCTTGCGCGAGCACCGGATCGTGCGGGCGTTCCTGGCGGCGGTGCGAGCCGCCGATATCGAGGCGGTGGTACGAGTGCTCGCGGCCGACATCACGGTGTCCGCCGATGCGGCGGCCGCGCCCGGCTCAGTGGCGATCACCGCCGAGGGCACGCGAATCGTGGCGCGACTGGCGGCCGGGTTCGCACAACGCGTCGATTTCGCGGCGGTGGTACTGGTCGACGGGCGACCGGGGGCGCTGGTGGCCCCGGCTGGACAGGCGCCCACAGTGCTGGCCTTCACCATCGAGGGCGAACAGATCACCCGCGTCGATGTCATCGCCGAGCCGGAGACCCTGGCGCGACTGGCACTGACGGTTCCCGACTTCAGCGTGTAGCAACCAGTTTGACCGGGCCGTCGAGCAGCGCGTCGATCGAGTCCTCCCAGGCCACTGTGCGCGTGGTGACCACACCCGGGTCGAAGCGACACGTCGCGACGAGGTCGAGGATCTGCGGGATGGCCGGGCGGGCGTGGGCGCGGCCGGTATGGAAAGTGCAGCAGCGCGAATACATTTCGAGCATGGGTAGGGCGACGTCCTGGCTCTGGATGCTCACGCTGGTACACACGCCGTCGTTGGCGGTGGCGCGGATCGCGGCGACCAGGGCCTTCGCGCCGCCCGCGGCCTCGACCGTGATGGGGAAGCGGCCCACTCGCTCGGTCGGCTTGCCCTCGATGGGTTCGGCGCCGAGTTTGGCCGCGATGGCGAGTCTTTCGGGGTCGGTGTCGAGGTAGACGGCGCGGGTCGAGCCGAGAGCGAGCGCCAGTCCGGCCGCGTAGAGGCCGATCGAGGTGGCCGCCGGGCCACCGAGCACAAGTACCTCCGCACCCGGGAAATCGGCCAGGTGCGGGGCCACGGTGCGGTAGGCGTCGGCGATATTGTCGCTGGCACTGGCCACGGTGGCGGGGGCGACGCCCGCGGGCAGCGGGACGAGCATGGCGTCCGCGTGCGGGACCAGCGCCAGGTCCGACCAGAGGCCGCCCCAGTGCACACCACCCATCGGGCCCAAGCCGTAGCTGGACATGAACGGGTGGCTGCGGCAGTTGCCGGTGCGGCCGCGCCGACAGGAATCGCAGGTGCCGCAAGAGATTTGGAAGGGGACGACGACTTTGTCGCCCGGCCGGACGGTCGTGACCTCGTCGCCGACGGCGAGCACCTCGGCGACGCCCTCGTGGCCGAAGGGATAGGGGCCTTGCAGGGGGAAGCGGCCCTGGATGACGGCGGGATCGATATCGCAGGTCGCCACCGCGATGGGGCGGACGAGGGCCTGGTCGGGGGCGGTGAGGGCGGGTTCGGCGGTATCTTCCCAGCGCAGGGAATTGGGTCCGTCGAGGACAAGTCGCTGCATTGATCGATCCTCGCTAGAACATTCTTTCCAGTCAACCCATCCTAGGGTGAATTCACCTCTGCGGCAGGTAATTCCGCCAGGCTCAGGCGGATCAGCTTGGCCATGGCCGCCGAAACCGTGTGCAGCGGTTCGTCGGTGCGGCGAACGCGGGCCAGAATGGTCGCGCCCTCGTAGGCCGCCACCACGGTAGTGGCCAGATCGCGGGCCTCCCCCGGTGCCATGCCCAGCTCGGTCAGCATCTCGGCGAAGCCGTGTGCCATGGCCTCGAAGGCCGAGACGCAGGCCGAACGCACCGATTCGACATCGCTGCCGCCGTCGAGGGCGGGCGTACCCACTGGACAACCATCCGTCCAGTCGGTATCTGCCAGTTTGGTGGCCATGAAATCGAACAGGGTTGCGGCCGTACCGAACACATCGCCGGGGGCCTGCCGGATCATGCGCCCCACCAGCACCCCGGTGCCGGTGATGGCCGAGACCGCGATCTCTTCCTTCCCGCCGGGAAAGTGGTGGTAGATCGACCCGTACGGCAGCCCCGCCGCCTCACTCAACTTCTTCAGCCCGAATCCGTGATAGCCGTGACGGGCGAGCAACCCGGCCGCGGCCACCTCGATTCGCCGTTTCGAATCGGACACCATTCATCCAGGGTATGAGCGGGGTACGACACGGGCAGGGCGAATCGTGTTCGGGCAGTGGATCAAACGAGCGCGGCGATGGCCGCGCGCAGCTTGGCGGCGGCGGTGTCGGCGACCTCTTTCAGCGCCGGATCGCCCGCGACCTGCACCATCAGTTCCGGATTCATGGCCTCGACGATGACGGTGCCTGCTTCCGAACGAGATTCGCGCACAACGACATTGCACGGCAGCAGCAGTCCGATCTGACGGTCCACCTCGAGCGCCGCGTGCGCGAGCGGCGGATTGCAGGCGCCCAGGATGAGATAGCCCTCCATCTCCGTGCCCAGCTTCTGTTTCAGCGTCGCGGTGACGTCGATCTCGGTGAGCACGCCGAAACCTTGGCCGGATAGCGCCGTCCGGGTGCGTTCGACGGCATCGGCGAAGTCGGTGTGCAGGGTGGTGGACAGTGCGAGTGTCATGAGTGTTCCTTTCCTCGGTCCCCGCAGCCATCAATATACCCCTGGGGGTATCGAGAAGGCCGGGAATGTCCACCGGCAACCGATCAGCACCTCCACGAACCCGCGTCACGGCCATGCGATCGGGGTCACCGGCCCGCCGCCGGACTAGGCTTCGCAGATGTGGCGGTAGTGGAAGGCGCGCGGCGCAGAGTCATCGATATCGGACGCCGGGCCCTGGGCCTGGACGTCCCCGCCGCCGATCACACCGTCGCCGTGCTGCACAGCGTGGATCACGACGTGCCGGGATTGGACCGGCGAGAAACCCTGCAGCTGATGCGAATCCGGCTGCTGGGCGCGACCGGGGCCGTCATCATGGCGATTTCGGCGCTGGGCGTGGGCGCGCAGCCGGTGCATCAGAATCCGGTGTCGGGGCAGCGGGTGCTGGGTTTCTTCGCCCGCGCGGGGACCTCGACGCTGGCAATGTGCCTGATCGGGACCGTGCTGGTGATCATGGCCTGGCTGCTGCTGGGCCGGTTCGCCGTGGGCGGGTGGGGCGGGAATCCGCGGCATCGGCTCAGCCGCTCGCAGATGGATCGGACGCTGCTGCTGTGGATTCTGCCGCTCAGCGTCGCGCCGCCGATGTTCAGCAACGACGTGTATTCGTATCTGGCACAGAGCGAGATCTCGGCGCGCGGCATGGACCCGTACACGGTCAGCCCGGTCGAGGGGCTGGGCCTGGACAACGTCCTCACCAATAACGTCCCCAATATCTGGCGGCAGACGCCCGCACCCTACGGGCCGCTGTTCCTGTGGATGGGACGCGGGATCGCCCACATCTCCGGCGACAACATCATCGCCGGGGTATGGCTGCACCGGATGCTGGTGCTGGCCGCGGTGGCATTGATCGTCTGGGCGCTGCCTCGGCTGTCGCGGCGCTGCGGCGTCGCGCCGGTCAGCGCGCTGTGGCTGGGCGCCGCCAACCCGCTGGTGCTGCTGCATCTCGTCGGCGGCGTCCACAATGACGCCATCATGCTCGGGCTATTGCTGGCGGGCATGGAGTTCTGCCTGCGCGCCATCGACGACACCCATCCGTTCGACCGCAGAGCGTGGGCGTTGCTCGTTTTCGGGGCGGTGGTGATCACCCTGTCCTCGACGGTCAAGATCACCTCGATCGTCGCGCTCGGGTTCGTCGGTATGGCCCTGGCCCGGCGGTGGGGGCGGGGGCTGGTCGGGATCCTCTACGCGGCAGGCATACTCGGGGTTATCGCGGGGGTCGTGACGGTGTTCGTCAGTACCGCCAGCGGCCTCGGATTCGGGTGGATCGACACCCTGGGCACCGGGACCACGGTCCGCAGCTACCTGTCCCTGCCGACGGCGACCGGCATCATCACCGGATTCGGCGGGGTGTTGCTGGGACTGGGCGATCACACCACCGCGCTGATCGACATCACCCGGCCCATCGCCGAAGCGGTGGCCGCGCTGGTCGTGGTGCGCATGCTCATCGCTACCTGGACCGGGCGGCTGCTGCCCGTCGGCGCGCTCGGCGTGGCGCTGGTCGCGGTGGTGATGCTGTTCCCGGTCGTGCAGCCCTGGTATCTGCTGTGGGCGATCGTGCCGCTCGCGGCATGGGCCAACCGGCCCGCGTTCCGGGTGCCCGCCGTGGTGATCTCGGTGATCGTGAGCCTGCTCGTGATGCCGCGTGGCGCGGACTTCTATGTCTTCCAGATCGTCGAATCCGCTATCGCCACGGTAATCGTGGGCCTGGCACTCATCTTCCTGACCCGAAATGTGCTGCCGTGGCGCAATCAGCCGGGGGTGTCGGCTCCGTCACAACAGCCCACGCCCTACGGTGTCTCCTCGTGACCGTTGCCTCCGGACCCGCCGTACGTGTCGACGGCGTCGTGAAACGCTACGGCGAGACCACCGCGGTGGACGGCATCAGCTTCGATATCGAACGCGCGCAGGTGCTGGCGCTGCTCGGACCCAATGGTGCGGGCAAGACCACCACCACCGAAATGTGCGAGGGTTTCGTGACTCCCGACGCCGGGAGCGTGCGGGTGCTGGGCCTGGACCCGATCGCCGATTCCGATCGGCTGCGGCCGCGCATCGGAGTGATGCTGCAGGGCGGCGGGGCGTATCCGGGGTCCAAGGCCGGTGAAATGCTCGATCTGGTGGCGTCGTATTCGGCGAATCCGCTGGATCCGGCGTGGCTGCTGGACACGCTGGGGCTGAAAGATGCTCGGCGGACGCCCTATCGGCGGCTCTCGGGTGGTCAGCAGCAGCGGCTCGCGCTGGCGTGCGCACTCGTCGGACGCCCCGAGATCGTGTTCCTCGACGAGCCGACCGCCGGATTGGACGCGCAGGCACGGCATCTGGTGTGGGAGCTCATCGACGCGCTGCGCCGCGACGGGGTCAGCGTGCTGCTCACCACGCACATGATGGACGAGGCTGAGCAGCTCGCCGACCAGCTGGTCATCATCGACCACGGGCGCGTGGTCGCGCAGGGCACGCCCGCCGAGGTCACCTCGCACGGGGCCGAGGGCCGGCTGGCCTTCACTGCGCCACCCAAACTCGATCTGACGCTGCTGGAAGCGGCTCTGCCGGAAGGGTTCTCGCCGCGCGAGACCGCGCCGGGCTCGTATCTGCTGCAGGGCGATATCACCCCGCAGGTGCTGGCCACCATGACCGCGTGGTGCGCGCGTATCGACGTGCTGCCCACCGACATTCGCATCGACCAGCGCCGGCTGGAAGACGTGTTCCTCGAACTGACCGGGCGGGAGATCCGCGGATGACCGAGACCGTGAACCGATTCGCGGCGGGCACCTTCTCCCCCGCCCCGCAGCCGACCACGCGCGCGAAGATGCTGGCGGCGCAGACGCGCATGGAGCTGATCCTGTTGCTGCGCAACGGGGAACAGCTGCTGCTGACCATGTTCATTCCGATCACACTGCTGATCGGGTTGACGCTGCTGCCGATGAGCGGGCTGGGCGAGCACCGGGTCGATCGGGTGGTGCCGGCGGTGATGATGGTGGCGATCATGTCGACCGCGTTCACCGGGCAGGCCATCGCGGTCGGGTTCGATCGGCGATACGGGGCATTGAAGCGGCTGGGCGCAACGCCCTTGCCGCGGTGGGGCATTGTCGCGGGCAAGTGCTCGGCAGTGCTGATCGTGGTGGTGCTGCAATCGATTCTGCTGGGGGCCATCGGGTTCGCGCTCGGATGGCGGCCGTCGCTGAGCGGGCTGGCGCTGGGCGCGGTGGTGATCGCGCTGGGGACCGCGACGTTCGCGGCGCTGGGGTTGCTGCTGGGCGGGACGCTCAAGGCCGAAGTGGTGCTGGCGCTGGCCAACATCCTCTGGTTCGTGATGCTGGGGACCGCGAGCCTGGTGTTCATGTCCGATGACCTGCCGCACGCGGTAAGCCTGATCGCGCGGATCATTCCGTCGGGGGCGCTGTCGGAGTGCCTGGAGCAGGCGATGCGGACCAGTATCGACTGGTACGGGATCGCGGTGCTGGCCGGATGGGGTGGACTGGCCGGATGGCTGGCGACCCGCTTCTTCAAGTTCGATTGACGCGAAAGATCCCTTGCCGCCGGGTGTTTAACGACACGTTGTAGTAGGGCGGTTGACGGGCCGAAATGCGTTCCCGCTACCATCGGTGCGTGCTGACTCGCGCCTTCCAGCGACTTGCCGATCTGTTCCCGATGCCTTCCCTGCGGGTGCAGCGACTCATCGCGCTCCTGGTCATCCTGACCCAGGCCGGAATCTCGGTGACCGGCGCGGTCGTCCGCGTCACCTCCTCGGGTCTGGGCTGCCCCACCTGGCCGCAGTGCTTCCCCGGCAGCTTCGTGCCGACCGCGGTGGCCGAGGTACCGGTGCTGCATCAGGTGGTCGAATTCAGCAACCGCATGCTGACTTTCGTGG
This sequence comes from Nocardia concava NBRC 100430, assembly GCF_000308815.1. Lineage (GTDB taxonomy): Bacteria > Actinomycetota > Actinomycetes > Mycobacteriales > Mycobacteriaceae > Nocardia > Nocardia concava. The sequence goes on from NZ_BAFX01000082.1 coordinate 34,419, forward strand.
TCTCGCTGGCCGCGGCGGCGATCGTGCTCGCGGTGACGCGGGCGCGGCGGCGGCGCGAGGTGCTGGTGTACGCGTGGCTGATGCCCGGCGGGACCGTGCTGCAGGCGGTGATCGGCGGTATCACCGTGCGCACCGGACTGCTGTGGTGGACGGTCGCGGTGCACCTGCTGGCCTCGATGCTGATGGTGTGGCTGGCGACGCTGCTGTGGGCCAAGATCGGCGAGCCCGATGACGGCATCGCTACCGTGCAGGTGCCCAAACCGCTGCGGGTGCTGACCGTATTGAGCGGTCTCGCGCTGACCGCCACGCTCATCGCGGGCACCCTGGTCACCGGTGCGGGTCCGCACGCGGGTGACAAGAGCGCCGCAAAGCCGGTCGAACGCCTTCAGGTCGAGATCACCACCCTGGTGCACCTGCACGCGGAACTGCTGGTCGCTTATCTCGCGCTGCTGGTGGGCCTTGCCTGCGGCCTGGCCGCGGTCGGCATGAACAAGACGATCTACACCCGCCTGGTGGTGGTCATCGCACTGGTCCTCGCCCAGGCCGGCATCGGCATCGTCCAGTACTTCACCCACGTCCCGGCCGCCCTGGTGGCATTCCACGTCGGCGGCGCGGCCGCCTGCACCGCCGCCACCGCCGCCCTCTGGGCCGCCATGCGCACCCGCGAAGCGCTACCCGCGTCGACCTCCAAGCCCGCGGGCAAAATCAGCGCCTGACCTCCGCTACGCGCCCGGACCGCCGACCGGCGCCACACGCGGCCGGGCAATCGGCGGCCGCAGCAGGGTGGGCGGGGCTGTCGGCAGCTGCCCGGGAGTCGCCTCGATCAGCGGCTGCCGATACACCATCTGCGTCTCGGTGACCTCGGCCCGCCCGTGCGGCGTCGCGGCGCCGAGCTCGTCCAGATTCACGAACACGATCTTCTCGATGGTGAGCACCGGCTGCCCGGTCCCCTTGTTGCGCACCTCGCAGCCCAACGTGATGGAGGTGCGCCCGAATTCGCGCACCACGACCCCGAGCTCGATGACATCGCCCATCCGCACCGGATTGATGAAATTGATCTCCGAGATGAACTTGGTGACCAGCCGCGAATTGTTCAACTGCCCGGCCGCGTAGATCGCGGCCTCCTCGTCCAGCCAGGCCAGCAGCGTCCCGCCGAACAACGAGCCATTCGGATTCAGATCCTGCGGCTTGATCCAGCGTCGCGTGTGGAAAATCATCGAAAGTACCGTCCTTCTTGTCCCGTGAGTGGAAATCGAGCGGTACAGCCGAACGCAGCGTACTCCCGCTTGACCAGCCCCTTTCCCCCGGCTCGCCCCCGCCACCCGGTCCGGGCAGGATGAACGATGTGACTCGGCTGATCGACGACGCCCACCTGGAAAAGACTGCGGTAGTGGCGAATTCCGCGATGAACCGAGACCGTCGACTACCCGCCTACCGCCGCGAGCTCGGCTTCGACCCGATCGCCTGGCTGACCGACCGTCCCGGTCCGCAGCGGTGGCTGGATGTCGGGTGCGGCAGCGGACATGCACTGTTCGAGGCCGCCGACGCGATGTCCGGGGCTGTCGAGATCGTCGGGCTCGATTTGGTCGGCTACTTCGGCGGTAACGCGCGGCCGGGCATCGAGTTGGTCACCGGGTCGGTGCTGAGCTGGGAGCCCAACGCACCCTTCGACCTCATTACCAGCGTGCATGCCCTGCACTACGTGGGCGACAAGCTGGCGGCGCTGACCCGGATGTCCGCATGGCTCACGACTGATGGGGTGCTCGCGGCGAATTTCGAGACCGCTTCGATTCGTGATGCCGACGGGGCTCCGCTCGGCAGGCGTTTGGGTTCGGCGTTGCGACGCAACGGGTTCGGCTACAACGCGCGGACGCATCGGCTCACGCGGACCGGAAACGCACTCCCCCAGTGGGATTTTCAGTACGTGGGTGCCGATGCCCAGGCCGGGCCCAACTACACCGGGCAGGATGCCGTGGCCTCGCATTACCGGGGCTGATTCGGCCGCCGGTCGGTTCTCGCGTCTCGGGGTGTGCACCGAGGGTTTCCCCCGACTCTCATTACCTATCGAGGGCGATGTCCGAGTTGCTGGGGGCGAACTAGCATCCGGTCATGAGATCCGCCAAGCTAGCGCGCAAGAGCCTTGTCGGTCGAATCGCGGCCGCCGGAACCGTCGTCGGAGTTCTCTGCGCGGCGGCGGCATGTGGCGACGATCCCGCACCGAACGCCGGGCCGTTGTCTGCTTCGGGGCGCGCCGACGTGCAGAAAGCGCTGGATTCCGCAGTGGCGGCGGGGATTCTCGGGGTGCAGGTGGTCGTCACCGAACATGGCCGCGAGTGGACCGCGACGTCGGGTGTCGGTGATATCGCCACCGGTGCCCCGTTCCCGCCGGGCGCGCACGTGCGGATCGGCAGCAACACCAAGGCATTCGTCGCGACCGTCGCGATGCAGCTCGTCACCGAAGGCTCCGTCGATCTCGACGCGCCTATCGGACACTATCTCCCCAGCGTGGTGCAGGGTCCCGGCATCGACGGAAACCGCATCACCGTCCGAAACCTGATGCAGCACACCAGCGGCCTGCCCGAATACCTGGAACTCCCCGAACTCCAAGATGATTCGGAAGACGCCCTGACCAAACACTTCGACACCGCCGACCTGGTCCGCCACGTCATGACCTACCCCGCCCACTTCGAACCCGGCGCGAAAGCCGAGTACAGCAACACCAACTACCTGCTCGTCGGCATGCTCGTGGAAAAGGTGACCGGCCACACCGTCGCCGATGAGGTAACCCGCCGCATCACCGCCCCGTTGGGCCTGCACGAGACCTACTTCCCCGCCCCCGGCGACACCGACCTCCGCGCTCCCCACCCCCAGGGCTACGAACAGGTCGACGGCAAACCTCTCGACGTCACCAGACTCGACCCTTCCTGGGCAGGCAGCGCCGGCGAGCTGATCTCCACCGCAGCCGACACCAACCGTTTCTTCACCGCCCTCCTCACCGAATCCCTGCTCCCCCCAACCCAACTCGCCACCATGCGAGCCAACCCCCAACCCCTCACCAATCGCCCCGGCTACTCCTATGGCCTCGGCCTCACCACCGCCCCCACCCCTTGCGGCATCCAGATCTGGGGCCACGGCGGCTCCATTCCCGGCTTCAGCACCTTCAACGCCGTCACCCCCACCGGCCGAGCCGTCACCCTCATCGCCAACCTCCGCGCCTCCGACCCCGGCCCCGTCGAAGCCCTCCAAAAGGCTTTCGACACCACCCTCTGCGCCGCCGACTGACTCTCACCCGCATTCTGAGAGAGCGTTGTGGGGGCGGTAATGAACTGAACAGGAATGGTGGGTTCGGGGGTGGCGGAGGTGTTTTCGGGTGGATCTCGTCAGTAGCGTTCGGGGCCTCGAAGGGGAGGTTCCGTGGTGTTCACTCGGTTGGGAGACGTGGTCTTTCGCTTCCGATATGGCGTTATCGGGGTTGTCGTGGGAGCTCTGCTCGCACTCGGGGCGTATGGACTGGGGTTGGAGGATCATCTCAGTCCGGGCGGGTTGGATGATCCGACCTCGGAGTCCGCGCGGGCCGCGCAACTCGCGGATGCGGCCTACGGGCGCAGTCATCTCTCGGATGTGCTGGTGCTCTACACCACTCCGGAAGGTGGGAGCATCGACGATCCCGCGTTCAGCCGGAAGATCATCGACAATCTCAATCGCCTGCCCAAGGACCATCCCGATCAGATCGACAAGGTCAACGGCGCGTACTGGAAGACCGAAACCGGGGATTACGCACCCACTTTGGGAACGGCCGATAAGCAACACGCGTTCGCCTCGGTGGCGATCAAGGGCGACGACGACAACACGACCATGCGCCATTATCGAGAGGTCAAGGACGCCTTCGCTATTGACGGCGTGACCGTGCAGGTCACCGGGCTGCAGCCGATCGCGGGGACGCTGTTCGACACCATGGCGCAGGATCAGCGGCGGATGGAGGTGCTGGCGCTGCCGGCCGTCGCGGTGTTGCTGTTCCTCATTTTCGGGGGCATCGTCGCCGCGTCGCTGCCGCTGATCGTGGGCGGGCTGACGATTGTCGGAGCCTCGGGCGTCGTCATGGCGATCACGAAGTTCACCGACGTGAACTCCTTTGTGAGCGCGGTCGTTTCGATGATCGGGTTCGGTCTGGCCATCGACTACGGGCTGTTCATCGTCAGTCGCTTCCGGGAGGAGCTCGCCGAAGGCTACGACACTCGCGCGGCGGTGCGGCGCACGGTGATGACGGCCGGGCGCACCGTGGCGTCCTCGGCCACGATGATCATCGCGGCCAGTTCGGGCATGCTGCTGTTCCCGCAGGGATTCCTCAAATCGGTGGCCTACGGCACGATGGCGGCCGTGCTGCTGGCCGCGATCACCGCGATCACGCTGCTTCCGGCGATGCTGTCGGTGCTGGGTCCGCGGGTGGACAAGCTCGGGTGGAAACGGCTGCGCAAGACGAAGACCGCCGCGGAAGTCGAGCATGGCATCTGGGGCAAGCTCACCGCCTGGGTGATGCGGAATCCGCTCAAAGCGTTGGTCCCGCTGACGATTCTGCTGCTACTGCTGATCATTCCGGTGAAGAACCTGGCGTTCGGCGGTCTCGACGAAACCTATCTGCCACCGGACAATTCGACTCGGCTGGCGCAGGCCGACTTCGACCGGCTCTTCCCGGTGCGCAAGGCCGATCCGATCCAGCTGGTCATCGTCACCGACAATCCGCGCAGCATCGGCGCGATCATCTCGCAGGCCAATCACGCCCCCGGGCTCGCCGCACGCGCCGGCTTCGAGATCAAGGCCACGCCACCGAACGGGTCCAATGTCTGGACCACCTCCGCCGCGCTCGCCGACAACAACAATGCCGGGCAGACGATCGACTACCTGCGATCCATGGAAATCCCGGACGGCGCAACAGTTCTCGTCGGCGGTCAGCCCGCCATCCAGCAGGACAGCGTCGACTCGCTGCTGAGCCGCATGCCGCTGATGATCCTGATGGTGTTGTTCGTGACGATGGTGCTGATGTTCCTCACGTTCGGTTCGGTCGTGCTGCCCATCAAGGCCGCCCTGATGAGCGCCCTCGGCCTCGGCTCCACCCTCGGCATCCTGACCTGGATCTTCATCGACGGACACGGCGCTTCCCTGCTGAACTTCACCCCGGGCCCGATCACCTCACCGGTACTCGTCCTGATCATCGCGATCATCTACGGCTTGTCCATCGACTACGAGGTATTCCTCCTGTCCCGCATGGTCGAAGCCCGCACCCGCGGCGCGAGCACCACCGAAGCGGTCCACATCGGCACGGCCCAAACCGGCCGCATCATCACCGCCGCCGCCCTCATCCTGCTCGTCGTCACCGGAGCCTTCGCCTTCTCCGATCTGGTCATGATGAAATACATCGCCTTCGGCATGGTCTCGGCCCTCTTCATCGACGCCACGGTCCTGCGCATGCTCCTGGTCCCCGCCACCATGAAACTCCTCGGCGACGACTGCTGGTGGGCACCGACCTGGATGAAGAAAATCCAGCAGAGGATCGGCCTCGGCGAACCACTCCTCGACGACGAACTCCCCGGCGGCGGCGAGATGGTGAACCTGGCCGAAACCACCCCGATCACCGACCCTGTGACCGAACAAATCGCCCTGCTGCCCAACGGGATCCCGGCCACCGGGCCACGATCTTCCCGCAGGGTCCGTCCCCGCAGAATCAACAGCGACGCACCGACGGTTAGACTCGACGACACCGGCGCCGGTCTGCCCGAAAATCCGGTGGCCCGATAGCTCGACGGCACCCTAGGGTCGCGCGGTGACTGAAATCGGAAGCGGCGACCCTGGCTCGCCGGTGGAACCGGTTTGGGCGGCGCCGGATTCACTGCTCGGCTTGATCCAACGGGGACGGGGCGCCTCCTATCGCATGGCGCTGACCGAGCGGGAGGCTGCTGCGGAGTTTGTGGTCGATGCGTTGATTCCGTTCCATCGCCATCCCGACGGCGAAGGATCGGTCGACGACGTGCTCACGCTCGCCGACGACCAACAGCTTCGCTGCATGGTCGGTCGCTACTGCGACTTTTCGAATCCCCTGTGGCCCGAGTGGCGATCAGCGAGTCCGCGAATGGAGCGGATCATGGCGGCCGAAGAAGGCAAACGGCAGGTACCGCGGACAGGACCGGGGGTTGGGAGCTCCGCGCGCCTGGCTGCCGACCGACAACGAATATTGGCCGCTGCGGCGGACGCGGGGCTGACATGGCCTGCTTCATCGGGCGAACTCTCGGATGAGCAATGGGAGACAACGCTTTTGAGGGTTGGGCCGCAACTGCTCGAGGACGAGTCCTTGCCGATGGCGTTCCGGGGCGCGATACGCCGGCAGATGAGACACCTGCGCCCAGCCCACGCACTGGTGTGGGCCAGGGCGAACGCTGATTTGGATACCGATACCGGCTATTACGCGCTGTTACGGCTCGCCGAGGTCGGTGAGGAATCCGATGTGCATCGATTGTTCGAGTATCTGACGGCTGCCTGCGCGGCTGGCAATGAGCACATCGGTGCACAGTGTGCCCTCGTTGCCGGGCTCACGCGGCTGAGCTACGCACCTGCGACAGCCACCATCGAGGGGTTGTTCGACAGCACCGTTTACTCGTATCTACGGAGGCGGTGTGCCGTCGCATTAGCCGGTCTCTCAACGGATTTCGCTCGCGGTAGGGCGGTGGAGTGCCTCACCGACTGTGAATCCGAGACGCGTGGGGTCGGGATCGCTTCTGTCGATGTGTCGGTTTCGGGGGTTCGGGAAGCGTTGATGCGAGTTGCCGGGGATGCGATGGAGGAGGACGAGAACCGGCGGGCTGCGGCTGTAAGGGTTCTTTAAGGGAGATATTGGGGGCCGTGAATACCTTCAGTCTCGTCGAAACAGAGTTCCGGGCAACCGGATTCGTATGGAGGTTGTCATGGGTTCTTTCAGTGGTGGACGTAAGGTTGCGGCGGTTGTCGGCGCGCCGGTGGCGGCGGTTGCGGTGGGGGCGGCGGCCATGGCGATGACGGCGGCGCCCGCGCAGGCGGAGGCGGATCATCCCGGGGCTTGCATTGTGGTGCAGAATCATGCGGGGCGGACTACCACGGTCAGCATGAATTACCCGGCCGGATACAACGGGGACTGGACCATTTACCCGAACGAGTTGAGTGTGCTGCTGTACAACGGCGTCGCGGTCAAATCGCCGACCGGCAAATTCAACATTCAGAAGGATTCGGATCTGCAGGCGGTGTGGAATTACGAAGGTAATCGCGATCGCGATAAGGGTTGCAATGGGTCGTGGGTTGTCACGCTGAACAGCTGACGGCGGGGGCGCAGTATCAGCCGGCGGGGCGCATCAGGCCGTGGGCGGTGGCGGAGGCGACCAGATCGCCTGTGCGGGTGAAGATCTGGATTCGGCTGTACATGCGGCTGCTGCCGGCGAAGGGGCTTTCGCAGCGCAGGAGCAGCCAGTCGTGCAGGGTGAACGGGCGGTGGAAGGTGATGGTCTGGGCGAGGAGGGCGGAGGTGCCGCGGCCGCCGCGGCGGGTGATCTCGTCATGGGGGTAGGGGCGCAGGGCTACGGGGCCGAGGAAGCCCTCGCTGCCGTGGGCCAGGAGGGCCCGGGCGATGCCGGGCAGGTCGGGGGCCTTGTCGCAGCGCATCCACAGGTCGAGGGTCGGGGGGCCCGCGAGGTCGGGGGCGAGGGCGTCGGCTCCGCCGAAAGTCCGCACCTCCCACGGCAATAGCGCGCAGGGCAGTTCCTGGCATTGCTCGGGTGCGGGGACGGTGGCGGGGAGTTCGGCGTGGTGGTCGAGGAAGTCGGGTTCATCGATGCTGAGCATGACCAGGGCCCGGGCGTGTTCGCGCGCGTCCTGTCGGAAGGTCACCTGGACGGTTGCCAGCGCGCGGCCGGACTGCACGACCTCGACGTCCACCTCGACCTCGCGCCCGGCATCCCCGCCACGCGGGAACACCCCGTGCAATGACTGGACGGCCATGTGCGGCACCGTGCGCTCGGCCGCGACGACAGCCTGGGCGAGGGTTTGGCTACCGAGGGTCGTCGGCAGCGTCGAGGTGACATTGCGGGCCAGGAAGCGGCCGGGACCGAGTTCGGTCAGCTCGAGCGCATCGAGCAGATCGCCCAGCTCCACGGTCGGCCACATATGCGTTCCACCTGCCATGGCGACATGCTCGCACAGGGCCCGACCCGCGAATTTCGAAGGTACGGCCATTCCCGCTGAGCGGGACAACCATTCGCGCAGACCGTGTCACCGATGCCAGGCCTATTCGAAAGGCCTGGTGATCAGCCGCGGTCGGCGACGACCAAATGGCCGCTGCTGAGGAATGAGCCGCGCTTGCCCTCGACACCGGCCTCACGGGCGATCGTGAGCAGATCACGATCGCTCGTGACGGTGAAGCCGCGATCGGTCAGCACGGTGGCCATGGCCTCAGGAGTCCAACTGGAGCGCTGTGGTTCACGAGCCATGGGATTGGTGCGGCCGGTGAAGGACAGCAGGACTTCCATGGCTCGCCGACCGTAGTGGTAGAGGCGGTTGGGAGTCGGGTAGGTGACGATCAGGCGGCTGCCCGCGGCGCTGCGCTTGGCCACCTCGGTCACCGTCTCCCCTACTTCCGCGGGAGTCAGGTAGGGCACGACACCCTCCCAAATCCAAGTGGTGGGCCGCGATTCGTCGTGGCCCGCCTCGGTCAAGGCGGCGCCGAGTGAGTCCTTGCCGAAATCGACCGGGACGAAACGCACCGACGCCAGCGGCTCCCGCTCGCCCAGGCGTTCTCGCTTCTCGGCCTGTGAGGCAGGGTGATCCACCTCGAACACCGTGATCCCGGCCAATTCCGGCATGCGCCAGGCGCGCGCGTCCAGACCCGCTCCCAGGATGACCTGTTGCGGAAGTCCCTTCTCCCGCACCGCATCATCGATCGCGACGGTGCGGGCGGCGAGGACTTCCGAAGTGGCGGAGACGAATTCGTACTCCACGCGGGCGCCGAACGCCTTGGGCACCGCCCCGGCGCGCAGTTGCTCGACTATCTCGCGCTCATCATCGCGGAGGAGGTCGACCGCGACCGGATCGGAGAATCGCCCCACCCCCAGTCGCCCGTCCGCCACGGCACGGCCCTGGCAGACCAGGATCGCCGTCCGACTCGCTGCACGCTCGGTCATGCGCCCATTATCTGCGCCCAGGCCACGGCACGCGCGACGGCACGAAGGTGGTGGTGTCGGTCAGGCGCGCGTGGCGGTGATGACCGTGGTGGCGTAGGAGATGGTGAAGCTGCCGCCCATGGTGTCGATGGCGGCCCCGATGCCTGCCACGACGGAGGCGAGGATGTCCGGGGCGACGACGGTCAGTGCGCCGTGGGTGGGGATCTGGTCGAGCCACTCGTCGCGCGAATAGGTTCGCTGCCAGTCGAATTGCCATTGTTCGGGGGCGGTGAAGGCTTGGGCGGCGACGATACCCGCGGCCGCCTTGTCATGGATTGCCTGGTAGAGCTCCAGGGCCGGGCGGTCGGCTACGAGGGAGGCCGGGGATTCGGGGAGGAATTCGCGGTAGACGGCGGCGAAGGCGGCCTGGGCTTCGGACGGCATTTGAGGGACGTTCCAGAACGCGGCGAAGCGACCGGCGGGCGCCAGGACGCGGGCGGCTTGTGCCGCGCCGGCGACGGGATCGACCCAATGCCAGGCGGTTCCGGAGATGACGGCATCGAAAGTGCGGTTCGCGGGATCCCATGCCTCGAAGGTGCCGATCTCGACCTCGATGCCGGTGTCGCGGGCGAAGGCGGCCATGCGGGCGTCGGGTTCGATGCCGAGCACCGCGCACCCGGCATCCCGGAATTGGCGGGCCTCGATGCCTGTCCCGCAGCCGACATCGAGTACTCGCTTTCCCGGCAGGTCGGCCAGGATGCGCTCGATCATGGCGGCGGGATAGGCGGGGCGGGTGCGGTCGTAGCGGATCGCGTCCGCGCCGAAGGATTCGGCCACATCCCGGGCGCGATGGGGGCTCTGATCGGCGGGTTCGGGCGCGGACGACGGTAGAGTGACCATGCGCCCACTTTAAGTGGGCACTTGCCCACTCTGCAATGGCGCGTGGGTTCGCTCAGAGAGAAGGAGTGCGGGGTGCCCACCGGGGTGGCCATTCGCGATGTGCGGGAGCAGTTGTTCGATGCGGCGGAGCGGATTCTGTTGCGCGAGGGGCCCAGTGGGCTGACGAGCCGTTCGGTGACCGCCGAGGCCGGATGCGCGAAAGGGGTGCTGCACAGGCATTTCACCGACTTCGACGGCTTCCTCACCGAGCTGGTCGAGGATCGGATCGCGCGGGTGGAGCGACTGGGTGCGGCATTGCGGGACAAGGCCGGGGACGGTCGGGTGGCCGAGAATCTCGCCGAGGCACTGACCGGGGTCTTCGAAACGGTCGCGGTGGCCATCGTCAGCCTGGTGACCTACCGCGACGAGTTGCGGGCCCGCCTGCGGCAACGTAGACCCGTCGGTTTCCCTATCCTCGGTGAAGCGACCACACTCATCGCGCAATATCTCGCCGCGGAGGTCGAAAAGGGCCGCATCGCAAGCACTGTCGACACCGAACTGCTCGCGACCATGCTGATCGGTTCGGCGCACCTGCTCTTCGCCGACCGCACCGCACCGCGCCCCGAGACCGAGGCCGTGCGCGCCATGGTCGCCACGGTGCTGGCCGGCACGCTGACGTCCTGAAACGGTGAGACATCAGCCAGCGAGAGTCTCACCGCGAGACCGGTATTGACACCCTCATGACCGGCGGGAAATTTTGCCTCCAGCACGTCAGGTCTTCAGCAGGAAAGGTCTCCCACCGCAGTGAGCATCGATCACACGACCCTGTCCCCCGCCGCGGTCGTGACCGCGTTGTGCGCCGAATGGCGCACCGGCACACCGGAATCCATTGCCGAGTTCTTCACCGACGACGCCGTCTACCACAACATCCCGATGGACCCGTTCGTCGGCAAGCCCGCGATCCTGGAGTTCCTGCGCGGCTTCATCGGCAGCTTCGGCGGCATCGACTTCGACATCCACCACCAGGCCGTCACCGGCAACGTCGTGCTCAATGAGCGCACCGACCGGTTCACCATCGGCGACAAGCACATCGAGCTGCCGGTGACCGGGGTGTTCGAAGTGCGCGACGGCCGCATCGCGGCCTGGCGCGACTACTTCGACATGGCCCCGTTCACCGCCATGCAGCAGGAGGGCTGAGCGTCAGAAGCTCTGCCAGGAGGGCTTGTTCTCCACCGCGAACCGGTAGTAGTCGACGGCCTTCAGATTCGCCGCCGCGTCCGGATCGACGATGACCGTGACGTGCGGATGCATCTGCAGGATCGACGCCGGGCAGAACGCCGAGACCGGGCCCTCCACCGCGGCCGCGACCGCCTCGGCCTTGCCCGCGCCGGTGGCGATCATGAGCAGATGGTCGGCGTCGCTGATGGTTCCGAGCCCTTGGGTGAGCACGTGGGTCGGCACCTGCGACAGATCGTCCTCGAAGAACCGCGCGTTGTCCTCGCGAGTCTTCGGAGTCAGCGTCTTGACCCGGGTACGCGAGCGCAGCGACGATCCGGGTTCGTTGAATCCGATGTGCCCGTTGGCCCCGATGCCCAGGATCTGCACCGAGATCGGTCCGTTCTCCGCGATCCTGCGCTCGTAATCGGCTGCGGCGGCCGGGATATCGGCGGCGTTGCCGTCGGGGCTGTTGACGTTGGAGTCCTCGAAGTCCACGTGCGCGGTGAACTCGTCACGAATGAACTGCCGGTAGGACTGCGGATGCCCGGGCGGCAGCCCGATGTACTCGTCGAGCAGGAACGCCTGCACCCCGGCGAAACTGAGCCCTTCCTCCCGGTGCTGGCGAATCATCTCCTGATAGGCACCCAGCGGTGAGGAGCCCGTGGCCAGTCCGATGGCGCGGGCACCGCGGCGCACATGGTCGGCCATGATGCGGCCGGCCAGCACTCCGGCCTCGGCCGCGTTATCGGTGATCACGAGTTCCATTTCGCTCCGTCCTTGTATACGTCGACAGGGTTGAGGTGGTGGTCGGTGACCAGCACGTCGGCACGCATCCCTGTGTGCAACGCGCCGATCTGGTCGGCCATGCCCAGTAGCCGGGCCGGGGTGGCGCAGGCGGCGGTCGCCGCGGCGCTCAGGTCGATTCCGGCGTGGAAGACCGTGCGGCGCAGCACGTCCGACGCGGTGGCGGTGCCACCGGCGATCGGGCCCTCGCCGTGCGGGTCGTAGATCCGCGAGACGCCGTCGGTCACCACGACGTCGAGGCTGCCGAGCTGGTAGCGCCCGTCGGGCTGTCCGGCGGCGGCCATGGCGTCGGTGATCAGCGCCAGGTTGTCGGGCCCGATGGTGTCGAAGACCATGCGCACGGTGCCGTCGGCCAGGTGCACGCCGTCGGCGATGACCTCGGCCACCACGTCCCCGCGCCCGGCCGCGGCCATGGCGGCGGTGAGGAAGTTGGCGTCGCGGTGCGCGAGTTCGGGCATGGCATTGAACAGGTGGGTGATCGAGACCCGCCAGCCGCGCCGCATGGCGTGCACGGACCGGTCGTAGTCGGCGACGGTGTGTCCCAGGGAGAGAATCACATTCGCGTCGGCGAGCACATCGGCGAGGGCATCGAAATTGTCGGTTTCCGGGGCGATGGTCACCGACACGATGCGCCCGCCCGCATAGTCGATGAGACGCTCCAGCAGTGCCGGGTCGCCGGGCAGGATCCGTTCGGGGTCGTGGGCGCCGCGCCGGTGCTCGCTGATGAACGGACCCTCGAGGTGGATGCCCGCGAGCAGGCCGTCGTCGATGCCCTTGCCGAGCACGTCGATGCGTTCGCGCAGTTCGGCCTCGGTGGCCGAGACCAGGGAGGCGACCAGCGTCGTGGTGCCGTGCGCGCGATGGAATTTCGCGGCGATGGCGACGCCCTCGGGATCGGTTTCGGGGAACCCGTATCCACCGCCGCCGTGGCAGTGCACGTCGATGAGTCCGGGCAGGATGATCGGCGGCTGAACAGCCACGTCGGGCAGGTCACCGCCGAATCCCGTTGCCGGGCCGACATAGTCGAGCCGCGGTCCGTCGAACGACACCACCCCGTCGGCGAGTTCGCCCGCCTCGGTGAGGGTGACGACCCGGCCGCGCAGGGTGGTCCTCACTTATCTCGCCCCAATGCCCTCTGTGCGGCGGCCAGGGCGTCGTCCGCGGTGCGGGCCGAAAGTACCGCGGCCGCAGCGGCTTTGCATTGTTCCAGGGTGACCTCGGCCAGCCGCGCCCGCACCCCGGCCAGGGATCGTGGTGCCATCGACAGCGTTTCGACGCCGAGACCGACCAGCACGCACGCGAAGTCGGGATTGGAGGCGGATTCGCCGCACACGCCGACCTTCACCCCATGGGTGCTGGCCCCGGTGACCACCATGGCGATGGCCGCCGCGAGCGCGGGCTGCCACGGATTGTGCAGCGCCGCCAGCGAGGACGACATGCGGTCCGCGCCGAACAGGTACTGCGACAGATCGTTGGTGCCGATGGAGAAGAAGTCCACCTCGGCGCCCAGTTGCCCGGAACGCAGTGCGGCGGCCGGGATCTCGACCATGACACCGCGCGTCTCGAGCCCGGCCTCGGCGGCGCGGGCGGCGAAATATCCGGCCTCCTCGACGGTCGCGACCATCGGGGCCATGACCTTGACCGGTGTGCCGGTCTGCTTGGCCGCGGCCTCGATGGCGGAAAGCTGGTCGAGCAGCGCCCCCTCATCGACGCTGCTCAACCGCAGGCCGCGCACTCCCAGCGCCGGATTCTCCTCGGCCGGCAGGTTCAGGAACGGCAGCGGCTTGTCCGATCCGGCGTCGAGGGTGCGGACCGTGACGGGACGGTCGCCCATGACGCGGAAGATCTCGGCGTACTGGTCCGTCTGCTCGGCGACCGTGGGGGCCGATTTGCGGTCCAGGAACAGGAATTCGGTCCGGAACAGGCCGACGCCCTCGGCCCCGAGTTCGACGGCGAGCGCGGCATCGGCGGCCGAGCCGACATTCGCCAGCAGCGGCACGGCGTGCCCGTCGGCGGTGCGGCCGGGACCGGTCGGCGCGTCCGCTCGGCGCGCACGGAGAGCGAGCACTTCCTCGCGACGCGCCGCGGTGGGTTCGATCTCGACGACACCGGCGGTGCCGTCGAGGACCACCTCGGTGTCCTCGGCGATCCCGACCGCGTCCGGGGCGGCCACAATGGCCGGAATCCCCAGTGCCTTGGCCAGAATCGCGGTGTGCGAGGTGGGTCCGCCGGCCACGGTCAGCAGCCCGAGCACCTTGGCCGGGTCCAGCGTCGCGGTATCGGCGGGCGCCAGGTCATGTGCGGCGAGCACGAAAGGAGTTGCGCTGTCCGGAATTCCGGGCGGCTCCACTCCCAGCAGCTCGGCCACCACGCGCTGGCCCACATCCTTCAGATCCGAGGCCCGCTCGGCCATCATGCCGCCGAGCGCGGCCAACTGCGCCCCGAAGTGCGCGACCGCCTCGGTGACCGCGTGCGCGGTCGGGGTCCCGCCCCGGATCTCGGCGCGCACCTGATCCAGCAGCGCCGGATCGGCGGCCAGCGCCGAGGTCATGAACAGGATGTCGGCCGCGGGCCCCTTGGCATCGAGCGCCTGGGCCGAATACCGCGCGGCGACGGTCTCGAAAGCTGCTTCCGCGCGGGCGATTTCGGCCTCGACGTCGCTCCCGGGCGCGTCATTCGGGCTGGTGACCGGCGCGGGCGCCAGCCACTTGACCGAACCGACGGCGATCCCGGGAGCGGCGGCGACACCGCGCACCTCACGCGTCAAGATCTGTCTCCAGCATCTCGACCAGCTTATCCAGGGCCGCCTCGGACCCGTCCTCGGCGTGCAGGGTGACGGTGTCGCCCTGCTTGGCGCCCAGGGTCATCACCTGCAGCAGGCTGTTGGCGGCGATGGGATCCTTGCCGTCCACCGAGATCCGCACGGGGACACCGGCTTCCCCGGCGGCCTTGGCGAACAGGGCGGCGGGTCGGGCGTGCAGACCGGTCTTGGACGCAACGACGGCGGTGCGTGTGATCATGCTGCGACATTCTCCTTTTCGGTTTCCGCCTCATCGTCCTCGCGACCGGGGGTCTTCAGGTTCCAGCGCTTGATGATGAAGCTGAAGGTGACGTAGTACAGGGCGGCATAGCCGAGGCCGATCGGGATGAGCAGCAGCGGATGGGTCGCCTTGCCGAAGTTGAGCAGGTAGTCGATGGCGCCCGCGGAGAAGGTGAATCCGTCGTGGATACCGAGCGCGTTGGTCAGCGCCAGCGAAGTGCCCGTAAAGATCGCGTGGATCAGCAGCAGCGGCCAGGCCACGAAGATGAACGAGAACTCCAGCGGCTCGGTGATACCGGTCAGGAACGCGGTCAGGCCGGTCGACAGCATGATACCGCCGATCATCTTCTTGTTCTCCGGCTTGGCGTGGCGCCAGATGGCCAGCGCGGCGGCGGGCAGGCCGAACATCATGATCGGGAAGAAGCCGGTCATGAAGGTGCCGGCGTGCGGGTCGCCGTGCAGGAACATGGCGATGTCACCGTGGTAGGTCTGCCCGCCGGTGGTGTAGTCGCCCAGCACGAACCAGACCACGGAGTTGATGATGTGGTGCAGGCCCAGCGGCAACAGCATCCGGTTGGCGAACCCGAAGATGCCGCCGCCGACGACCGAGTTGTCGGCGACGAAGTTGCCCAGCGAGGTCAGCCCGGAGTTGAAGGCCGGGTAGATGAACGACATCAGCACGCCGAGCACGACGGCCGCGCAGGCGGTCAGGATCGGCACCAGGCGGCGGCCCGAGAAGAAGCCGAGGTAGTCGGGCAACTGGGTGCGGTGGAAGCGGGTCCACAGCGTCGCCGCGGTAAGACCGATCACGATGCCGCCGAGGACACCGAAATTCACCAGCGCCTGAGCGCCTTTCGCGTCGACCTTGCCTTCCAGCACGACCGGCGACATGGCCTTGAGCACGCCGTTGAAGGCGAGGTAGCCGACGACCGCGGCGAGCGCGGTGGAGCCGTCGGCCTTCTTGGCCCAGCCGATGGCGATGCCGACGGCGAAGAGTAGGGGCAGGTTGTCGATGAGCGCGCCACCTGCGGCGGCGAGAACATCGGCGACAGTCTTGAGCGCGGACCAGCGGCCGAGCATGTCGTCCTGTCCTAGACGCAGCAACAGTCCGGCAGCGGGTAGCGTGGCAATCGGCAGCATCAAGCTGCGGCCGAGCTTCTGCAGTCCCGATAGATCGAGCTTCTTGCGAGAGCTCTCGACGGCATCGGCCATGGGTGTGGTCCTCAGTCTGTGAATGGAGTCACGAGTACTGTTCAGCGTCAGTTACCGTGACTGGTTATAACCAGACATATACTGGTTATAACCAGTTTTGTCTACTCGACACGCTCGGAGGAAATCATGTCGAAAGCGAATCAAATCGTTGAGGGCCTGGGTGGTCTCGACAACATCATCGAGGTGGAGGGGTGCATCACCCGCCTGCGCTGCGAAATCAAGGACGCCAGCAAGGTGGACGAGAAGGCGCTGAAGGCGGCCGGTGCGCACGGTGTCGTCAAGGCCGGTGCCGCGGTGCAGGTTGTGGTCGGGCCCACGGCCGACGCCCTGGCCGAAGACATCAACGACATGCTCTGAGCGCCATGAGCATCGAGATTCTCGCGCCGCTGGACGGCGTCGCCATGCCCATGTCCGAGGTCCCCGATCCGGTCTTCTCCGCGGAGATGGTCGGGGCGGGCGTGGCCATCGAACCGCTCGACACCGATGACGCCACCACGGTGGTCGCCCCGGTCAGCGGGTCCATCGTGAAGCTGCACCCGCACGCCGCGGTCATCGTCACCGACGACGGCACCGGCGTGCTGCTGCACGTCGGCATCGATACCGTCGGCAAGTCCGACATCTTCGAGGTGAAGGCCGCCGAGGGCGATAAGGTCAGCGCCGGCGATCCGCTGATCACCTTCTCCCCCAATGCCGTTCGCCGCCTGGGCCTGAGCGCGGCCGTGCCGGTCGTGGTCATGGACAGCGCGCCGGGCTCGGCGAAGGACCCCGTGAGCGGGCCGGTCACCACCGGTTCGGTGCTGTTCTCCATGTGAGCGTCGGGTGAGACGAATCGAGCCGCCGCCCAATCGGGCGGCGGCTCAATCATTTTGCGGCCCTTGCGGCCCGAAGATGTTGCGGCGCTAGCTGTCTTCGGCCGAGACGGTCATGTACACCTGGTAGCGATCGGCGCGATACCAGGACTGCGCGTGCTCGACGGCCCGATCGCGCGAATACGAGATGCGGTCGAAAGCCAGTAGCGGACAACCGGTTTCGGTGCCCAGCCAGCCCGCGTGCCGCTCGTCGGCGGCCACCGCGCGCACACTCTGCTCCGCGCGGTCGATGGGGCAGCCGTATTCGCGGGCGAACAGCGCGTACAGCGACTGCGTCAGGTCCTTGTCCAGCAGTTCCGGTAGCAGATCGGCGCGGTACCAGCCGTCGTCGATGGACATGGGCAGCCCGTCGGCCAGGCGCAGGCGGACCAGGTGAATAGCCTTGGTATTGGCGGGAATTCCGAGCGCGGTCACCGACGCCGGGGGCGGGACCGCGAAATCGGTGTGCAGCACCACGGTCGAGGGGGTGCGGCCCAGGCGGCGCATGTCATCGGAAAACGAGGCCATGTGCAGGCGCGAGCGGGCGACCCGCTCGGCCACGAAGGTGCCCTTGCCCGGAATGCGGGTGATGACGCCCTCGGATTCGAGCTGGCCCAGCACCTCGCGCACGGTCATGCGGCTGACGCGGTAGTCGTCGCACAACTGGCGTTCGCTGGGCAGCATCTCGCCGGGACGCAGATTCGCGCACAGGGTGGTCAGCGCCGAACGGAGCTGCGCTTGCTTGGTCACGCGCCCTGCCACGTCGATCCGGTCCTTTCCGCCCCCGCCTGCTGCGGGCGCGGTCACTTCTCGTTGCGCGCCTTGGGGAATCGCTTCTGCTTGGCTACCCAGCCTGCCATCTTGGCCCAGTGGCCCTTCGCGGGGGTGACCTTCGAGATGAGCTCGCGATCCCATTCCTCGGTCTCGGACAGGCCGTCGACGGTCTCGACGAGGACCTTGGCCGCGGCCAGCGAACCCACGACGCGGTCACCGAGGACGCCGTCGGCGCCGACCAGGGTGACGCGGACGCCGACGCGGCCGACGGGCTGCAGCACCGCGGTGGCGGAACCGCCGTGCTCGGCCACGAATCCCTTCACGGAATCCACGACGGACGGCGAGACTTTCTCGGATGCCGGGGCGGCAGTAGCGCTCATGGCAGGCAGTTTACCCACGGGTAATTCAGGGTCTATGAACCACGGCACAACTCACACTCCGTGAGCCGCCGCGCACCGGGGTACGGGCGCGGTGTAAGACTGGATTCATGCGCGCCATCCAGGTTTCCGAGCACGGCGGTCCCGAAGTCCTGCGATACGTGGAGGTGCCGGACCCGCAGGTCGGGGCCGGGCAGCTGCTGGTGCGGGTCGAGGCCGCCGGAATCAACTTCATCGACACCTACATTCGGACCGGGCGGTACCCGACGCCGGTGCCCTACATCCCGGGCTCGGAGGGTAGCGGTGTGGTGACCGCGGTCGGACCCGAGGTCACCGAGTTCTCGGTGGGCGATCGCGTGGCGTGGGCGGCCGCGCCGGGCAGCTACGCCGAGCAGGTGGTCGTGCCTGCGGCCGTGGCGATTCCGGTGCCCGACGGCGTGAACGCGCCGACCGCCGCCTCGGCGCTGCTGCAGGGCATGACCGCGCACTACCTGATCGAGTCGATCTACAAGCCGCAGCCGGGCGAGGCCGTGCTGGTGCACGCGGGCGCGGGCGGGGTGGGCCTGATCCTGACCCAGCTGCTCTCGGCGCGCGGGGTCCGGGTGATCACCACGGTGTCCACCGACGACAAGGAAAAGCTCTCGCGCGACGCCGGGGCTTCCGAGGTTCTGCGCTACGACGACGATATCGCCGGGCGGGTACGGGAACTCACCGGCGGCGTCGGTGTGGCCGCGGCCTACGACGGCGTCGGGGCATCCACCTTCGAGGCGAGCCTGGCTTCGACGCGGGTGCGCGGCACGGTCGCGCTGTTCGGCGGGGCGAGCGGACCGGTGCCGCCGTTCGATCTGCAGCGGCTCAATCCGCTGGGCTCACTGTTCGTGACGCGCCCGACGCTGGTCCACTACACCCGCGACCGCGCCGAATTGCTGTGGCGCGCAAACGACATCATGAACGCCATCGCCGACGGCACCCTGCACATCCGAATCGGCGGCAGCTACCCCCTGGCCGATGCCGAACAGGCCCACCGGGATCTCGAGGGCCGCAAGACCACCGGGTCCATCGTCCTGGTGCCCTGAACGAATTCGCCCTGACGTCCTGAACGGACCCGCCGGTGCCCGAATACGTTCGGGCACCGGCTTTTTCGTCAGTCGAGGTCGCGGCCGGTGAGCCCGCGGTAGACGAATCGGGTGAGGGCGTCGATGGCCTGCTCGTCGGTCATCTGCATGCCGCCCTCCTCGACGGCCTGCAACAGACCGGTGGCGGACTGGAACATCATGGCCAGGCTGACCTCGGGCGGACCGGGCAGGCGTAGCCCGGCGGGGCCGAAACCGTCGAGGTGGTCGGCCACCTCCTCGCGCTGCTCGGTGGCGAATCGTGCTGCGATGCGGGCGAAGTCGTCGTTGACCAGGGCGGCCTGACTCACCGCGCGCAGCACCGGCCAGTTCCGGCGGCCGAAGTTCCAGTAGGCCGCGACGTGGTAGCGCACCGATTCCGGGTCGGTGAAATCGGCGATGTGCGCGGGGTCCTCGGCGGAGGTATCGCTTTCGTCGGCAAGGTCTTTCAGCAGCGCCGAGAGCAGTTCTTCCTTGCTCGCGAAATGGTTGTAGAACGACCCCGCGGCGCGGCCGGCCGCCGCGGTGATGTCGGTGATCTTGGTGTTGAGGTAGCCGCGTTCGGCGAACAGCCGGTGCGCGGCCTGCTTGAGCGCCTGCTCGGTCTCGGCCGATTTCTCGCTGCGGCGTTGCGCTTTCGCACCCGGGTTGGCTGCCACATTCCACCTCCTCTTGACAGCGGAACGTACCACCCTCAATACTGAATCCACATTCAGTGAATCATAATTCAGTTTCAGGAGTTGCCATGAACACGCAGGTCCTCGTCGCGGGAGCCGGCCCGACCGGGCTCACCCTCGCCATCGATCTGGCCCGGCGCGGCATCGCGGTGCGCGTCATCGACAAGGCGGAGGAGTTCTTCGCCGGGTCGCGCGGGGACGGTATCCAACCGCGCACCCTCGAGGTGTTCGAAGACCTCGGGGTGCTCGACGCGGTCCTGGCGCAGGGCATGCCGCAAGCGCCGCTGCTGATCCACATGGACGGGCAGTTCGTGATGGAACGGCGGATGAGCCAGTGGCGCGAGCCCACCTCCGAGGTGCCGCACCCGAATCCGTGGGTGCTGGCCCAGGCCGACACCGAACGGGTGCTGCGCGAGCGGCTGGCCGAATTCGGGGTGCGGGTCGAATTGGGCACGGCCCTGGTGGAATTCGACGGTGACGACGACGGGGTGACCGCGGTCCTCGAGCATGCCGGGGCGCGCGAGAGCGTGCGCGTGGACTATCTGGTCGGCGCGGACGGCGGGCGCAGCACCGTGCGCAAGGCGCTGGGCATCGCGTTCGAGGGCAGCACCGACGAGTCGATCCGCATGCTGCTCGGCGATGTCCGCGCCGATGTCCTCGACCACTCGGTCGGGTACTGGTTCTCCGATTCGTCCGCGCCCATGGACGGGATCGCGCTGATGCCGCTGCCGGGCGGGCGCAGGTTCCAGTTCGCCACCGGGCTGGATGTCGACTCCGGCACCGATCTGGCGGTGCTGCAGGATTTCGTCACCCGCCGCTCCCGCCGCGAGGACATCGTGCTGTCGGAGCTGACCTGGTCGACGGTGTGGCGGCCGAATGTGCGGCTCGCGCAGCGGTATCGGGTCGGGCGGGTATTCCTGGCCGGGGACGCCGCGCACGTGCATCCGCCGACCGGCGGGCAGGGCCTCAACACCGGTGTGCAGGACGCCTACAACCTGGGCTGGAAACTGGAAGTCGCGCTGCGCAATCCGGGTCCCGGCAGTGAGGCGCTGCTGGATTCCTACGAGACCGAGCGCCGCACCACTGCCGCGCGGGTGCTCGGGTTGAGCAGTGAGCTGCTGGATCGCACCGTCAAGGGGGATCCGGATGCCATGGATCGCGAGGGCACCCACCAGCTCGACATCAGCTACCGCACCGAGCCGGGCGACGGGCTTCAGGTCGGCGATCGCGCCCCGGATGCTCCGCTGACCGATGCGAACGGCAAGACCGTGCGACTGTTCGAGCTGTTCAGCGGCCCGCACGCCACGCTGCTGGAGTTCGGCCCCGAGGCCGGGGACGGGTCGGTGGCCTCGATCGCGACCGATACCAAGGTGGTTCGCGTCCTCGCAGCGGGATCGCAGCCCGGTGTGGGCGAGTTCGTCGATGCCGACGGCCACGCCCAGCGCTCCTATCAGGCAAACGCCCACACGCGTGTGCTCGTCCGACCTGACGGGTATGTCGGATTCATCGGCGGCTGAACCGCATCCGGCAGTTGATCGACTGCCCGGTCCCCTCGGGGACAGTGCGGGGTTGCCGCCGGACGGGGCTTCAGGAGAAGCCCCTGAGCGCCCGAGAGTTGCCCCACCGTGCAGAATGATCATGCTGCCGCGCAAGACGATTCGTCCTGACCGAACATTTTCGGCCACGCGAGGACGCCGCGACCCCGTAAGGTGGTCGCGGCGTAGGGTTCGGGCGGCCGGCAGGTAGAGGCATCGGTCAGAGGTGGTCTGGGATGTTGGTGAAGGTCCGTAACGACGACCCGTCGCGGCTGTCGAGCACCGAACGCACCGTGGTGAACTGGCTCAAATCCTGGAGCGGGCCGCACGCCGTGCCCGGGATCGCGGTGGTGCAGTGCCAGGACGCCGATGTGGTGGTGTGGACGCCGCAGACCTGCGTGGTGGTGGGCGTGCACGGCTTCGCCGAGCGGGTGACCGGGACGCTGTCGTGCGCGCAGGACCAGCCGTGGACCGTCGACGGCAAGCCCGCGCCGCTGGACGGGGATGCCGATCCGCTCGAACGGGTGCGGCAGCAGACGGTGGATCTGGCGATGCAGTTGCGCTCGGCGCCCGGGCGTGAGCATGTGCCGGTCAGCGGGCTGGTGTTGCTGGTGCCGCAACTGGGTTCGCGGGTGAAGCTGGAGAAGGGCGCGCTGCCGGCCGGGATCGATGTGCTGATCGGGGACGGGCCGTCCTCGCTGCGGGCGTATTTCACCAAGCTGGCCGAGGGCGCCGCGCCGTCGTGGGATGCCGCGCAGGTCGGGCAGGCGCTGGGGGCGCTCGGGTTCGCCGCCGCGGCAACCTATTCCGATCTGGTGGCCGAGGGATTCCCGGTGCCGGATTCGGCGCGGGACGCGCCGCTGCCGTTCTCGACCCGCGCCACCGAGGTGATGGTGCCGTCGGTGCCGACGACGTATCCGGCTCAGGGACCGGGTGATTCGGGCAAATTGGAACCGGTCGAGCGTGGGTCGGAGACCGGTGGCGGGCAGGGTCGTCCGGGTGCGGCCGGGCCGGGTGGCGAGGGCCGTCCGGTCGTCGTGCCGCAAGGCCCCGCCGTTCCGTCGGGCCGGGCGGGGGCGAGCGCGCAGTCCGCGATTCCCGCGGCGGCGTCGGCCGCCGAGGCCGCGGCGGCCTATTCCGCGGTCACCGGTATGCCGCCGGTCGGGCAGACCTCGAATCCGCAGGCCGCGAACCCACAGGGTCCGGGCCGCAGTGCCCCGCCGCCGACGCCCGTGCCGGGTATGCGGCCACCGCAGCCCGGCCCCGCACCGGGCGGGCAGCCGCCGCGCCCGCCCGCGCCGGGATTCGGTCCGGGCCCCCAATCAGGGCCTGCTCCGGGCGGTTTCGCGCCGCAGGACCAGCGGCAGCAGCAGGGGCAGCAGCCCGGTAGCGGGTTTCCGCTGTGGACCAATCGGCAGTCGACGCGCGGGAGCGGGCAGCGGCGGCGCAAGGATATCCCGATCATCGGCGGGCTGATTCTGGCGGTGGTCATCCTGATCATCGCCATCGCATGCACGGGCCGCACCTCGCCGTCTCCGAGCAAGGACCGCCAGCACGGGCCGGTGGTGGTGGAGACGACCACCACGACGAGCCGCACCACCGATCCGACTTTGCCGCACACCACGATTCCGCCCGCTTGCTTCCCACTGCAGCCGTGCAATTGACGGCGTCGGCTCGCGGATTCGGGTGCGGGTCGAATCTCTTTGTGGGCTAGGGCAGTCGGATGTACTCGATGCCGGACATGGTGCCGAGCACGAGGGAGCCGTTGACGAGCGCGGGTGTGGCGAAGTGCGGGAGCTCCTCGGTTCCGTACTGGGCCAGGACGTTTCCGGTCGCGGGATCGAGGGCGTAGAGGGTGTTGCGGTGCCAGTCGGTGGCCCAGATCCGGTTGGCGGCGAGCAGCGGGGGCCCGTTGGCGGGGACGCCGGTGTGCCAGAGCACCGTGGCGGCGCCGGTGGCGGTGACGCGAATCGCGGTGGTGCCGTTGGCGCAGGGCAGGTAGGCGATGTCGCGGTCGACCGCCGCCGCACCGAAGGCGCGGCATCCGGTGAAATCCGGTGCCCTGGAGGAGATTCCGCCCAGGTGGGCGGGATCGAGGATGTGGCCGTCTCCGGATTTACCAGCCATGATGAGGAATCCGTTGACCACGGCCGGGTTCATGGTGCCGAGGTCTTTGTCGTCCTCGTTGTCCTGCGCCCAGGTCGCGGGCGCGAAGAAGTCGGCGCGTTGCAGGTCGGGGGTCAGGGCGATGACGGAATCGGTGTCGTCATAGGCGGATCCTGGTTCGGCATTGCCGTTGCCGACCGAATAGAACAGCAGCCCATTGGTTTCCGCCGCTGGTCCTGGTGCCCAGATGCCGCCGCGGCCACTCGTCGAGGCCCGGTACCAGGTGACCGCGCTGGTGGAAACGTCCACGGACGCAACGGCTCCGGTGTAGGTGCCGCAGTCGCCGTAGTTGCCGCCGAAGGCCGCGTAGACACGGCCGTCACGGAAGGTGAGTGCCGGGCGCTGCAGGTAAGCGGGCGGGTCACCGAAGGGCGGGTCGACCGGTACCCGCAGGGTCACCGCGCCGGTTTCGGAGTCGAGGCCGAAGAGGGTTTTGTGTGCGCCGGTGGATTCGGCGATCACATAGACGCGATGGGCGGCGGCATCATAGGCGGGGCTGCCGGTGATGCCGACGGGGTCGATATTGCCGCACGGCAGTTCGGACCGGGGCATCGGCTCGGCCAGGTGGGTGCGCCAGCGGACGGTGTCGCCGGTGACGGCGTAGACCGAATCGTTCTCGGTGGCGGCGATGACGGTGTCGCCCACCACGATCGGGCGGCCGTAGACCGCGCCGTCGAGGGTGATGACCGCGCCCGCGGGCGGTGGGCGCGTCGGCGCGCGCTGGTCACCTCCGCAACCGGTCACCGCGACGAGCATCGCGCACACCCCGGCGATCGCCGCCAGTCTGCCGCGAATGCCCTGTGCCACGGTCTCCCCCGTCGGTTCGATCGTCCCTCCGACATGGTGTCACAAATTCCGCCGATGAATTCCGGTGCGCCGTACCGTCTACAAGACTATGAGCGAACACATCCTCGAGACCCCGGAAGCCGACCTGGCCTACGACCTGCTGGGTGCCACACCCGCCGAGAGCGCGCATCGCCCGCTGCTGATGATCGGCCAGCCCATGACCGCGGCCGGATTCGCCACGCTCGCTTCATATTTCCCGGATCGCACGGTCATCACCTACGACCCGCGCGGCCTGGGCCGCAGCGTCCGCAAGGACGGCCGCACCGACAACTCCCCGACCGTCCAGGCCGAGGACGTGCACACCCTGCTGACCGCGCTGGGGTTCGGCCCGGTGGATCTGTTCGCCAGCAGCGGCGGCGCGGTGACGGCGCTGGCCCTGGTCGCGGCACACCCGGATGACATCTCGACCCTGGTCGCGCACGAGCCTCCGCTCCTGCGGGTGCTCCC
Source organism: Nocardia concava NBRC 100430 (assembly GCF_000308815.1). Taxonomy (GTDB): domain Bacteria; phylum Actinomycetota; class Actinomycetes; order Mycobacteriales; family Mycobacteriaceae; genus Nocardia; species Nocardia concava. The sequence goes on from NZ_BAFX01000082.1 coordinate 59,527, forward strand.
CGACGCCGCGGCCGCCGAGCGCGCCCAGCAGGGAGTCCGCGACGCCTACCGCGCGAAGGGCTCTTTCGCCGGTATGGCCGCCTTCATCGCACTCACCTCCTGGCAGGGCGAATTCACCGAGGCCTACTTCGCCCAGCCGCCCGCCGACCCGGCCATGTTCGGCATGCCCACCGAGGACGACGGCACCCGCGACGACCCCCTGCTCTCCGACCGCTCCGATGCCATCACCGCCTACACCCCCGACATCGCCGCCCTGCAAGCGGCAACCACCCGCATCCTTATCGCGGTAGGCGAGGAATCCGCAGGCACCCTCACCGCCCGCACCGCCGAAGCCACCGCCGCCCTGCTGGGCACCACCCCCGTCATCTTCCCCAGCCACCACGGCGGCTTCACCGGCTCCGACTCCGGCTACCCCGGCCAGCCCGAACCCTTCGCCGCCAAACTCCGCGCGGTGCTGGACGCCGAAGCCGAGCGGTAGGCGCATCGCGGCACGGCGGCCGCCCGGAGACTTCGGAGGCGGTCGCCGCGCGGACAGTGAGATCGGCAACCCACAATGGCTGGGCGGACGTCCAGTCCGGTAGGCTGTCGGGGTTCGTATTCAGCCGTAGCGCATAACCGGAGGTGAGTTGATGACCGTGCCGAAGACCGCTGTCGCCGGTGGCATCGTTGGTCGCCTCACCCTTCGCATCGCGAACTGACGTTCGCCGCATCGCGAACCGACGCTTCGCGCCACCCGGTCCCCACGATCGACGTCGGGTTTCCTCCCGCCGTGCCGACAGCGGTCACTCCTGTATCACCCCTTGTCCGACATGACAATCCAGGAGTTTCGACCATGTCCATCAACCAGTTCTGGCTGACCCGTTCCGAAACCGCAGCCGATATCGACGATATTCGCCGAATCACGTTGGCCGCCTTCGACACCGCCGAGGAGGCAGACCTCGTCGACGCACTGCGCACCGACCCGGCGTGGCTCGACGGCCTGTCCATGCTCAGCACCGACAGCGACGGCAACCCGATCGGCCACGCCCTGCTCACCCGCTGCCACATCGGTGACACCGCGGCGCTGTGCCTGGCACCGTGCTCGGTCCTGCCGGAGTATCAGCGCACCGGCGCGGGCTCGGCCGCCATCCGCGCAGTCCTCAACACGGCCCGCGACCACGGCGAATCCTTCGTCGTCGTACTGGGCCACCCGACCTACTACCCGCGGTTCGGCTTCGATCGGGCCAGCAGCCACGGCATCGGTCTCAGCATCGAGGTACCCGACGAGGCGCTCATGGCCCTGAGCCTCACCCATGAGCCGCTCCCCGCCGGCACCGTGCGCTACGCCGCACCGTTCGGCATCTGACCGTCCCGCGAAAACCCTTGCGGCGGAGGCCGCAGCCCATCGTCACCGTCCATGGCGGTGGTCGATCGCCGCGGCCTCCGCCGCCGTCCAAGACCTCAGGCGGATTGCCACAATTCGATTCGGTTGCCCGCCGGGTCGGTGACCCAGCCGAAGCGCCCGACACCGTCCATGTCCTGGGTCTCCTCGGCGACATCCGCGCCCTTGGCACGCAATTGCGCGAGCATCGCGTCCAGGTCGCGTACCCGGAAGTTGAGCATGGTCTGCTGTGCACGCGAGCCGAAGTAGTCGGTGTCGGCTTCGAAGGTCGCGAACACGGTCGGCCCGGCCTGCTGCGACCACAGGCCGTGTGCGTCGGCGTCCAGCCCCAGGCAGTCGCGGTACCACGCGCTCAACACCTCCGGGTCCGCGGCCCGCAGAAAGTATCCACCGATCCCAAGCACCCGCTCCATGCCGTCATCCTGCCAGCCGGACACCGGTTTCCCGGTGATCGACGCTTGCTCCGCTGGGGGATATCTCACAGCTCCGCCGACCGGGCGGGTGGGATGATCGAGACGAAAGGCGCTGGGCCGGTGTGGATCACATGCGACGCGGAGGTGCGCTATGGGGATCGGGATCGACGGGGTTCGGGTGGGGCACTGGACCGATTCGGTTGGGGAGACCGGAACCACCGTGCTGGTGCTGCCCGAAGGGACAACCGGCTCCTGTGAGGTTCGAGGTGGAGCGCCCGCGAGCCGGGAACTGGACGCGCTGGCACCCGACAAGGCCGTAAACACCGTGGATGCCATTGTGCTGACCGGAGGTTCGGCGTTCGGGCTGGCCAGCGCGGACGGGGTGATGCGCTACCTCGAAGAACAAGGACGCGGAGTGCCCACGCCGGGCGGGCGGGTGCCGATCGTTCCCACCCTGGCCCTCTTCGATTTGGGCGCTGGGGATTCCAGGGCCCGACCGGGAGCCGAGCAGGGGTACGCCGCCGCGCGGGCGAGCAGCGGTGAGCAGCTCTTGCACGGCCGGGTCGGTGCCGGAGCCGGGGCATATGTCGGACATTGGCGAGGGCCGGAAGGTCGGCTGCCCGGCGGGATCGGTTATGCCGAAAAACGATTGGGTGAGGTGGTCGTCGCTGCCGTGTGCGCGGTGAACGCCTTCGGCGACATCGATCACGGCACCGAGGAGATCTCCTTCGACGCACTGGCGCTGCTGCAGCACCCCTTCGATTTCACGAGCTCACGAACCCACACCACCATCGGCGCGGTGATAACCAACGCCCGCCTGGACAAAGTCGGCTGCCGAATCGTCGCTCAGGGCGCCCACGACGGACTCTCACGCGCCCTGACCCCGCCCCATACCCGCTTCGACGGCGACGGCTTCATCGCCGCCGCCACCGGCGAAATCGCCACCGACGTCGACATCGTCCGCCTGCTGGCCCTGGCGGCGGTCACCGAAGCGATCAGATCGATCGCCGACTGACCGCTTCAGCTCCTGGTCAACCAGACGTGCGTGACCGCCTTGGTGCTGAGCATGTCCGAAACCCGGTAGCCGGGTAGCGTCCCGAGATTCTCGAACAGCCGCTCCCCCGATCCCAACAGGATCGGGACGATCGCCAGATGCAGCTCGTCGACCAGCCCCGCCGCAAGGAACTGCCGAATGGTCCCCGCCCCACCACCGAGCCGAACATCGAGTCCCTGAGCTGCATCGAAGGCACGCTTCAGCACCGCATCCGGAGTGTCGTTCACAAAGTGAAAGGTGGTGTCGCCCTCCATGGTCAGCGAGGGCCGCGCGTAATGGGTCATCACGAAGGTGTCGTGGTGATAGGGCGGATTGTCACCCCACCATCCGGTCCACGATTCATCGGGCCACTCGCCCCGCACAGGCCCGAACATATTGCGCCCCATGATGGTCGCGCCGATCCCCGCATCCCCCGCCGCGAGCAGATCGTTGTCGGCCCCAACCTCACCACCGCCGTCCCCGCTCATTTCCATGCCGTAGCGGGTGCGGAAAACCCAGTCGTGCAGCCGTTCTCCCCCGACCCCCAGCGGCGCGTCGGGTCCTTGATCGGGCCCGGCGGCGAATCCGTCCAACGAGACGCAGAAGTTGTGGACACGAAGTTTCGGCATGGCGCGTTCCTCTCGACCGAGTGGGCGGCGTTTCCGCCCTTTACCCAGTCATCGAACGGCGATACCCCGAATCGACATCACGCCCGGAGAAATTCGCAGCGGTGTCAGGCCCAGCCGAAGAGGGTGTGGCCGAGGGAGTTCCAGCCGAGGACGGAGTCGACTGCCAGGCCGCAGAAGACCACGGCGAGGTAGTTGTTGGACTGGAGGAACAGGCGCAGCGGCTTCACCGATTCGCCCTTGCGGACGCCGGAGTAGAGCTGGTGGGCCATCAGCAGGAACCAGGCGCCGGCCACGAGGGCTACGGCGGCGTAGATGACGCCGGCGGCGGGGACCAGGGCGAGGGTGGCCAGGACGGTGGCCCAGGTGTAGAGGACGATCTGTTTGGTGACCGTTTCCTCGGTGGCCACGACCGGGAGCATCGGGACGCCCGCGGCCTTGTAGTCCTCCTTGTAGCGCATCGCGAGCGCCCAGGTGTGCGGCGGGGTCCAGAAGAAGATGACCAGGAACAGCACGATCGAGGGCCAGCCGATGGTGCCGGTGACCGCGGACCAGCCGACGAGCACGGGCATGCAACCGGCGGCACCGCCCCAGACCACGTTCTGGGAGGTGCGGCGCTTCAACCCGAGGGTGTAGACGAAGACGTAGAACAGGATCGTCGCCACGACGAGTGCGCCCGAGAGCAGGTTGGCCTGCCACCACAGCCAGGCGAAGGAGGCCAGGCCGAGGGTGACGCCGAAGACGAAAGCGTTGCGGGTCGGCACCGCCTCGCGGGCGAGCGGACGCTTGGAGGTCCGCTTCATCACCTTGTCGATATCGGCGTCGGCGACACAGTTGAGCGTGTTCGCCGACGCAGCACCCATCCAGCCGCCGAACAGGGTGGCCAGGATGAGCCCGATCTTCACCTCGCCGCGCGAGGCCAGCAGCATGGTGGGAATCGTTGCGACGAGCAGCAACTCGATGACGCGGGGCTTGGTGAGCGCGATGTAGGCGAGCACCCGCCTGGTCGCCGCCGACAGCGGGCCGCTGCCCGTGACACGCTCGGCGAGCACCGCCCCGGAGGAGCCGTGAGCGCCACCCGGCTGTTGCCCAATCCGCACTGTTTCTCCTCGCACGCCGTGCATTCTGATCCGGTCTGGAACTAGCAGCGCGCTCTGCCGTTCCCTAGACACAGTCCTGTGCGGCGCGGCCACTACTACAGAGCATGGTAGACCGTCGGCGACCATGCTCCCGACCAGGTCCACCTGTGACGCGCGCCGAGTCCGGTTCGCGATGCGTTCACGGGGTAGTCACGAACAGGTCGGCGCGCGACATCTATCCAGCGACACATCCGCCGGTGAATCCGGGTTCCCGTATGACCAAGAAACGCCGACCTTTAGGGTGGACGTAGATCGGTGCGCCACGTGCCCCCAACTGAACGCGGCGCATCACAGGATCGAACCGCAGCGAAACATCCCGCCGCCCACAACCGCATCGTTGACGAGAACGTCAGGAGAACCTCGGTCGTGTCAGTCACAGACGACATCCGCGCGCTCACTCAGCCGAACCACCCCGCCGACTGGACCGATCTGGACACCAGAGCCGTCGATACGGCCCGGATCCTCGCCGCGGACGCGGTGCAGAAGGTCGGCAAC
>NZ_BAFX01000081.1 GCF_000308815.1 Nocardia concava NBRC 100430
GAAGGCACAGAACGCCGGGGTGTCCGCGACGGCGGCGGTTCTGGTCGGCGTGCTGGCGTGCACCGGTGGCGGCGTGATCCGGGACCTGCTGCTGGGCGATCCGATCGCCCTGGTGCGCGTTGGCTCCTGGTATGTCACAGCGTCTTTGGGGGCGGCGGGGGTATTCCTGCTCTGCCAGCCGCGCACCGACCTCACCACCGCCACCGTCGCCGCCGAGGTGACCGCGTTCGCGCTGCGTGCCGCGGCATTGCGATGGTCATGGTCGAGCCCCCAAGCCGTCGGCGCGACCGGCCGCCGGGCTACTTCCTGACCGTGGTGGCGCGGTCGAGCAGTAGTTCGACGGCGTCGGCGACGGGGGTGTGGCCGTCGGTGAGTTCGATGATCATGCGGTTCAGGGCCGGGCGGTGCAGGGCCACATCGATGAAGGCGGCGACGTCATCGCGGTGCATGTCGCCGTATTCGATCGCCGATCCGGCTGTCACCAGACCGTTTCCGGGTTCGTCGCGCAGCGTGCCGGGGCGCACGATGAGCCAGTCCAGATCGGTGGCGACGAGGTAGACGTCCGCGGTCTTCTTCACCCGCATGTAGTGCTCGAATCCGGGGCTGGTGTCGCGGTCGCGCCCGGCCTCCGGAAAGACGGAAACCAGAATGAACCTCGAGACCCCGGCGAACCGCGCGGCGTCGGCGGCTTTCTCCAGTCCCCTGCCGTCGATCAGCGTGGTCTGCTCGGCCCCGGTGCCGTGCGCGCCCGCGGAGAAGACGATCGCATCGTGACCGTGGAACTTGGCGGTCAATTCCGCCACCGAATCGGCGATCAGATCACCGGCAACCGGGTTCGCTCCGGTCCCGGCGATGACCGCGGCCTGCTCGGGATTGCGGTGCATCCCGGTGACTTCGTCACCCTGGGCGGTCAGCAGCGCGGAAAGGCGGCGGCCGATGCCACCCGCCGCACCGATCTGGAACACCTTCACCGACGGCTCCTCTCATTGGCGGACCGCTCCAGCCTTCCACTGTTGTCGCGACAAATGGCGGAGGCGCCGATATCGGTCCGATCGACATTACCGAGGCGTACTCGATGGGCCAGTTCCTGCTGGTCCGGGCGCACCCCCAGAAACTTTCCGGGGTCGGGATCGGTTCGGCGAATTTGCGTCTAATCTTGCCAATGACTCTGCCGCCGACCGTTTCTCCGCCGGTAGCGTTGTCGGTATCGGTCGACGGTGTCCGGTGATACGGGATGTGGTGTGCAGTGTGGGATTTCGAGGTTTCGCCCAAGCAATCCATCGGCGAGACGGTGCTGGAAGAACTCCGGGAGCGGGCGGCCGCGGACGGGGTGGCGCTACGGGTTGGAGTAGTCATCGAAAACAATGACGCGGTGCTGCTACTCGAGCACGAGGAGCATGTCGAGGGGCGCAGTCCGCTGCACCTACCGGGCACGGTGGTGCTGCCGGGCGAGACGCTGGCCGGCGCGGTGGTCCGGGCCGTGCGCGAGGAGACCGGTCTGTCGGTAACCGACGTGACCCGGCATCTTGGCAGCTTCGAATACCTCTCCAGCGCCGGAAAGCCGGTTCGCAGAGAGCATTTCGCGGTCGAGGTGGCCACTCCGGGCCCGGTCCGGGTGACCAACTACGCCGACTACCGGTGGATTCCCCTGTCCGGCGAGTTGCCCGTCACCTCGTCGATCCGCCGTATCCTCGAGGCTTACCAGGAGTAACGCCGGACCCGATCGCGGAGGACCCATGCTCGAGATCGATACCCGGCCGGTGGTCCTCGACCAGTACACGGTCGACGAGACCGGTCGGCTCGGGCAGCGGCCCCGCGGTGTGGTGTACCCCGTCGGTGTCGACGACGTCGTGACGGTGGTCGCCTGGGCGCGCGAGAACGGGACTCCGCTCATCGCGCGCGGGGCGGGTACCAGCCTCGAGGGGCATCTGCTGGCGCGGGGCGACGAGCTGGTCGTGGACATGTCGCAGGCGAACAAGATTCTCGAGATCTCGCCGGAGGACCTCACCGCCACCGTGCAGCCCGGTGTCACGAGAACCCAGTTGAATGCGGCCGCGGCCGAATACGGGCTGCAGTTCACGGTGGATCCGGGCGCGGACGCCTCCCTGGGCGGGATGGCGGCCACCAATGCCAGCGGCACCACCACCGTCCGCTACGGCGGGATGCGCGCGAATGTGCTTGCGTTGCAGGCGGTTTTCGCCGATGGCACGGTGACCCGGCTCGGGCGGGCGGTGCGCAAATCCTCGAGCGGCTACGACCTGAAGGATCTCCTGATCGGGTCGGCGGGCACGCTGGGGCTGATCACCGAGCTGACGGTGCGGCTGCATCCGATTCCGGAATGGATTCACTCGCTGTGCCTGTCGTTTCCGACCGTGGCCGACGCGGTGGACACCGCGGTCGAGATGCTGGGTCTGGCGCTGCCGGTGAGCCGCCTGGAACTGGTGGACGCGCCGAGCATGGCGGCGATCAACGCCTTCCGCGGCACCGCCTACGCCGAATCCCCCGCGCTGTTCGTGGATATCGAATCCAGCTCCGCGGCGGCGGTCACCGCGAACGAGACCGAGATCCAGCGGATCGCGCACTCACACAATGTGATCGAGGTCGGCACCGCGCGCACGCACGGCGATCGGCACGCGCTGTGGGAGGACCGCCACAATCTGTATTTCGCGGTCAAGGCGAGCAATCCCGGGCGCAAGTTCCTCATCACCGATACCGCGGTGCCCTATTCGCGCATCGCCGGGGCCGTCGACACCGCCACCCGGCTGGGCACCGAACTGGGGCTGAACATCACCGTCGCTGGGCATATCGGCGACGGCAACGTGCACACCATCGTGCCCTACAACGAGGACGAATACGCCGGGGCGCAGGTCTTCTCGGACCTGGTGGTGCGCCACGCCCTCGAGGTCGGCGGCACCGCGACCGGTGAGCACGGCATCGGATTGACCAAGAAGAAGTACCTGCGCGAGGAGCACGGGTCGGCGGTCGATCTCATGGTGGCGGTCAAGCGGGCCCTCGATCCGCTCGGGCTGTTCAACCCGGGCAAGGTCCTCGACGCGGACGGCGAAGAAGATCAGGCCTGATCCCCGGCCGCGCGGCGCGCCTGTTCCAGGTACGACATGGCATGGGCCGCAATGTGATCGCGTAACCGTTCGACGGCCGGGGTGGGTCGGTGATTGCCCGAGATCAGGCCGATACTGCGTTCACGCTCACCGGTCAGCGTCACTCGGGTCAGGCCGGGATACGGCAGCTCGGGGGCCGGGAGCACCGCGATGCCCAGGTTCTGGGCGACCAGGGCACGCAGGGTTTCGAATTCGGTGATCTCGAAGCCGACCTGCGGGGTGAATCCGGCGGTGGCGCACCAGGAATCGAAGAACCTGCGCAGGTGATAGGTGGGCGGGTTGGCGATGAAAGGCTGGTCGGCGAGGTCGGCGAGATCCACCTCGGCGCGGGAGGCGAGCGGGTTGGTGCTCGCGACGTAGAGGTGGATTCGCTGGAAGCCCAGGACGATCGTGGGCAGGTCGTCGGGGGCGGGGATGGTGACGGCCAGGTCCAGGCGGCCGTCGCGGACCATCTCGACCAGTGCGGTGCCGTGGGCTTGCACCAGATGCAATCTGATTCGCGGTGCGCCGGTGTGGAAGTCGGCCAGCAGGGACGGGATGCTGACCGGGCCCAGGGTGAACGGGAAGCCGAATCTGACCAGGCCGCTGTCCGGGTCGGCATTGCTGCGCACCACGTCGACGGCGTCGCCGACGGAGCGCACGAGACCACGCGTGCGCTCGTACAGCTCCTGTCCGGCGGCGGTAAGCGCGACTCGGCGACCGACCGGTTGGAACAATCGCACGCCGACGGCCTGCTCGACCGCTTTCAATCGGCGGCTCAATGACGACTGCGGCACCCCGAGACGCTGCGCCGCGCGTGTGATGTGCCCCTCGTCGGCCGCCGCGTCGAAGGCCGCCAGCAGCGGGATGAGGGCCTCCACCTGGGCCGACGATAATTCATCCATATATGGATGATAATCGCTCGAAATGAACATTGGACGGATGAATGGGCGCGGCGTGAGGATGACGAATACCACGAGCCCAGGAGGTCGCCCAGCATGGACGCGCACACCACCGCCGGTGAATCCGGTACGGATACAGACGTTCTCGATGTCGTCCTGGTCGGCGGCGGCATCATGTCGGCCACACTCGGCGCGATGATCACGACCCGGCACCCGGACTGGTCGATGGTGCTGCTCGAGCGCCTGGACCGGGTCGCCGGTGAGAGCTCCGATCCCTGGAACAACGCCGGGACCGGGCATTCGGGATTCTGCGAGCTCAACTACATGCCCGACCCGGCCGATGCGGGCAAGGCGTCGGAGATCGCGGCGATGTTCGGTCAGTCGCGACGGTTCTGGGCCGATCTCGCCGAGCGAGGCGCGTTGGCCGACACCGGATTCGTCACGGCGACACCGCATATGGACGTCGTGTTCGGCGACCGGGACGTCGCTTATCTACGGCAGCGGTATCAGACCCTGCGCGCCCTCCCCCCGTTCTCCGCCATGGAGTACAGCGAGGATCCGGCCACGATCGCAGGCTGGGCTCCCCTGCTGATGGCAGGCCGCGAGCCCGGCGAGCCGGTGGCGGCCACCCGCTACGCAGCGGGCACCGATGTCGACTTCGGTTCTCTCACCCGCACGCTCGTGCGGACCATGTCCGACTCCGGCGCGCGGATCTACACCGGCCGCGAGGTGACCGGCCTGCGCCGCGGCGAGGACGGCATCTGGACGGTGTCGGTGCGCAACCTGAACACCAAGCGCCGCTTCACCCTTCGCGCCCGCTTCGTTTTCGTCGGCGCCGGCGGCTACGCGCTGAAGCTGCTGCAGAAGGCCCGCATTCCCGAGGTCCGCGGCTACGGCGTCTTCCCGGTCGGCGCGCAGTTCCTCCGCACCGACAACCCCGAGGTCATCGCCCGCCACGAGGCGAAGGTCTACAGCCAGGCTCCCGTGGGCGCTCCCCCGATGTCGGTGCCGCACTTGGACAAACGCAATGTCGACGGCACCCCGTCATTGCTGTTCGGCCCCTACGCCACCTTCAGCACCCGGCTGCTCAAGCACGGCAGGCTGACCGACCTGTTCACCACGCTGCGCCCGGGCAACATCGTGCCGCTGTTGGCGGCGGGTCTCCAGAATCTGCCGTTGGTGCGGTACCTCATTCGCGAACTGCTCTCCACCCGCCGCCGCAAATTCGCTCAGCTCCAACGCCTCTACCCGGAAGCGAACCCGGCCGACTGGACTCTCATCCAGGCCGGTCAGCGTGCCCAGCTCGTCAAACCCGATCCGGACCGTCTCGGTGTGCTCACCATGGGCACCGAGCTGGTCATCGGCGCCGACAACACGATCGCGGGCCTGCTCGGCGCGTCCCCGGGTGCTTCGACCGCGCCCGCCATCATGATCGATCTGCTGAATCGCTGCTTCCCCCAGCAGGATTCACCCATCGATACCGGTCAGGATGAGGGCGCGAACTCCCAGAGCGCGGGGACACCGGAGCTCGTCGCGGGGATCGGGAAGTAGCTGTAGTGGTCGGCGGCGTCCACCACCACGATGTGGGCACCGTCGGCCAGGTGTTCGGCACCCGCGGCCTGCGGGTGCCCGTCCTTGCGGTCGAACACGCTCACCCAGCCGCTCTCGGAGGCCACGTAGAGCCGTTGCGGGCCGGGGTCGTAGGCGAGGACGTCAGGACCATCGCCGACGCTGTTGTGGTCGGTGACAACGTGTTTCGCGAGATCGACGGTGATCAGTGTGGAATTGTCCTCACATCCCACGTACATCAGCTGCCCGGCGGCGTCCAGCGCCTGCCCGTGCGGCCCGGAGCATCCGGGTGTGGGGATGCGGTCGGTGACGATCGGGAAATCCGGTGTGATGAAGGCGAGTTCACCGCGCCCCTGCACGGCCACCACCATGCGGTCGATCGCCGCGTCGTAGACGACATTGCCGACCTCCCCGCCCAAAGTGATGGTGTTGCGGACGTTTCCGGTGTCGGCGTCGATGACGGTCTCGCTGCCCGCGCGCTCGTTGGTGGTCCAGACCGCATTGCGGATCGGGTCGAATGCCATGCCGTCGGGATATTTACCGGTCGGCGCGGTGAAGAGCACCGCCCCGGTGTCCTCGTCCAAGGCGACGAGTTGATCGCGGCCGGTCACGGTCGCGTACACGCGGTGCTTGTCCGGAACCACCAGGACCCCGTGCACGTCGGGTGTGTCGGGGATGGTGCGGACCACGCTGTGGGCGCGGATATCGACCTCGACGATTTCACCGGCCCCCATGTGCGCGAGGAACATCAGCCCGCGCCCGGAGTCCAGACTCGCATAGTCGAATCGGGACGCGCCGCCGGTCAACGGCACCTCCGCGACCTTCCGCAGCGGCAGCGGCCCGCCGGTCGTGGCCGGGCCCGGCGCGGCGGAACATCCCGCGATCAGCGCGATCCCGGCCAGTCCCCACCCCAGGCGCCTCGGCCACATCCGGCTCACCTCATGACGTTCAGCAGACGTCGCGGAACAGGGCGGCGGCCGCGTCGGCGGCGGGCTCGATCAGGCGGGGGTCGTCGTAGAAGTCGATCTGGCCGACCGAGTCCAGCCACAACTCCGATTTCGGGGATGCCACCGCAGCATAGAACTTGTGCGCCCACGGCGGCACCAACGCGTGCTCGGAGTGCACGAGCAGGAACGGGACCGACAGGCGCGCGGCGGCCTCCTGGGCGTCGAAACCGGCGGTGTGCTCGAAGGATTCGACGGCGAAACCGTTCGTGTAGTTGGGGACGACGCCGCGCGGGGTGCCGTAGTACTCGTAGGCCTCGGTCAGCGGCATGGCCACATCGCCGTTGTCGGCGGCCACCGCCGGGATGGTCTCGACCTCACCGGTCGCCAGGCGCAGTTCGCGTGCCTTGCGGCCGCGTTCGACCACCGCCGGATCGGCCGGGTTGGCGGCCGCGTCCGCATAGACACCCGCGACACCGGCGAAGGCCTTGATGCGGGGGTCATCCGCGACCGCGCGCGCCATGTAGCCGCCACCCGCGCACACGCCCACCGCGAGCACAGACAAGTCCGCGAACCGCTCGTCGGCCTGCAGCGCCGTGATCGCCGCCGAGATGTCGGCGGCCTTGCCCAGCGGATCCTCCAATTGCCGCGGCTCGCCCGCGCTTTCACCGAAGGTGCGGTGGTCGAAGGCCAGGGCCGCGAAGCCGCGCCGGGCCAGCGCCTGCGCGTACACGCCCGCCGCCTGCTCCTTCACCGAGGTCAGCGGCCCGGTGGTGACCACGACGCCGGTGGGCGTGCCCTCGGGCAGGAACAGGTTGCCCACCAGCAGGTCGCCGTCGCGGGTGAAGGTGAATTGTTCGGTACTGATGGTCATCTCGTTCTCTCGTCTGGAAGTCCGCGAATTAGGGTGACACAGACGGTAGGCGCGGAAATCGGCCACCGGTAGAAGGCACTTCGCGGTGCCCTTCCGAACGGAGGCGAGATGGCACTGATCATCCCGGACGTGCTCGAGGAATCCTGCACGACCAGGCAGGCTTTGGAACGACTGGCCGCCAAATGGCGCATCCTGCTCATCTACGCGATGCTCGACGGCCCGCAGCGCCCGGCCGCGCTGCGCCGCCGCCTGCCCGGCATCACCCAGAAGGTGCTCACCGAGACGCTGCGCGGCATGGCCTTCGACGGTCTCGTCGAACGCCATGTCTACAAGGAGACCGCGCCGCAGCACATCGAATACGCGCTGACCGAACTCGGCAAGTCCCTCGAAGCGCCGCTCGCCGCCATCTGCGCCTGGGCTACGGAGCATCCCGCGATCGGACTGGATATGAGCTGAGTCACAATTCGCCTCCTGGATCGGTTCGGTGTCGAATTCGCCGCTGCCCGTTCGAGGCGTAGCTGAAAACGACCACAACGATCGAAAGGCGCGAGTTCCATGGCCAATCCCGTCCTGACCGCAGTCCGTTCCGCCGATGGCAGCAGCATCGCCGTCGAAACCATCGGTTCCGGGACGCCGGTAATCCTCATCGGCGGGGCATTCAACGACCGCTCGACCGTTGCCGCGCTCGCCTCGACGCTGGCCCCGCACGCCACCGCGGTCACCTACGACCGCCGCGGCCGGGGCGGTAGCACCGATGCGAGCGGCGACTACTCCGTACAGGCCGAGATCGATGATCTGGCGGCCGTGATCGAGCATGTCGGCGGCAGGGCGCACGTGTTCGGCCATTCCTCCGGCGCCGCACTGGCTTTGGAAGGTGTGCTGCGCGGGCTGCCGATCGACAAGGTGGCCGTGTACGAGATGCCCGCGGTGGTCGACGACAACCGCCCCGAGCCGTCCGCCGGCGTCTTCGATCAGCTCGTCGCCCTGATTGCTTCCGGCGACCTCGACGGCGCGGTGGAACTCTTCCTCACCGAGCAGGTCGGCGTGCCGGCGCCGTTCGTCGCCGAAATGCGCAACGCACCGGTGTGGGATTTCATGAGCGCCCAGGCCGGCAGCCTGCCCTACGACGTCGCGGTGTGCGGCCCCGGCATGCGCCTGCAGTCTTCCCGCTACGCCACGATCACCATCCCGGCGCTGGTCATCTACGGCGACCAGACCTGGCCCTGGATCCAGACCGCGAACCAGGCCCTGGGCGCCGCCATTCCGAACGCGCGCCGGGAGGTCCTGCCGGGCGCCGATCACGAGGTCCTCGCCCAGCCCGAAATGCTCGAGCCACTGCTGCTCGACTTCTTCGGCTGACGTACCCGGTATCGCCTGAATTCAGGTATGCGGCACCGCCTCAGTGCGCTTCCAGGGTGGCGACGATCATGGCGTAGGTGCGGTAGTGGCCGACGAGCACGCACAGTTCGAGGATCTCGCGGACGGTGAAGTACACCAGCAGGCCCTGCCAGGCGGTGTCGGACAGGAAGAATTCGCGGTCCAGCTCGTCGACGGCCCGGTCGATCACGAGGGCTCGGCTGTCGGCGGCGTCGGGCACCGAATCATCGAGCGCGGCACCGATTTCCGCGCCGTCGAGGGTGCTGAGGCGGGCCATGCGCCTGCCGTACCAGCTCAGAATCGCATGCAGGGCGGGATGCCGGGACAGCACGGCATCGCCGCCCGGTGTCCACGGGGTGTGGGCCTCTAGGTCCGGGCGCGGGTCACACCGCTGCTTGCGCGGGCGTCGAGGCATCTCCGCGGTCGTCCGTGGTCGCCCCAGCAGCGGTTCGGGCGGCATGCCCGCACTCTCCTCCAGCATGCCGAGCAGCTGGTAATGGGCGACGATGAAACAGATCTCGATCAATTCCCGGTCGCCGTAACCGAATTCGCGCAACCGCCGCACGGTCGGCGCACCGATCGCCATATCGTCGTGCAGTTCGTCGGCGGCGCGCAGCAGACACGCCTGCCGTTCGTCCCAGCGCGCATGCTCGGGCCCGGCCGTCACTGCGTCGAGAAATCCGCGCCGCTCTCGAATGCGCGCCCACAGGGCATGCGCCGAATAGTGATAGAAATGCCCGGCATTCCAGGTCGCCCGCAGCACCAGCAATTCGATATCGCGGTGCCGCAGGCTCGCGATCAACCCCTGACCGAACTCCGCAGGTCCCTCCAGCGCGAACAAGGTCGCGAGCAATCGCGGATGCACCGTCCCGATCCAGACCACCTGCACCGTCCCGGGCAACGCATACCGCAACCACGGCAGCCGCGGCTCCACCCGCACTATGCGCGGCTGCGGCCACCCCAGCCCGTCCCCTCTATGTGACCCAGGTCTCATACCTCAAAATTGAAGGCGCGAAGGCACTTTCGTGACATTTCGACACCGGCCAATTCCTTGACATGACCGGCCAGCACCGCTCAGTTGTGGCAGCTGTCCTGATCGGAGTACAGCAGCATCGACGTCACGGTCTGCCCCTGCCTGACGTCGGTTTCGTAGATCCCCATGAACCCGTAGTGCGTCCCCGGATGCCCCGGCACCTCCGCCGAACTCCAGTTCGCCCCGAACTTCAAACTCGGATAGGCGGCCTTCACCTCATCGAGCGTCGACCCCGCCTTGATCCCCTCCGGCGTATGAACCGCCGCCCCCTCCTCCGGCGCCACCGCCACCACGACGCCATCCTTCAACCACCCGGATCCCTTGGTCCAGTACGAGAATCGGGCACACCCCTGCATCGTGCCGCCGTTCGCGAGCACCCCGATCGGCTTTCCTTGGTTGTGCAGATTGGATTCCTGCTCCCAATTCATCCCGAGGTCGATCCCGCGATACCCCGTCGGCCCGAGCGTCGTGGTATCCACCGGCGCCTTCGTCGTAGCCGCCGGCGCCGCCGCAGGCGAACTCACCGGCGTCGCGAGTGGCGCGGTCTCGTCATTACAGGCCGAAAGCCCAAGGGCGAGAACAGTAGCGGCGGCAGTCGCCCCGAGGGTCCGCAGGCTTCGCATCACGTAATCCAATCCGATTCGTCCAGCAGGCGACCGAACCCGGCCACCCGACGATCGAGATATTGACCCGATGATCTTGTCGCCCGATCAACAACCGCTTGTCGCGCGCGCGGGATGCCACTATCGAGGGATGTCGCATCGCACCGGAAGCGTCGAGTCGGCGGACGGTACCCGCATCGTCTTTCACACCAGCGGGGACGGTCCGCCGCTGGTGATCGTGCACGGCGCGCTGGTCCCGTTGGACATCTACATGGCCCTTGCCGAGCTGCTGGCCTCGGATTACCGGGTCGTCGTGGTCGAACGCCGCGACTACGGCGGTCCCAGCGGAAACGGGCCGCGCCCCGCCACATTCATCACACAGGCCGCCGACCTCGCGGCCGTACTCGCCGAGGTCGGCGAACCCGCTTTCGTCTTCGGTCATTCCGCGGGCGGACTGGTCACCCTGCACGCCATGCACCGAGATCCATCATCGGTGCGCAAACTCGCACTCTACGAACCCCCGGCCACTCTCGCCGGTCCGCCGCTGCAACCGACCCTCGCCACGATCAGAAACTTCATGGCCGACGGCCGACCCACCGACGCGGTCCACGAATTCCTCACCGCCATCACCGATTCCGCCCCACCCGGCTTCCTACACCGCCTCGCCCAGTCCCTCGCCACCCGCGCCCCCGGCCTGGTCGCCGACCTCGAATGTCTGACCACCATGAACCCCGACATCACCCCCTGGTCAACCATTCCCACCCCAGCCCTACTCCTCGCAGGCGAACTCACCGACACCTACGGCAAAACCAGCGTCGCCCTCCTCCAATCCACCCTCCCCCAAGCCCATTCCCTCGAACTCCCGGGCCAACGCCACCACCCCGACAACCCGCTCCCCCTCGCCACGGCCCTCCGCGATTTCTTCGTCTGAGCCCAGAACGTGCAGTTGACTACGGTCCTAGCTGTCGAGCAACTCCGGGGCGAAGACGTCCTCGATCTTCCACCGTCGAGACGACAAGCCTTGCTGGTAGTGGTAACGCAGGTAGGTGTCGAGGGCTGTGTGGTTGGCCGCGATGCCGTAAGGCCACCAGTTATCACCGAACTGGTCGCCATTGCGTTCGATCAGCGCGTTCATCCACGGGACCATGGTTTGGACTTCGTACAGTCTGCGGTTTCGGCGATAGTATTCGGCGGCAGTGTCTTTCGCCTGGGAGAAGACCCGGTAGAGGTCCTGTGCGAGGCCGGAGCGCTCGTTCAGCAGATCCCGTCGGACGACGATGGTATGCATGATCGGGAAGATCGCGGTTCGCCGGTGATAGTCGCGTTCCAGCGGCTCGAAGTCGGGGAACAGCCGGGCGACGTTCGCAGATCCGTCGAGCACGCACTGCGGAACGTTCGCCGAGAACAGGGCGTCGATCTCGCCCGCATCCAGCATCGCGCTCAGTGTCGCGCCCTCGGGTGCGGTGGTCACCTCGAGCCCGTCCGGACGCGGGTGCGGAATGAAATCGAACGGGGGCGCCGGAGATTCGAGGCCGCCGATCACCCAGCGGTTCCGTTCGGGCTGGAATCCGTACTCGTCGGCGAGGATCCCCTTGGCCCACACGCCGGAATCCTGTCCGTAGGTGCCGAATTCCCCGATCGTGCGTCCGGTCAGATCGGCAGGGCCGGTGATGCCGCTGTGGGTGTTGACGAATATGCACGAGTGCCGGAACACCCGGTTCGGGAAGATCGGCAGCGCCACGTACGGCAAGCCCGTTTCGAGCAGACGCAGGTAGAACGTCAACCCGAGTTCGGCGATGTCGAAATCGTTTCCGCGGACCAGCCGCTCGAAGATCTCCGGCAGCGTGGCCGTGGTTTCCATGGTGACGTCGCTGCCGTCGACGGTAATGCTCTCGTCGAAAAGCGCTCGCGTGGTGTCGTAGCGGAAGCATCCGATGGTGAGGGTGGCGTTGGTCATGAGCGTGGATCTCCTTGTCGGCTCTACGCTTTCAACAGTTCCCTGTCGACTGGCGGGCAGTCCAAGTCCATCTCCGCAATCTCGATACCGCGTAGGTATCGTGTTGTGGTGGATCTTCGTGTGCTCCGGTACTTCGTGGCGGTCGCGGAGGAGCGTCACGTCGGGCGGGCTGCGAACCGACTGCACATGACACAGCCGCCGCTGAGCCGGGCCATCCGAGAGCTCGAGGACGAATTCGGCGTCATCCTGTTCGAGCGCACCCCCAAGGGCGTCGTCCTGACCCCGGCCGGAGCAGCGATGTACGACGAGGCGAGCGAGCTGCTGAAGCGCGCCGACCGGATCCGCGGCCGGGTGACCGCCGCGGGGTCGGGGACCCTCACGATCGGGACGCTGGCCGATACCGCCGCGCACATCGGCGGTCGGCTGGTGGCACTGTTCCGGGCACGCCATCCGCACGTCGACGTCAGCGTTCACGAAGCCGATCTCGGTGACCCGACGGCCGGGCTCCGCGCCGGGCTCGTCGACGTTGCGCTGACTCGAACCCCGTTCGACGACAACGGAATCAGCATGCGCGTCCTGCGCTCGGTACCTGCCGGCGTCGTGCTGCGTGACGACGACCCACTCGCCCATCACCCGTCGGTGTCGTCGGTCGACCTGATCGGCCGCCGTTGGGTCCGGCTGCCATCCGGCGCCGACCCGGTATGGACCGCCTACTGGACCCCGGCCCGCACGCCGAGGCAGCACCGGCGATGCGGACGATCCAGGAATGCCTGCAGGCGGTCCTGTGGAACGGAACATCGGCGCTCGCCCCGATCGACCAGCCACTACTCCCCGGCCTCATCACCGTTCCGTTCCCCGATCGCCCACCGAGCAACCTCGTCGTCGCGTGGTTGAAATCCGCGCACAGCCCACTGATCCGGAATTTCGTCCAGGTCGCCGATCATGCCTGCGACCCCCACAGCGAATCGCCCACCCGCGCGCGTCAGGTGATGATTCGGATGGCGTAGGGCATGATGCCGTCTTCTCGGACGGCGGAGACGCGGACTACGTCGCCGGATTGGGGGGCTTCGATCATTTTGTTGTTGCCTAGGTAGAGGGCTACGTGTTGGCTGCCGCCGGGGCCCCAGAAGAGCATGTCGCCTCGGGCTCGTTGGGAGACGGGGACTCTGGTGCCCATGGTGTATTGGTAGCCGGAGTAGTGCGGGAGGGAGACGCCTACGCCGGCGAAGGCGTAGATCATGAGGCCGGAGCAGTCGAAGCCGGATTTGTTGTAGTCGCCGTAGCTGTCGGCGGTGCCGCCGTCGCGGATGCCGAGGGTGGGGCCGTCCTCGTCGCCGCCGCCCCAGGCGTATTCGACGCCGAGTTGGGACATGGCGCGGTCGACGACGGTTTCGATGAGGTCGGCGCCGGAACCGTTGGGGCGCACGGGCTGAATGGAGCGGTGCGGGGGTGGGGAGGTGTCCTGGACGACGTGCGGGCGATGGCCCTGGCCGACCTGGTTGGCGCGATCGGCGGAGGCGCGGTCGGCGGCCACGCGGGCGGCGGCGGCCACGGCGGCGGCGCGGGCCGCGGCTTCCTCGGCCTTGCGCTGCTGATCCCAGGCCACGAAGGCGTCGCGCTGGCCCTGCAGGCCGACCACGTTGGCGCGAGCGGCATCCAGGCGCTGCTGTGCCGTATCCCGCTGGGAGACAAGGTTGTTGCGCAGCGTGTTCTGCTGGTCGAATTCGGCCTTGGCGGCGGTGACCGCGTTCTGCGCCTGGACCTTCTTGGCGTCGGCGTCCGCGGCGGCGGCATCGGCGGCCTGCTGCGCCTGCTTGGCGGTGGAGGTCTTGTTGGCCTGGTCGATCTGCGCGTGCCGCAGCCCGTCGACCACGACCTGCTGGTTCTTGGAGGCGATGGTCAGCACCTGGGCGCGGTTCAGCGCGATCTCCGGGCTGGGCGCGGCCATATAGCTGACCAGCGAGGTGGAGCCGGGCCGCATGTAGACCTGCGCCACGTACTTGTCGAATTCCTTGTGCGCCCCATCGACTTTGGTGCCCGCGTCGGTCAGATCCTGCTGGCACTGGGTGACCGCGCGGGCCGCGGCGTCGGCGGCGTCGCGAGCGATCTGCAGATCGACCAGAGCCTTGTTGACGGCCTCACGGCGCGCGGCGACCGCATCGTCGAGCTGGCGCAGCTGCTGTTCGGCCCCGGCCACCTGGTTGATGAGCGCGCCGACCTCGCCGACGCTCGCATCGACCTGGGCGCCGGCCGCATTGAGGTCACTGTCGCTGGGATTCGGGGGCGGCGGCGGCACGGCGTGCCCGCTGCTGATCCCCACCATCATGATGATCACCGCTACGAGCAACTCTGTAGCGACCCGCGCCGAACGCATCCGCCGCTTCGCCGGTCGTCGCATCGCACCTCCCTGGAGTCTCATCCGGCACAACATCCCCAACCGTGCCATCGCGAAACCGTACGGCACGTCAAGGAGTGCGCCGCTCAGCCACGCCACAATCACAGCCGTGTAATTCACAATTAGCCGAGAAGTTGCAGGTAGAACACACAGGCATCACGTGTCACAACACACGACACGCGGTACGGTTTACGGCGTGTCGGGGACGATTCGGGCGATTCGCCACCCTCCCGACCGCTCGAAGACAACGAAAAAGGGGCCCGGGACGAACCCGAACCCCTCAGGGAGACACCGCCTCTCGGCAGCCGCTATGCCACCGGCGTCCGCGAATCCGAACCCGACACGCCCTGCGCGCGCCGAGTCTTCACCAGATACAGCCCGCCGATGGCCGCGATCAGCACACCCAGCGCCACCAAGGTGATCACCGTCCACGAGATCGTCTCCGGCTGCTCGAGCCGATCCACGAACACCCGCGCCGCCTCGGTGGTGTGCTCGGGCCCGCGGTACTTGGCCTTGTCCTCGGCCCACTCCAGATGCCCGCGCGTGAACTGGTCGCTGTAGGTGCCGACCCAGTCGTCACTGAAGACCACCACGGTCCCGTGCTCGACCTTGCCGACCTCGTTGGCCAGATCGCGCAGGTTCGCCTCGATGCCCGGATTGCCCTGCACCACAATGATGTCGAGCTCAATGCCGTGCTCGCGCGCGTCGGCGGCGATGGCGGCCAAGGCATCCTGGTCCCGCCCGGAGGGGGCGGCGACATGATCATCGGCGAGATCGGCGATGATCTTCTTCAGGTCGGTGTTAGGCGGTAGTTCCGCCTTCATAGGCGTGAAAACCGAGGTACGCGAGACGGTCACGAACGCAGAGTACGGGACGGCTTGTCATATCACCTCACCGCGCCACGCGAGTCCGCCCCGTGACCGGCCCCCGATGTGCTCACAGGACAAGCGTACTGTTAGAGTCGGAAAACGGACGAGGCCCCGCGCCTCGACAAGCCATCGGCACAGCCCCGCCGGTGGCCCTCCCATTCACAGACGAGTGGAGCTGAACGTGACGAGTATCGATACCTTCGGCGCCAAGGGCACCCTCGAGGTCGGAAGCAACTCGTATGAGATCTTCCGTCTCTCGGCCGTGCCCGGCACCGAGAAGCTGCCCTACGCCCTGAAGGTCCTCGCGGAGAACCTGCTTCGCACCGAGGACGGCGCGAACATCACCGCCGACCAGATCCGCGCCCTCGCGGCCTGGGATCCGTCGGCCGAGCCCGACACCGAGATCCAGTTCACCCCGGCCCGCGTGATCATGCAGGACTTCACCGGCGTGCCCTGCATCGTCGACCTGGCCACCATGCGTGAGGCCGTCACCACCCTCGGCGGCGACCCGAACAAGGTCAACCCGCTCTCCCCCGCCGACATGGTCATCGACCACTCGGTCATCCTCGACGTGTTCGGCACCGCCGACGCCCTCGAGCGCAATGTCGACCTGGAGTACGAGCGCAACGGCGAGCGTTACCAGTTCCTGCGCTGGGGCCAGGGCGCGTTCGACGACTTCAAGGTCGTCCCGCCGGGCGTCGGCATCGTGCACCAGGTCAACATCGAGTACCTGGCCCCCACCGTCATGGTCCGCAACGGCCAGGCCTACCCCGACACCTGCGTCGGCACCGACTCGCACACCACCATGGTCAACGGCCTGGGCGTGCTGGGCTGGGGCGTCGGCGGCATCGAGGCCGAGGCTGCCATGCTGGGCCAGCCGGTCTCCATGCTGATCCCGCGCGTCGTCGGCTTCAAGCTGACCGGTGAGATCAAGCCGGGCGTGACCGCCACCGACGTCGTGCTCACCGTCACCGACATGCTGCGCAAGCACGGTGTGGTCGGCAAGTTCGTCGAGTTCTACGGCAAGGGCGTCGCCGAGGTGCCGCTGGCCAACCGCGCCACCCTGGGCAACATGTCGCCCGAATTCGGCTCCACCGCCGCGATCTTCCCGATCGACGAGGAGACCATCAACTACCTGCGCCTCACCGGCCGCAGCGACGAGCAGCTCGCGCTCGTCGAGGCGTACGCCAAGGAGCAGGGCCTGTGGCACGACGCCGACAACGAGCCGGCCTACTCGGAGTACCTGGAGCTGGACCTGAGCACCGTGGTGCCGTCCATCGCCGGCCCGAAGCGCCCGCAGGACCGGATCCTGCTGTCGGACAGCAAGACCCAGTTCCGTCAGGACATCCGCACCTACACCAACGACCCGGTGCCGCACACCGCGCTGGACGAGGCGCTGGAGGAGTCCTTCCCGGCCAGCGACCCGGTCGCCTCCGGCACCGCCAACGACGGTGCGGCCCTGCCGACCGCCGCCAACGGCAACTCCGGTCGCCCGTCGAAGCCGATCAAGGTCTCCGACCCGGAGCGCGGTGACTTCGTCCTGGATCACGGCGCCGTCGTGGTCGCGGGCATCACCTCCTGCACCAACACCTCCAACCCGTCGGTCATGATCGGCGCGGCCCTGCTGGCCCGCAACGCCGTCGAGAAGGGCCTCGCGTCCAAGCCGTGGGTCAAGACCAACATGGCCCCGGGCTCGCAGGTCGTCGCCGACTACTACGAGAAGGCCGGCCTGTGGCCGTACCTGGAGAAGCTGGGCTTCTACGTGGGTGGCTTCGGCTGCACCACCTGCATCGGCAACACCGGTCCGCTGCCGGAGGAAATCTCCAAGGCGATCAACGACAACGACCTCTCGGTCACCGCGGTGCTCTCGGGTAACCGCAACTTCGAAGGCCGTATCTCCCCCGACGTCAAGATGAACTACCTGGCCTCCCCGCCGCTGGTCATCGCGTACGCGCTCGCGGGCACCATGGACTTCGACTTCGAGACCGACGCCCTGGGCAAGGACCAGAACGGCAACGATGTCTTCCTGAAGGACATCTGGCCGTCGGCGCAGGAGATCGACGACACCATCAAGTCGGCGATCAGCCGGGACATGTTCACCAAGTCCTACGCCACCGTGTTCGACGGTGACCAGCGCTGGCAGGGTCTGAACACCCCCGAGGGCGACACCTTCGCGTGGGACGAGAAGTCGACCTACGTCCGCAAGGCGCCGTACTTCGACGGCATGTCGATGGACCCGGCCCCGGTCGAGGACATCAAGGGCGCGCGCGTGCTGGCGCTGCTGGGCGACTCGGTCACCACCGACCACATCTCCCCCGCCGGTCCGATCAAGCCGGGCACCCCGGCCGCGCAGTACCTGGACGCCAACGGCGTTGCGCGCAAGGACTACAACTCGCTGGGCTCGCGTCGTGGTAACCACGAGGTGATGATCCGCGGCACCTTCGCCAACATCCGGCTGCGCAACCAGCTGCTGGACGACGTCTCGGGCGGCTACACCCGCGACTTCACCCAGCCGGGCGGCCCGCAGGCCTTCATCTACGACGCCTCGCAGAACTACCAGGCCGCGGGCATCCCGCTGGTCGTGCTGGGCGGCAAGGAGTACGGCTCGGGTTCCTCGCGTGACTGGGCCGCCAAGGGCACCCGCCTGCTGGGCGTCAAGGCCGTCATCACCGAGTCGTTCGAGCGCATCCACCGCTCGAACCTGATCGGCATGGGTGTTGTGCCGCTGCAGTTCCCGGCCGGCCAGTCGGCCGCGTCGCTGGGCCTGGACGGCACGGAGACCTTCGACATCGAGGGCATCACCAAGCTGAACGAGGGTGTGACTCCGAAGACCATGAAGGTGACCGCCACCAAGGAGAACGGCGAGAAGGTCGTCTTCGACGCGGTCGTCCGCATCGACACCCCCGGTGAGGCGGACTACTACCGCAACGGCGGCATCCTGCAGTACGTGCTGCGCAACATGATTCGCGGCTAAGACCGCGCGTCTCGGTCTTCGAAGGGCTGTTTCGAAGCCGAGTCGTGGTGGTGGGCGGCAGGTCCTGTGAGAAGTCACAGTTCCCGCCGCCCGCCACGCGGCCCGTCCCGGGCCGCTTCGCTCGTCGCTCGTGCGGGTTCTCCAATTTGGTCGCAAGATCAGTAAGGAGAACCCGCACAACACGTTTCGGAGGAGCCCAGTGCCCAAGGTCAGTGACGACCACCTCGCCGCCCGGCGCAGCCAGATCCTCGACGGAGCACGCCGCTGCTTCGCCGAGTTCGGCTACGAGGGTGCGACCGTGCGTCGCCTCGAAGAAGCCACCGGCCTGTCGCGCGGCGCGATCTTCCACCACTTCCGCGACAAGGACGCGCTCTTCCTGGCCCTGGCCCAGGAGGACGCCGGCCGCATGGCCGAAGTCGCCGCCACCCAGGGCCTGATCCAGGTCATGCGCGACATGCTCGCGCGCCCTGAGGATTTCGACTGGCTCGGCACCCGCCTCGAGATCGCCCGCCGGCTGCGCAACGATCCGGACTTCCGCGCCAACTGGGAGGAACGCTCCGAGGAGCTCACCGCGGCCACCGTCGCCCGCCTCGAACGCCGCAAGGCCGCGGGCGCGCTGCGCGAGGACGTCCCCACCGAGGTCCTCCTCGGCTACCTCGATCTCGTCCTCGACGGCCTCATCGCCCGCATCGCCTCCGGCCATGCCAACGACAACCTCGAGTCCGTCCTGGATCTCGTGGAAGCCTCGGTCCGCCGCAAGCAGTGATCGACCGCCCCACCGGCAGTTGCGTGTCAGACCGGTGTGGCCCCAATCGTTTCGGCGAGTTCCTTGGCGAGCGGATACGGCCGCTCAGGCGGCAGCAACACCCGTGCCCGGTCGACGTGGCCCGCGCGCAGGTGTGCCGACATCTTCCGGACCACCGGCGTCAGATCCCGGATCTCAACCGTCCAGTCCGACACATACCGCTCGATAATGTGCCGCGACAGCCCGACCTGAATACTGCGGTGCTCCAACTTCGCCCCGCGCAGCGAATACTCCGGATCCCACTGCACATGCACGACCGCATGCCGGAACAGACTGCGCCACTGCTCATTCCCGCTGTAGATCCGCCGTTCGGGACTGGTCAGTACCGCTTGGCCGAGAGCCTCCTCCCAGCCCGCACGCGAAATCCGCACCGCGAGAATCCGCTCCTGCCCGGCCTTGCGCCCCCAGTTACCGCGCTGCATGAGCCACCGAAACGACGGCTTGATCCACGTCATCCGATTCGTCGAGAACGGCGGCACGAACCGCTGCGCCGCCATCGCCGCCTCGGCGATCGCCTCCCCATAGGCCTGGTAGACCACGATCGTGTCCCGGTCGTAGTCCGCCCTGATCTCGAAGTTCGGTGTCACGCGGCAGCACAGTAGCCGCGCGATGAGCCCGGCCACCAATCATTTTCGGCACCGCGACAGATCGCGGTGCCGAGCGGGGATTGCTCAGCCGTGCAATCGTGAGCCGCGCGAACGTCAGTGGTCGCCCTCGAGGTCGGCCAGCAGGATGCGGGTGATGCGGTCGAGGTCTTTGCGGTCCTGCTCGGAAAGTATCGAGAGGATGCGGGTTTCGTTTTCGAAGTGGTCGGTGACGACGACGTCTATGAGGTGGAGGCCGCGGTCGGTGAGGGCTACGCGGATGGCGCGGCGGTCGCCGGAGTCGGCGATGCGGCGGACCAGGCCTGCCTTTTCGAGACGGTCCAGGCGGCCGGTCATGCCGGCGCGGGACATCATCAGGGTGTCGGCGAGGTTGGAGGGGTTGAGTTCGTAGGGCTCGCCCGAACGGCGTAGCGCCGCAAGGACATCGAATTCTCCGCGCTGCAATCCGTGTGCGGTGAAGACCGATTCGACCCGCTGCGTGCCGACCACCAGCAGGCGCCCGAGGCGGCCGAGGATGGCCATGGCGGTGCCGTCGAGGTCGGGTCGCTCCCGTTGCCACTGCTGCTGGATCACGTCCACCGCGTCGAGCTTCTTCTCTCCCATGGACAAGATTCTATTCGATGGTTTATAGTTCGGTAGCGAATTATCAAGCACCGAACTTTTGGAGAACCTCATGACCACCGCTTCCCGTCCCGCCGCCATCCGCCGTCCCGCCGACTCGGAGATCATCGGCGCGGGTCAGCCCACCTCGGTCCGGCTGCTCATCGATTCGAACGAGGCCGGTGGGTCGGTCAGCACGGTCGAGGTGAAAATGGCCGAGGGCGTCGATGGCGCGGCGCCGCACTACCACACGCTCTCGGATGAGCTGTTCTTCGTGGCCGACGGCGAACTGCAGGTGATGGCCGGGGACGAGATCACGACCGTCGGCGCGGGCGGCGCGCTCGTGGTCCCCAAGTTCATGCCGCACGCCTTCGGCGCGGCCCCCGGCAGCCCGGCCCGCATCTTCATCGCCCTGATGCCCGGCGTCGAGCGCCACGGCTACTTCCGCTTCCTCGAGCAGCTCGCCCTGGGCCAGGCCACGCCCGCCGATTTCGATGCGGCACAGAAGGATTACGACAATTACTTCATCGATGCCCCGCAGTGGTGGGCCGAGCGCAACGCCAATCGCGCCTGAGCACCTGGGTGATATGTCCTGAATGTCAGGAATGTCCGGCGACCTCGAAGCGAAGTCGCCGGTGCCCACCCTCCGGCCGCCGGGCGACGGCCACCCGGACGAATCCGGCAGTCCGGTGATGATCATCGAGGGTGCCGCGGCAACCTGCCACCCGCTCACCCACCGCGAATCGAATCCGCGGTAGCCCCGCGATCGCGGGCGAATGTGCCGCAGACCACTGAAAATGCGGAATGCCCATCGCGACCCGACGGGTTGGTAGTTTCATGGCCTTCTCTGTTCCCGTCACCGTCCGCGGCTACGAGCTCGATATCAACGGGCATCTGAATCAAGCGGTCTATCTGCAGTACGCCGAGCACGCGCGGTGGGAATTGCTGCGCGCGGGCGGGCTGCCGGGCGAGAAGATGGTGGCGGCCGGAATCGGGCCGGTGGTGCTGGAGCAGACCATCAAATACATGCGGGAATTGCATCTGGGCGACGAGGTCTCGGTGACCTGCGAATTCGAGTGGACCGGGGGCAAAATCTTCAAGATGCACCAGCACATCGTGAAACTGGACGGGACGGTATCGGCGCAGATCGATGTCGTCACCGGCATTCTCGACCTCGAGGCCCGCAAACTGGTTGCGGATCCCGGTGCGGCGCTGCGAGCCATCGCCGACTCGCCGGGCGTGCTGGGTCTCTGAACAAAAGCCACCCTACTCACTCCGCCCCGGTTTATCAGCGAAAATCTTTCGGCGGGAGCGGTTTCCGGAACCCCGGCAGAGTTTGCCGGGGTAGCTGAAATCTTTCGTTGCGGACCGAATCCGGTGCGTCGCGGGATATGATTCAGATCACGCTCGGCCCCGCAGCAAATCCCGAGCAGATCGGAGTTCAGCATGACCGGCGCCCTGCACCGAACCGGATCGACCGCCATCGCGAGCACCTCGCCACCGCTACCTGGCTACCTTGTCGCAGCCACCGAGCGAAGTATCAGCCTGCGGGTCGGCGACGGCACCTGGACCTTCCACCGGACCGATGTCCTCGACATCTCCCGGTGGGATACCGCCACCGCGGCGGGCAGCCCCGAGGGCCGCCCGGTGCTGGTGCGCGTACGGTCCGGCGCCACTGCCGATTTCACGCAGCGCCGCCGCGTCGAGCTCACCGACCGACCGCTCACCCTGGCCCCGGAACTCAGCCCGGCCCGCGGTGACGACGAACTGCGCCGCCAGACCGAAATCTGGGCGCGCGGACTGGAACTGACCACCCAACCCGGCGTCGGCGGCGCCACCATGACCTGCTGCCAGACCCGGTCGCTGCACGGCAGTGACGACGGCATCGCCTGCGACAGCCTGGACTGACGGGGGCGAACATGCCCGCCCGCACCATGGGTTCGGTGCTCATCGTCACCGAGGCCGAAGACCTGCACGGCGACGCGCTCGCGGCCACGCTGCGCAAACATCACGGGCACAACCCGATTCGCCTCGACATGCGCGACTTCCCGCGCGAGAACGGCACTTTCCGCCTGGGCGCCGACGGCTCCTACCGGACGCTGTCCCACATCTTCGGGCTCGACGATGTCACCTCGGTGTGGTGGCGGCGACCCCATCCCACCGCCGTCCCCGCCGGTCTGAGCGAGGAGGACGACACCTATCGCCGCGCCGAATGCGATGGCTTCCTGCAGGGACTGCTGTGGTCGGTGCCCGCCCTGTGGGTCAACGACCCCGGGGCGGACCGCACCGCGAGCCGCAAGATCGTGCAGCTGGAGACGGCCTACCGCGCGGGCTTCGCGGTCCCGGAGACCCTGGTGACCAATGATCCCGACGAGGCCCGCGACTTCATCGAATCCCGGCCCGGCCCAGTGGTTTACAAGCGCACGGGCACCGGGCGCGGGGCGTTCACCGAGACCCGGCTGTTCGCCCCCGGGGATTTCGACCGGCTCGCCACGATCCGCAGCTCCCCCACCATCTTTCAGGACTACATCCGCGCCGAGAGCGATCTGCGCATCGTCTGGGTGGACGGCCTCGAGTGGGTGGTGCGGATCGACTCGCAATCCGGTGTGGGACGGGTGGATTCGCGCCTGGACACCTCGGTGGCCTTCACCGCCGACCGGCTGCCCGCCTCGGTGAGCAAGTCGCTCACCACGCTGATGGGCGCGCTCGGGCTGGCTTTCGGCGTGCTGGATCTGCGCGTGGGTCTCGACGGCGAGTTCTACTTCCTGGAGGTGAATCCCCAGGGGCAGTTCGCCTATCTCGAAATCAAGACCGGTCTGCCGATTTTCCAGAGCCTCGCAAACCTGCTGGTTCTCGGCGACGGGACCGTGATCCCGTAAGGCAGCGTGCCATCACGTACCGGGGTGCCATCACGTACCGGGCCACACGTCATCGCGACGCGTCGTAATCGCAAGTCGTCGACCGGCTTTCGCCGGTCGAGACCCCCGCAATCGCTTCCCGGACGGGAGAGCCGCTACTTGCCGGCCTTCGCGGCCTTGCGGCGATTGGCACCACCGCGGCTGCGGAGTTGCACATGCGACTCCACCAGCACGTTGTGGATGAAACCGTACGACCGCCCGGTCTCCCGGGCTAGCGACCGGATACTGGCTCCGGCCTCGTACTGCTTCTTGAGCTGGGATTGCAGGCGATCTCGGGACTTCCCGGTGACGCGCGTGCCTTTACCCAATACGGCTTTACCCTGTGCGGGCCTGTCACTCATGGCTATCCTCCGAGTCGCCGTGGGCGCCTCATTCCAGGTTAGAGACTCGGATGGCTGTGATCAACGAAACGGTGTGATGAGAGTCACCTGAAATTCAAACTCGCCGTATTACACGCTCGGATCGCGGTGATCGCGACCGCCGGTTCGGGGCCGATTCCGACCGGGACGGGTGACGGGATCCGTTGCCGGACAGGTTCTTCGAGCACATCGGGAGGCTCCCGATCCGCTGTTCCCTCTATCGGGGGAGGTCGGATTACGCCTCGCGGCCGACGTCGGCGGGCGCGGGCGTCCGTAGCGTCGGAGACCTCGGGGGCAAGATCAGCCGCCTGCCCCGCATCCCATTTCCCAGGAGGATCCGTGCTTTCCGCCATCGTCCCGGCCGTGCGGACCCCGGAGTTACGGCGGAAGATCCTCTTCACGCTGGGGTTGATCGCGCTGTACCGGCTCGGTACGGCACTGCCGTCGCCGGGCGTCGATTTCAAGTCGGTCCGCAGTTGCCTCGCGATCGTTTCCGGCGGCGAGTCGGCCGGTATCTACCAGCTGATCGATCTCTTCTCCGGCGGCGCGATGCTGCAACTATCGGTGTTCGCGATCGGCATCATGCCCTACATCACCGCCAGCATCATCACCCAGTTGCTGACCATCGTGATCCCGCGATTCGAGGAGCTACGCCGCGAGGGACAGTCCGGCCAAGCCCGAATCACGCAGTACACCCGATATGTCGCGATGGCATTGGCGGTGCTGCAGGGCACGACCCTGGTGGCGCTGGCCGCACGCAGACAGCTGTTGCGCGGCTGCCCCAAGGACATCCTGGCCGACACCTCGATCTTCGGGATGATCATCATCGTGCTGGTCATGACCGCGGGCGCGGCCCTGGTCATGTGGTTCGGCGAGCAGATCACCGAGCGAGGCATCGGAAACGGCATGTCGCTGCTGATCTTCGCGGGTATCGCGGCGCGAGTTCCCGCGCAGGGCAGGCAGATCTACGACAGCCGCGGCTGGCTGGGCACCGGCCTGCTGGGTGCCGCCGTCGTGGCCGTGATCGTGGCGGTCATCTTCGTCGAGCAGGGTCAGCGCCGGATTCCGGTGCAGTACGCCAAGCGT
>NZ_BAFX01000080.1 GCF_000308815.1 Nocardia concava NBRC 100430
GCTTCAGGCCCGCCTCGTGCAGATAGTCGTAGAACGCCTTCACCACGGCGGGATGCTGCTGCACGAACTCGTTGCGCACGGCCCAGATCGCGTAGTTCTGTGAGCCGATATCGCCGCCGCTGACCAGGAAATGCTCACCGGAATTGGCGCGCTCGGAAATGGAATAGGTCGACCAGGTCGCCCACGCGTCGACCTGCCCGGAGTGCAGCACCGCGGCACTCTGGTTGGGCTGCAGGTAGACCCGGGTCACCGCGGAGGCCGGGACATTGTCGCGGGCGAGGGCCTTGAGCAGCAGATACTCACTGGATCCGCCGTGCCACACGACGACCTTCTTGCCGGCCAGATCCGCGACGGTCTTGATGCCCGAGGAGTCCTTGACCAGGATGCCCTCCGCGACCTTGTCCGGTGCGACGGCCGCGAACAGCTTGAAGCCGGGCTTCTGCGCCAGCGCCGCGATGGCCGAAGTGATCGATCCTTGCGCGACGTCGAGCTGATTGTTGTCCAGTGCCTGCGCCGCCGGGGCGAACGGGCCGGAGGTGCCGGTCCATTCGACCTTCGCGCCGACCTTGGCCAGCGCGGCGTCCAGGCTGCCGTCCTTCTTGCCCAACGCCAGCGCGCCGGAGTTGCCCGGATCGGGAATTCGGATGGTGATGGCCGCATCCGCGGCGCCGCCCTTCGAGTCGTGCGCCGTGGAGCACGCGGAGGCGACGGCGGTGAGGGCGATGGCGGCCAGGACGAAGGTGCGTTTGACGAGTGCGGCCATGGGATTCTCCGAATAGTCGTGGGGCGGTTCAGCGTTCGGCGGCGCGGGCGCGCACCAGGGCGCGGGCGGCGGCCAGGGGTTCGGCGGCGGTCCAGGCGGCGATGTCCACCGGGTTCGCCAGGAAGCCGTGCTCGCGCAGGAACCTCTCCTGCCGGGAGAGCAGTTCCAGGCGGTCCTCGGACAGGTCCAGGCGCAGGTCGGCGCTGTCGGTCCAGGCGTAGGCCCCGGCGACTCCGGTTGCGCCCGCGCCGGTTTCGGCGGCCAGGATGCGCGAGACGTCGGCCGGATGCGCCGCGGCCCACTCGGCGGCCTCGATCAGTACCGCGAGGAAGCGCACCACGATCTCCGGATGCTCGTCGAGCAGGCGCTGGTGCACGGTGACCGGGCGCGGGGTGCCGTTGTTGATCCGGACCGTCCGATCCGGGAAGGAGTCCAGGTCGATCGCGATCACGGCGTCGTAGCGCGCGGCGGTCTCGACGGCCAAGGCGCCCTTGACATATACCGCGTCCACCCGCCCGGCGGTGAGCGCTTCCAATTCCGCGACCCACTGCGGCGCGTGCGGTGCCGCCTCGATATCGACGGGCACCACGTCGCCGAGTGTGAGACCGGCGGCCCCGAGCGCCCCGGCGAATCCGGCCAGCGCCATGGCCCGCCAGAAGTCGATGGCGATGGCGCGCTGCGGAATCGCGACCCGCGCGCCCGCCAGCTGTGCCGGTGCGGCGATGGCGCTGTCGCGGCGCACCAGGATCGCCTGCCGCTCCTCGATCCAGGTCAGACCGATCAACCGGGTCGGTTCGCCATTGCCGCGGGTCCACAGCGCCGGCACATTGCCGCCCTCCCGGAACAGGCCGGTGAGCGCATGGGTGAAGTGATCCTCGGGCGACCGGCCGCCACCCGCGTCCTGCAGCGAGCGCACCTGGATCCCGTCCGGAGCGAACTCCTCGGTGAACCAGCCACGATCCGCGGCGATACCGGTGGCGGTCGGCACCGGACAACGGGTGAACCACAGGGTGTCGAGCGTCGATGACAGAGCGGAAGCGGACATGGGGACGATGGTGCCATGCAGGCCAGATAATCCACGATATGGAATCAGTGGGATTCTTACTGCGAGACGGTTTTTCAATCCTTCCACATTGTGGAAGGATTGCGGCGTGACCACAGATACGGCCAAGCCCCGTGAGGGTGCCCAGGCGGTCCATCGGACGCTCGCGCTGCTGCGCGCGTTCGGGGACAGCCCGAACGACCTGTCGGCGTCGGACCTGGCGCGCCGCCTGGGGCTGGCCTTGTCGACGACCCACCGTCTCCTGCAAGCGATGACCTCGACCGGATTCCTCGAGCAGGACACCGACACCGCGCGCTACCGGCTCGGGCCGACCGTGGCCGAACTCGGCCGCGCCGCCTACTACCGTCGCGGATTGCACCGCGCCGAGCCGGAATTGGCCGAGCTGTCGCGCCGCACCGGCGTCGTCGCCGACCTCGCCGTGCGCGTCGGCGCACATGCGGTCATCCTGGTCGGCGGTTCGCTCGAGGGCGACAATCGCCGCACGCTGCGCCGCCCACTGCATTCGACCGCCCTGGGCAAGGTGCTGCTGGCCTGGTCGGATCTCACCGACGAACAGATCGCCGCCCTCTCACCGCTAACCGCGCTGACCGACCGCACCATCACCGATCCGCGGACCCTGCTCGACGAACTGACCACCGTCCGCGCCAACGGCTTCGCCCTCAACGACGGCGAATCAGCCTCGGGCGTCCGCTCGATCGCCGTCCCCGTCCTCGACGCCGACAACCACGCCCGCTTCGCCCTGGCACTGCGCTCCTCACCGGAAATCCTGATCGACACCCGACTGGACTGGTTCATCGAACAGGCCGCCGCCTGCGCGGCCGCCCTCGAAGTGGTCCTGCTCTCCCCCGGCCAACGCCGTTCCACCTCGCGCGTCCCGCTCACCCCGCACTGACCAACCGCAAGGTCAGCGGTCGCGATCGTTGCGCCATTGCTTGGTGACGCGGCCGATTTCGGTGACCGGGTCTTCCCCGTAGAGCCATTCGCGCGCGATTCGATGCCAGTTGTTGGTGGTGCGCAACTGGCCGAGCGCGGCGAAGGTGAAAAGGTCTGCGCGGCGGGAGAAGACGTGTTCGGGTGGCAGCAGTTGCCGACGCATGCCACGAAATTCGGCGGCTCTGGGGTCGATGGCCATGACCACCGCGCCGGTCGCCAGTTCCGGGGTGACCGTGATCTCCTCGTCCAGCAGATGCCATCCCGCTGCGGCCCAGACGTATTCGAGGCATTCCTCGGGTGTGACGCCCGAGGCGGGATCGATGATGCCGCGGCGTACCCAGTGTTCGAACAGGTCGTCGGTGCGGCGTTCGCACGCGGCGCGCAGGCCGGTGCGCTCGTATTCCACGTCGACAGCATCCATCCGGTGGTACAGCCCGAAATCGACGAAACCCACACGGCCACCGGCATCGAGCAGGATATTGCCGGGGTGCGGGTCGCCGCAGAATTCGCAGTCGGTGAAGAGTGAGGTGACATAGAAGCGGTAGACGAGTTCACCGATGTGATCGCGATCGGCGTCCGGCAGGGCTCGAATACCGTCGAAGGACTTCCCTTCCAGGAACTCGGTCACCAGAACGTGGTCGCCGCAATACTCTTCGACGCTGTCGGGCACCACGATGAACGGATGGTCGCGGTAGCGTGCCGCGACCCGATGCTGTGTCGCGGCCTCGCGCGCGTAATCGAGTTCACCGTTGATATTGCGGGCGATCTCGTCCAGTACGGCGGCGTCCCCGGCGCTGGGCAGCACCGATCTCAGTAGCCCGCTGAGCATTTCGAGATTGCGCATATCCGCCCGCACCGCGGCATCCACGCCCGGGTATTTCACCTTCACCGCCACCGCGCGCCCGTCCCGCAGCCGCGCCCGGTACACCTGCCCGATCGAGGCCGCAGCGACCGGTGTCTCGTCGAATTCGGCGAATACGCGCGCGAGCGGGCCCAAATCGCCCTCGAGGACCTTGCGCATCCCGGCGAACGGCACCGCCGGCGCACGGTCGCGCAGTTCGGCGAGCTTGGCGCGGAACAACTCCCGATGCGATTCCGGCACCAGGTCCAGGTCCAGTACCGACAGCATCTGGCCCAGCTTCATGGCCGCGCCCCGCATGCTGCCCAGCACGGTGACCAGCTGCTGCGCGGCCTGCAGGGCCGAGCGCTCCGCGAGAATCCGCCGAGCCTGTTCGGGCTGGCCGATCATCGACAGCCGCGTCCCGACTCCCCGGGCCGCCTGCCCGGCCGCCAGCCGTCCCAGCCGACCGCCGCGCGCGATCCGGCCCTTCGGCATCCTGTCGGCCATCCGAACCTCCCGGCCTTGTCGCGCAACAAGATACCCGACCGGGTTCGATCTTCGGTCGCTAAAATGAGGATCGCTCATTTTCTTCGCAGCAAGGAGGCCGCGATGCCGCCGAAGGCTGTGCGCCAACGCCGCCGACCCACCCAGGAACGGTCCAAGGCGACCCGGGATCACATTCTCGACACCGCCGCCAGGCTTTTCGGGGAGCGCGGCATCGCCGACACCTCGACCAATCGGATCGCGGCCGAGGCGAAGGTGAGCATCGGGACGCTGTACCGGTATTTCTCCGATCGCGGCGTCATTGTCGAGGAACTGCTCGACCGGCTGCTCGAGAACATCGAAATCCGCTTCACCCAATGGGTTTCGGGCGTCTCGCGGCAACCGCTGCCACAATTGCTGGCGTCGAAGGAGCAGGTCTTCACCGAATTGCTCGAGGTGTTCACCGAGGA
Source organism: Nocardia concava NBRC 100430 (assembly GCF_000308815.1). GTDB lineage: Bacteria > Actinomycetota > Actinomycetes > Mycobacteriales > Mycobacteriaceae > Nocardia > Nocardia concava. Next base: position 4,554 of record NZ_BAFX01000080.1, read on the forward strand.
ACTGGTCGCGAACGCGAAACTGGTGCGCGCGCTGGTGGCGGGCGTGCAGTTCTACAGCAGCGGCCTGCCGGAATTCGAACCCCGCCTGCGGCTGCTGGTCAAGGTCCTGCTGATCCAGATACTCGGCCCGGGCGACGACCACAAATACGACACCATGACCTTCGTCCTGATCAACACCGGTTTCGCCAGCGTCCTGCGCGCCTCGGCACTCGAGGTCGGCAGCCAGGAGCGGCAGGACGCCATCGCCATGACCGCCCGGATGATCAGCACCTGGATCGAGGCCGAGCTGCGCGCGGCGGGGTGAACCCGCGACAGCCGGTGCGGTCAGAGCGATCCGCCGCCGCCCATGAGCCACGGGTTGAAGGTGCACTCCAGATTCGGATGCCCCGCCGGATCCAGGGCCCGCAGCGCGATCGACAGCGCCCGTGGCGAATACATCATCGTCAGGTGATCGGACAGGTCCTGCTCGCAGCCGTCCTGCAGCAGGATATTGGTGACCCGCGCACCCGGGCCCGCCTTCAGGAAGGTGAGGTCGACCGGGTTGGTGACCTCGTCGTAGCGGGTGCCCACAATGGTGTAGTCGATGCCGGGCACCGTATCCCCGTTGGCATTGAGCTTGTTCACGAAGTCCGAGCCGATGGTCTGCTGAATTCCCGCATGCCCCACGAAGATCTCGACGAACCCGAGCACGTCGATCCCGAAGTTGTTGATGGCCCGGCCCAATGCGCCGATGCCGTCGAGCGAGGTGCCGTGATGGGTCGCGCCGAAGGTGACCAGACTGTGCACCTTGGCCGCGCCGCCCTCGAACTTGGTGTACCAGTTCGACATCGCACCGCCTTGGGAGTGCGCGACCACATCGACCTGGGCCCCGCCGGTGGCGGCCAGCACCCGATCGACGAAGGCGGCCAGCTGTTTCGCCGAGTCCTGGATGTAGCCGGTGCCCATGGTGCCGGGCAGCACCGAGCCAAGGCCGCCGCCCTGGACCAGGTTGGAGCGCCCGTAATTGAAGGTGAAGGTGCAGAACCCGGCGTCCTTGATGGGCTGGCCCATGTAGGCGAAGCCGTTGTAGGCGTTCATCCAGGTGCCGTGGACCAGCACCACCGGCCGCGGGTGTTCGGCGCTGGGCTTGCAGTTCCAGTCGTTCGTACCGGGCGGCGCGGCATCGGGATTGAACAGCCCGTACGCGAAGGCCGCCAGCCACGAGGTCATGGCCGGTCCGGACCCATTGGTATCGGAGGCGTAGCCGCCCGAGAGCCCGGAGCTCGAGCCGGAGCCGCCGAAGCAGTCGCCGGAACCGTTGCCCGATCCGGCGCCGCTGCCGGAGGTACAGGCCGATCCCGAACTGGGCTCCGCGGTGGCGCCGGCGCCGGCGAATCCGACCGCCAGTAGCGAAACCCCCGTCAGGACCGCGGTTCTGACCGTCCTGCGGCGCGTACTTTGTCTCATTTCGTGCCTTCCTTCAGCGCGAGCTGGATTCGAGTTCCGCTGCCGCCGAATGTTTTCCGGCACCGAAACCGGGCTCAAACTAAGCCGCTCCCGGAAGGCCTCAGAAGGGCTCGCGCCGAACCCTGGATCAGCTCACCAATTTCGAGGCCGATATTCCGTGAGAACTTCCAGATATCGGTCGAATTCCGCGCACCCGGAAGCAGGGCGGAAAGACTCGGATCCGGAGAGGAAAGACTCCGGAGAGGAAAGACAATGAACCGTGACACCCTCACCGCCGGAGCCGAGCAGGCCCTGGCGCTCGTCGGACGGCATTACCGCTGCGCGGAACCCTTCCCGGTGGAGCGGGCCCGCATCCGCGAATTCGCCCGCGCCGTACAGGCCTTCCATCCCGCGCACTGGCAGGAGGCGGCGGCCGCGCGCCTGGGATTCGATGCCGTGGTCGCCCCGCCCACCTTCGCCGCCGTGGTGTGGCAGCGGGCGCGGCGCGAGGTCCTGGAGAAGCTGATCACCGGATACCGCCTCGACCGCGTCGTGCACGTGGACCAGACCCTCGACCTCGGCCGCCCGCTGCTGGCCGGGGACCTGCTCACCTGCGACGTGTACTTCGAATCCTTCCGGCATTTCCGATCTTTCGACGTCCTCACCCTCACCGCCGTCCTCACCGACCGGCACGGCGTCCAGGTCCAGACCGGCTCCACCGCGCTGCTGGCGCGCACCGGCAATCACGAGGACACCGGGGCCCGCGAGGCCTTCGCGCGCCCGGGCCGCACCGAGGCCGACGCCATGCTCACCGCCGCGCTGCGACACACCAGGCCGCCGCGCACCCGCATCGACTTCGACCGGCTCACCGAGGACACCCGGCTGCCCGCCGGGGGCGCCACCCTCAGGGCGCGCGATCTGGCGAATTACGCACGCGCCGTGGGTGGCCCGCACCCCGAGGACCTCCTGGTCCCCGATGCGCACGACCACCCGCGGACCGTGGTCGCACCCGGCATGCTGGTCCTGGCGCTGGCCGCCGGATACGTCACCTCCTGGACCCGGGACCCCGCCGCGGTGACCAAATATCGCGCCGAATTCGCCAACCACGTCCACTACCTCACCGTCCCCTGGGACGAGGACGCCGAGATCGAATTCACCGGCCGGGTCGTCGCGCGCGATGAGCGCCGCCGCACCGCCACCGTCGCGATCGAGGCGAAATCCCAGGGCCGCAGGCTCTTCGGCTACGCCAGCGCCGAGGTCAGCTTCGCGCCGCCGGTCGCGCGCTGACCCCGCGATCGGAGAACGAGCGCGCGATGAGCGCCGACCGCAACTGCCACAGATCGGCGGTGCGGGTGGGATCGAAACCGGTCAGCTGGCCTATGCGTTTCAGCCGATAGTCCACGGTGTTGGTGTGAATGTGCAGGACGCGGGCGGTGCGCTGGCGATTGAGATTGTTGCTGATATGGCATCGCAGGGTCTGCAGCAGTTCCGGATGCGCGTCCAGCGGATCCAGTACCGCGCCCAGGGTTTCGCGGCCCGGGCCCGGCCGGGTGAGCTGATATTCCAGGGCCATATCGGTGAACCGGTAGAGCCCGGCCACGCACTCGAGCCGCTGCACCATGTCCAGCAGTTCGTGCGCGCGGTCGGTCGCGGCCGGTATCGCCTCCGGGGCGGCGACCACCAGCGCGGCGGTGACGGGCACCCGCGCGGCCGCGGAGAGCCTGACGATCAGATCGTCCAAGCGCTCATCGGCGAGGGTCGTCGTGGGGATGAGGATGGTGCCGCCGTCCACGCTCAGCAGCGCCAGCGGCGTCTCACCGCAGCGGGTCGCGAGTTCGGCCTGCAGGCGGCGCAGTTTGCGGCGGGCCACCACCTTGCCGTCGAGCATCGGGTGCTGTTCGTCCGGATGCCCCGGAATCGCAAGGGCCAGCACGTAATACTCGGCCGCGATCTCGAGACCGCATTCGCGGGCCATGGTCGAGGTCGGATGCCCGCCCAGCAGCGCCGAGGTGAGCGTGTGCACGGCGGTGTGGTGCTCGCCGACCACGGCCTTGTGCTCGCGCACGTAGGCGCGGGCGACGGTCGCGCTGATCGTATCCAGCAGTGTCACCACGAGTTTCGCGCCGTCGATCAGATCCTCGTGATCCTGCGCGGTCGCCCGGGACATGACCCGATCCATGCCGATTTTGAAGCCCTCGTGGATGGAGTGCAGGACGGTGTCGATGGGCACGCCCTCGCGCGCCCATCCGGCCGCGGCCTCGGACAGCCTGCCGGTCTTGGCCGGGATGTCCCGGCCGTCGAGCATGCTCACCGCCAACTCCAGGCACACCCGGGTGACGGTGGTGACCTCACCGGAGATGAGGTCGCCGGGCAGGGTGGCGCACGGGATGACATGGTCGACGAAATGGCCTACCAGCTGCCGGGATACCGTTCGCACATCTTGCAGCGGGGTGGACATCGGCCGGCCGGAGACGGTCAGGCCCACCCGCGGCGTTCCGTCGGTTGTCATCGTCGACTTCCTTCCGATCTACGCACTTCATCGGTGGTTGCCGAACTCTAAGATGATCACGGGCTCACCTTCCACTCTCTTTCGCGGCGAGCGGTGCGCGACCGTGAATCGGCCGGATGAGCTGCGTGAACAAGCGATTGGTGTAACCGTCGGCGAACGGGCATCGACGAGTGTTGGTGAGATCCGCTCACTTTTCGGGAGAAGTCTCCAAAGCCGTGTCGCCGCGGCTGGTATCCGCCACAAAGACGTCCGGGAAACGCATCGGACCTCGAATTACGCTGTTACCGTCCGGGTTCGGAGGTGGACCATGGGTACATGCGAGGCCGACTACGACGTCGTGGTGGTCGGGTCGGGATTCGGCGGCAGCGTCACCGCGCTGCGGCTGACCGAAAAGGGCTACCGGGTCGGCGTCCTCGAAGCCGGACGCCGTTTCGCCGATGACGATTTCGCCCGCACGAATTGGGATTTCCGCCGGTATCTGTGGGCACCGCGGCTGGGCTGCTACGGAATTCAGCGGATTCACCGGCTGCGGGACTGCTTCATTCTCGCCGGGGCCGGAGTCGGCGGCGGATCGCTGAATTACGCGAATACCCTCTATCAGCCCGGCCCGGCGTTCTTCCGGGACCGGCAGTGGGCCGAAATCACCGACTGGGAGGCCGAGCTCGGCCCGCATTACGAACGCGCCCGGCGCATGCTGGGGGTCGTCACCAACCCGCGCCGCACCGACCCGGATCGGATCATCGCCGCGGTCGCCGAGCAGATGGGCGTCGGCGACACCTTCGTGCCGACACCGGTCGGGGTGTATTTCGGGGAGCCCGGAAAGACCGTCCCGGACCCGTATTTCGGCGGCGCCGGACCCGCGCGCACCGGCTGCCTCGAATGCGGCGAATGCATGACCGGGTGCCGGCACGGCGCGAAGAACACTCTCGTCAAGAACTACCTCGGGCTCGCCGAACGCGCCGGGGCCCGGGTGCATCCGATGACGACGGTCACCGCGCTGCGGCCGCGGCCCGACGGCGGCTGGCACATCGAGACCCGGGACACCGCGGCGCGAATTCGAGGCCGCCGCAGCGTCTTCACCGCCCGGCACGTGGTGCTCGCCGCCGGGACCTGGGGAACGCAACGACTGCTGTTCGCCATGCGCGACGCCGGGGTGCTGCCGGAGCTCTCACCGCGACTGGGCGTGCTGACCCGCACCAATTCCGAGGCCATCCTCGGGGCCGGGCGCACGACGGTCGATCCCGCCGTGGACCTCACCGGCGGGGTCGCCATCACCTCGTCGTTCCATCCCACCCCCGACACCCATATCGAACCGGTGCGCTACGGCAAGGGTTCCAACGCCATGGGGCTGTTGCAGACCTACATGATCGACGGCGACGGCCGGGTGCCGCGCTGGGTCAAGGTCGCGATTCCCGCACTGTCACACCCGATCCGGACCATGCGGCTGCTGCGCACCAAGCAGTGGAGCGAGCGGACGCTCATCCTGCTGGTCATGCAGAGCCTGGACAATTCGCTGACCACCTCCACCCGGCGCGGGCTCTTCGGCCGCCGCCGTTTCACCAGTGAACCCGGTTACGGCGCACCGAATCCCGGCTGGATCCCGGTCGGGCACGAGGTCACCCGCCGTGTCGCCGACCAGCTCGGCGCGACACCCGGCAGCACCTGGCCGGATCTGTTCAACCTGCCCATGACCGCGCATTTCATCGGCGGCTGCGTCATCGGATCGAATGCCGAGCAGGGTGTGATCGATCCGTATCACCGGGTGTACGGGTATCCAACACTCAGCATCGCCGACGGCTCGGCGATCTCGGCGAACCTGGGCGTGAATCCGTCGCTGACCATCGCGGCCCAGGCCGAACGCGCGGCCTCCATGTGGCCCGACAACGGCGACGCCGACCCGCGCCCGGAAATGGGCCAACCGTACCGGCGCATCGCACCGATCGCGCCCGGGCACCCGGTGGTACCCGAGCACGCACCGATCTTCCTTCCGATAGTCGGTTAGACCCCGGCCGTCAGCGGAAATGCTCGATCAGCAGCCGGCTGAGCGGTTCGGGGGCCTCCTCCGGAATCCAGTGCGACACACCGGGTAGCACCTCGAGTCGGAAGGGACCGTCGACATACCGGTCCGTCAATTTCACACCCGTGTCGAGGACCGCGGTGTCGCGGTCGCTCCAGATCTGCAGCACCGGGACATCGACGCGGCCGCGCAGCAGGCGCGGAGAGGTGAACGGCATCCCGCGATACCAATGCAGTCCCCCGCGCGCGATCACCCTGTCGCGCAACCGATCCGAGTCGCGACGGGCCACCTCCGGGGACTGTCCGGTCCGCCGCAGCAGTGTCGGGAACGCGGCCGTCCGCATCATGAATTCCGGAATCAGCGGCAGCTGAAACAGATACATGTACCAGGAGGCCACCCCTTGGCGGCTGGTGAGCATCGACCGCAGGAACGCGCCCGGATGCGGGACCGACAGCGCGGTCAGCGACCGCACCTGGCCCTGTGCGTGGATCGCCGCCGCCCAGGCCGCGGCCGCACCCCAGTCGTGGCCGACCAGGTGCACCGGCCGCCCGATCTGCCCGATCATCGACAGCACATCCCGGGCCTGTTCGTCGAGCCGATACTCCCAGCGCCAGCGGGGAGCCGCGGTGGCGCTGGCGCCCCGCAGATCCGGCGCGAAAGTCCGGAATCCGGCCTGGTTCAACAGTTCCGCCGTCGCCGCCCAACTGCGCGCGTCCTGCGGCCAACCGTGCAGCAGCAGGACCGGTTCACCCGCGAGCGGGCCGGAATCGACCACCGGAAATTCCAGCTCACCGCGGCGAAACGTGGCGATCCGCCCCGGATCGCTCCACACGCCACCGGACCCACCGGCGGATACGTTCGCCGTCGTCGACATCGGTACCTCCTGCGATCGCGCCATTGCCGCTCCAGCGTGTCACAGCGCCCACATTTCCGCTACCGACAGTTACACATAAATGGATCGAACGCATTGAACGATGCACAATCGTGGCACCCTTTTCTATGGGGGCCTAGAGTCAAGGCATGGGCATCGAGTGTTCGAGCGTCGTCTCCGCACCGCTGACCGACGTCTTCGACTGGTTCTCCCGTCCCGGCGCCTTCGCACGATTGGCACCACCCTGGCAACCGATCCGGCTGCTCGAGGAAACCCGTTCCCTCGCCGACGGACAAGCGGTACTCGGTTTGCCAGCGGGTCTGCGCTGGGTCGCCCGCCACGACCCGGCCGCCTACGATCCGCCGCATCGTTTCGCCGACGAGGTCGCCGCGGCGGGTCCCGCTTCCCGGCCCGCGGCGCTGTTGATGCGCTGGCGCCACATCCACGAGTTCGAAGCGGTGGACGCCGAGCACACCAGGGTGATCGACCGGGTGCACACGCCGGTGCCCGCCGCATTGCTGCGGGCCACCTTCGACTACCGCTATCGCCAGCTCGCCGAGGATCTCGCCGCGCACCGGCGAGCGGCCCGGGCCGGACTCGGTCCCCGGACCATTGCCGTCACCGGGGCCGGCGGGCTCGTGGGGTCGGCGTTGACGGCCTTCCTGAGCACCGGCGGCCACACCGTGGTGCGGCTGGTCCGCCGCACGCCACGCGAACCCGATGAGCGGCAATGGAATCCGGCCGCACCCGATCCCGCGCTGCTCGACGGCGTCGACGCGGTGATCCACCTGGCCGGGGCGTCGATCGCGGGCCGGTTCACCGAACGGCATCGCCGCGAGATCGCCGACAGCCGCGTCGGACCCACCCGAGCCTTGGCCGAGCTCGCCGCGCGCGCCGGGATCGGTGTCTTCGCCAGCGCCTCGGCGATCGGCTACTACGGATTCGACCGCGGCGACGAGGAATTGACCGAGGACAGCGGCCGCGGCGAGGGCTTCCTCGCCGATGTCGTCGCCGACTGGGAGGCCGCCACCGACCCCGCGGCCGAGGCCGGGATCCGGGTCGTCCGGGTGCGCACCGGCATCGTGCAGTCCCCCGCCGGCGGCACGCTGCGCCTGCTGCGTCCGTTGTTCGCGCTCGGGCTCGGCGGGCGCATCGGCGATGGCCGGCAGTGGATGTCCTGGATCGGCATCGACGATCTGGTCGACGTGTATCACCGTGCGCTGTGGGACGATTCGCTGTCGGGCCCCGTCAATGCCGTGGCACCCGCGCCCGTACGCAACAGCGATTACACCGCGACGCTGGCGGCCGCGCTGCACCGGCCCGCGCTGCTGCCGGTCCCCGGGTTCGGCCCCGCGCTGCTGCTGGGTTCCCAGGGCAACCGGGAACTCGCCGCCGCCAGTCAGCGCGTACTGCCAGCCGCGCTGACAGCGGCCGGGCATCACTTCCGCAATCCCGATCTCGACTCCGCCCTGCGCCACCTGCTGGGCGAGAATCCGCCCGCCGCACCCGAATCCGATACTGCCCAGCGGTGACCATCGCCCGCTACGCGCTCTCCACCGAAAGTCGCATCGTTAGTGCATCGTTTTGCTAGAATCGATCCGGTCCCAGAACACGGCGACTCCGGGAAACACGAGTAACGGCTGGGTGCCCGAAGCGTCGACGGTGTCGCAGCAGCGCCGCCCGCACATCGTCGACGCGGCCCGGGCACAATCAGGGTCATGTCACCACGCCCGACGACCACCCCGGATCAGGCCGGTTATTCCGTCCGCGTGGTCGCCGAGCGCCTCGGCATCCCGACCGCCACCCTGCGCAGCTGGAATCGCCGCTACGGCATCGGGCCTCGCCAGGATCGGCCCGGACGGCATCGGCTCTACTCCGAAGGCGATATCGCGGCGCTCGTGCGGATGCGCGAACTGCTCGACACCGGCATGAGCGCGGCCGCGGCGGCGGCCGCCATTCGCGGTCCGGCCTTGCCGCGCGGCGACCGGGCGGCGCTGCTGGCCGCCGCGTTCGCGCTCGACGAGCAACTGGTGTGCGGTCTGCTCGAACAGCATGTGCGCGCCCACGGCGTGGTCGAGACCTGGAATGGGTTGTGCCGCCCCGCCTTCGCGGAGGTCGTGGACCGTCAGCTGGGTGGCGACCGGTGCATCGATGTGGAGCACCTGCTGTCGTGGTGCCTGATCGCCACCCTGCACCGGCTCACGCCGCCGGTGCCCTCGCATCCCGCCCCGACGCTGGTGCTGGCCTGCACGAGCGGTGAAACCCATTCGCTGCCATTGGAAGTGCTGCACGCCGCGCTGTCCGAACGCGGGATCGGCGCACGCATGCTCGGCCCGGACGTCCCGACCGAGGCCTTGAGCGCGACACTGGACCGCATGCCCGCTCCCGCCACCGTCATGCTCTGGTCCCAGCGGGAGGCGACCGCGCTGACCTCGGCCGTGCGCGCCTGCCTGGCCGCCGACGCCCGCGTCCACGTGGGCGGGGACGGCTGGCAGGACGTGCTGCTGCCCGACTCGGTGGTCCGCCTGACCAGCCTCACCGACGCGGTCGAACGACTCGGCCACCCGGCGGCGCGATGACACGGCAACGCTCCGTCAACGAACTCGGCGAGTTCCTGCGCGCCTGCCGCGCGGCCGTGCGACCGGAAGAAGCCGGGCTGGTCGCGCACGGCCGCCGACGGGTCGCGGGATTGCGCCGCGAGGAAGTCGCGGAACTCGCGGGTGTGAACACGGACTACTACACCCGGCTCGAACAGGGACGCGAGCGCAACCCGTCGGCGCAGATGCTGGCGGCGTTGAGTTCGGCGCTGCGGCTGAACGAGGCGTTGCGCGAGCATCTGTATCGGCTCGGGGGCATCGCCGCGCCCGCGCGGATCGCCAGTGAGACGGTCGGTCCGACGGTGCGCGGCCTGCTCGACTCCTATCCGGCCGCACCGGCTCTGGTGTTGAATCCGGCGATGGACATCCTCGCCGCCAATGCGGTGGCCGAGGTCTTCTTCTCCGGATTCCCGCGCCTGGACAACCTGGCGCGCATGACCTTTCTCGAACCGGCGGCCCGCCGGTTCTGCATCGAGTGGACCTGGACCTGCCAGGCGATGGTCGCGGGCTTCCGGCAGGCGGGCGCGCTGTTTCCGGAGGACCGGCGGCTGCGGCAGGTGGTGGCCGAACTCCTCGACGCCAGTGCCGAATTCGCCGAGCTGTGGCAGTCGTACACGCTGTGCGTCGCGACGAGCGAGGCCAGGCGGTTCCGTCATCCCGAGCTCGGCGCGCTCGCGCTGACCTACGAAACCTTCGATGTGCGCGGCGCGGCGGGTCAGCGCCTGATGGTCTATCGGGCCGAGCCCGGCAGCGCCACCGCCGCGGCCCTGGCCGGTGCCGGGGTGTAGCGCACCCAGGCAACCGGGCGGCGCCGGTGCTTACCATCACCGACCGTGAAAACCTTCCCCCACAATCGCACTCGGTCCCGTCGCGGCGTGGCGGCGGGCGCGGCCCTGCTCGCGCTGGCGGCCGTCGGTGTCGCCGCACCGGCAACCACACTGGCGCAATCGGATTCGTGCCCGTCCGTCACCGTGTCCACGGTCGCCACCGCGGTGATCCCGTTCGTGGACTGGGCCGAGAATCTCGGGTTCGACGGGCAGGGCAATCTGTGGGTGGCGCGGCTCTACCGCAACGAGGTGCAGCGTTATGACTCCGCGGGCCGGGTCACCGCGACGGTGCCGGTGCCCTCACCGGGCGCGATTCGCCTGGGTCCCGACCAGCTGCTGTATGTGGTCTACGGCGACAACTCGCTGAACTTCGCACCCGGCGTGCACGACAGCGGTGTCGTCCGCTTCGATCCGGCAGCCGCCACGCCCGTCGCCGAACCCTTCGTCAGCGGTTTGACCATGGCCAACGGCGCCGCGTTCGATACCTCGGGCAATCTGTACGTCGCCGACACCGGAATCGGGGTACTGCGGGTCCGGCCCGACGCCACGATCGACACCGAGTGGTCCGCGCAGGCCAGGATGTTCGGCGTCAACGGCCTTGCCGTCCACGGCGATTCGGTCTACACCACCGTCTACCTCACCCCGCAGGGCCGACTGCTGCGCATCCCGATCGCCGACCCCGCCCGGCAGAGCACCACCGTGGAGACGGCGCTGGCCGACGATCTCGCGGCGGGCCGGGACGGATTCCTCTATGTGGCCTCCACCTCCGGCGCTCTCCTGCGCGTGGATCCCGATCCCGACACCCGCACCACCTGCACACTGCTGAACCGCGACCCCTTGGCGGCGGTGGCCGCGCTCCCGAACTCCGGCGACCTGATGGTCGCCACCGGCCGCGGGGACGTCCTCCGGGTTCACTTGCGAACCAGCGGCTCCGGCTCCTGAGCACCCGCCGACCGCGCAACACGCCCGATCCGGGCTGACGGATCGGGCCGCGACGCCGCTACGTTGGCGGTGTGCCAGACGAGACGACCACCAGCGCAGCGGACGAGCCAACTCCGGACGACGGCCCGCCGCCCCCGGACACCAAGGACGACACCGCGATCACGCCCGACCGGCTGGCCGCGGCGGTGCTCCCGGCCTGGCTGCCGCGCGCCTACCTGCTGGCGGCGGCCACGGTGGCGGGGGTCGTCATCACCTTCTGGGCATTGATGCGACTGCACGGGCTGCTGACGGTGCTGGTGGTGTCGCTGTTCCTGGCCTTCGCCATCGAACCCGCGGTGAACTGGCTGGCGGCGCGCGGCTGGAAGCGCGGGGCGGCGACGCTGTCGGTCTTCGTGGTGGTGACCGGGGTGCTGGTCGGATTCGTCTGGACCATGGGCGAATTGGTGGTCGGGCAGGTGACCATGCTCATCAAGAATCTGCCCCAGTACACCGAAAACACGGTCGTGTGGGTCAATACCTCGTTCCACACCGAAGTCTCGGTCACCGATCTGACCGATCGCTCCTCGGATCTGAGTTCGAAACTGCAATCGTGGGCGCTGAACCTGGCCGGGGATGTGTGGGGTATCGGCACCACCGCACTGGGCGTGCTGTTCCAGGGCCTGGGCGTGCTGCTGTTCACCTATTACTTCGCCGCCGATGGACCGCGCTTCCGCAATGCGGTGTGCTCGCTGCTGCCGCCGCGTCGCCAGCAGCATGTGCTGCGCGCCTGGGACATCGCGGTCGAGACGACCGGAGGCTACCTGTATTCACGTGCGCTGCTGGCGTTCTGCTCGGCGGTGGCGCACTTCGCCGCCATGCGGGTGCTGGACATTCCGTCGGCGTTCGCGCTCGCGCTGTGGGTGGGTGTGGTGTCGCAGTTCATTCCCACCGTCGGCACCTACCTCGCGGGCGCGCTCCCGGTGATGGTGGCGCTGGCGCACAATCCGCGGACGGCGCTGTGGATCCTCGGTTTCATCGTGGTGTATCAGCAGTTCGAGAATTACGTCCTGCAGCCGCGCATCACCGCCACGACCCTGGATATGCATCCCGCGGTCGCCTTCGGCGCGGTGCTCGCGGGCGCGGCGCTGTTCGGCGCGACCGGTGCGCTGCTGGCGATTCCGGTGACGGCCACCGCGCAGGCCTTCCTGTCGGCCTACGTCCGCCGCTACGACGTGCAAGATCCGGCGGTGGCGGCATCCGGCAAGGGGTGATCGGCGGTCAGCGTTTGAAGCGGCCGGCGAAGGCGCGCAACGGCAGATCGGCACTGGTGATGATGCCGGGGCGCGCCGCGACAACGGATTTGATCGCGTTCAAAGCCGGAAGGCCGGTGACGGTCATGCCGATGGAGGCGAAGTTCTCCGGATCGGACAGGTCGAAACCCTTGGGCGGCAGGATCATATGCTTGCTGTAGATCGTCGGATCCCCGATGACCTGGGTGATGTAGCAGCCCTTGATGTTCCACGACGGTTCGGTGTGCGGGGTCATCTGCCATTCGAGGTGGGTCTCCACGCGCGGCACGCCGTCGACCATGCCCTGGTATTTGATGTAGTTCGCCCCGAGTGAGCCCTTGGGCAGGACGTACCAGCCGAGATCGATGTCCTTGGTGCAGGCGCCGAGCTCGTAGCGGAAGGCCACCTCGTCGAGTTCGAGACCGAAGGCGTCGGCCATCAGGTAGACCGAGTCGGCGAAGACCGCGGTGTACTTGTGCAGTGACTCCGGGATGGTCGGATCGTCGATCGGGCGGCCGTAGCCCACGGCCTTCCAGGTGTCGACCGAATGGTGGCAGGACACGTCGACCGATTCGGTGACGGTGACATTCTCGATATCGGCGACGTCGGCGGTGTGCACGATGCTCAGGATCTGAGCCAGACCGGGATTCATGCCGGTTCCGTAGAAGGTGGAACCGCCACGCTCACAGGCGGATTGGATGACCTCGCTGACCTTGCGGCCCGAGGGATGCGGATGGTTGGTGTCGCGGTGGAAGCCGGTGATCCAGTCCGCGGTGGTGACCACGTCGATTCCGGCTTCCAGCACCCGCTCGTAGAGGTCCTCGTCGGGGAACACGCCGTGGAAGGTCAGGACATCGGGCCGGGCGTCGATGATCTCCTGCACCGAGCCGGTCGCGACCACCCCGATCGGACCGATGCCCGCGATCTCACCCGCGTCGCGGCCGATCTTCTCCGGCGAATAACAGTGCAGCCCGACCAGTTCCAGGTCGGGGTGATTGCGGATGCGGGCGATCATCTCGCTGCCGACATTGCCGGTGGCGACCTGGAAGACCCGGATCTTTGCCGCGTTGCTCATCAGGACAGGGCCTTTCGATCCTCGGTGGGGTAGAACTGGCTCGCCCAGGCGCGCAGCGCGGTGAAACCCTCGAATTCCTTGCGCGACAACGCCGGTGGGTCCGAGTAGCGCTGGTGCGCCCAGATGCGGATATCGGCTTCGAACTGCTCGATCACGTAGTCGGCCATCGCCTTGCCGTACGGGCCGAGTTCGAGGGAGTCGTCGCCGGGTTTGCGGCCGATCCACACGGTGAATCGGACATCGCAGGTGTGCTCGTCCACCGGTGTCACCGCCGGCATGGTGCGGTTGTCGACCATGCCCCAGCTCTTGGTGATCGAGCAGCCCAGCCCGGCATTGATCGATTCGACACCGCTGTGCACGTCATCCTGCGTCACCCCGGCGTCGAAGGCGATGGTGAAGTCGACATAGGACACCGGCCCGGAGAAGTCGTGGCGGGTGAACTCCGGCACGAACGGCGTCTTGTGCACGAATTTGAAGTGCGCGAAATCGACGCCGTTCTCGAGCACGTACTGCGGATGCAATTCCAGCCCCGGCCGATACAGCGTCGCCGTCGGGACCGGCGGATAGTAGTCGGCGGCGGTCTTGCCGTCACCGAAGGCCATGAACAGGTCCGGCACCTCGAAATACGGTGGCCTGCCATCGATATCGAACCAGATCCACACCGCCTCATTGCGTTCGACGACCGGATAGGAGCGAATGCGGCGGCCCTTGTTCGGGTGCGTCTCGTACGGGATGCAGACATTGCGTCCCTCGCGATTCCACTCCCAGCCGTGGAACGGGCACACCAGGTTCTCGCCCTCGACGTGGCCGCCGTAGCCGAGGTGCGCGCCGAGATGCTCGCAGTAGGCATCGAATACGGCGACCTGCCCCGAATGCGTTCGCCAGGCGACCATTTCGCGCCCGAAGTACTTCATGGAGTGCACGGCCCCGGCCGAAATCTCACTCCCCCAGGCCACCTGGAACCAGCCGGTCGGCTGCATCGGCAGCGGCGGTTTGGCCATTCGATCCTCCCGGGCCCATCGGTGTGATTCACGGTAGAAGCCGCGAACACGAAATACAAGAGCCTTCTATCAAACTTGATCTCCCAGGTCAGCGGCTACAATCTGGCCTCGTGACAGAGGCGGCAGGTACGCGGCGCGCGAACCGGCGCGGCATCCGATCCCGGGAGAGCATGCTCGAGGCGGCCATCGCCTCGCTCGCCACCGGTGATCCGGCGGCGGTGTCGGGCAACCGAATCGCCCGCGATATCGGCGCGACCTGGGGTGTCATCAAATACCAGTTCGGCGATATCGACGGCCTGTGGGCCGCGGTCCTGCGCCACACCGCCGACAAGCGCGGCGACCTGCCCGCCCGGCTCGCCCGCGAAGGCACCTTGAACGAGCGGGTGCGTGCCCTGATCCAGGCGATGGCCACCGGTCTGCGCCAGCCCGAATCGCTGGCGATCGAAACCCTGCGCGCCGCATTGCCGCGCGATCACGCCGAACTCGAACGCGACTTCCCGCTCACCGCTACCGAGCTCGCCTCCTGGAAACCCAACTGGGACAACGCCTGCCAGCACGCCTTCGCCGACCTCGAACTCGACTCGGTCAAGATCCGCAAGGTCGCCGCCCTCATCCCCGCCGCCATGCGCGGCATCACCTCCGAGCGCACCCTCGGCACCTACGGCGATCTCGACGACGCCCTCGACGCGCTCGTCGGCGGCATCGTCTCCTACCTCGAGCACTGACATTTCGACCCCGGATACGCCGAATCCGCGGCGGTGCGCCCGAAGGCAGTGCACCGCAGCGGATTCCCCGGCGGGTTCGGCGATCAGGCTCCGGCGGCCAGGCGCAGGACGAGGGCTCCGGCGATGATCGAGGCGAAGGCGACGACCTTCGGGGCGGTGATCTTCTCCTTGTAGATCAGCGCGCCGAGGACGACCGTGCCGATCGAGCCGATGCCGGTCCAGATCGTGTAGCCGACACCGACATCCAAGGTGCGCAGGGCCAGGCTGAGGGTGAAGATGCCGCCCGCGGCGGCGAGCAGGGTGAAGACCGAGGGCCACAGCCGGGTGAAGCCCTTGGTGGCGTTGGTGCCCAGCGCGAAGGCGATCTCGAAGACGGCGGCGATCAGCAGGTAGATCCAGGACATGATGGTGCTCCTCGAAACAGATTCGGGTGGAACGGATTTCAGGCGACGGGTGCGGCGTCGAGCTGCTCGGCGGGCGCGGCGGAGAGCTTGTCGGCGATCTTCAGGCCCAGCACTCCCCCGATGATCAGGACAAAGGCCAGCGCTTTGGCGGGGGTGACGGCCTCATGGAACACCACCGACCCGAAGACCACGGTGCCGACCGAGCCGATACCGGTCCACACCGTGTAGCCGACACCCACATCCAGCGACTTAAGCGCCAGGCTGAGGAAGAAGATGCCGCCCGCGGCCGCGGCGGCGGTCAGCAGCGACGGCCCGAGGACGGTGAAGCCGTGGGTGGCATTGGTCGCCAGCGCGAAGACGACCTCGAAGACGGATGCGATGAGCAGGTAGACCCAGGCCATGGGAATCGATCCCCTCAGTAGTTGTATGTATGTGCAAGTACTTCCTTGCGAGAAAGATCATGCATGTACATGTAAGCTTGTGTCAAGGCCGGTCCCGGAATCCCGTCGGGCCGCCCGTCAGTTCGAGGAGTGAGTCGATGTCATCGCAGGTAGAGGCCACGACCGTGCATGCCGACGCCACCGTGTGGAATCGCATGCTGATCCTGCACGCGCACGTGGAGAACCGGCTGTCGACCGCGTTGCAGCGTCGGCACGGGCTGGGTTTATCGGAGTATCGGGCGCTGAGCGCCCTCGACCAGGCCGAGAACGATGAGCTGCGCATGCAGGAACTGGCCGACAAGATCGGCCTGAATCAGAGTTCGGTCACCAGACTGGTCGGCCGCCTGAACGCGGCCGAGTTCACCTATCGCGACCTGTGCCCCGATGACAAGCGCGGCGTCTACACGGTGATCACCGACGCCGGGCGCACCCGCTATCAGCAGGCCCGCGACACCTACAACGAGACGCTCACCGCCGCCCTCGACGAGATCGCCGCCACCGATCCGGCAATCGCCGCGATCCTGGCCGCCGCGCGCGAAACAGCCTGATCCGCAGGCTTTTCCGACGACACCCGGCCGGCCGAGCGTTCAGTGCCGGTCGGTGCCGAGGGATGCCAGGATGTCGGCGGGGCGGTCGACGAAGAGGAGATGACCGGCCCCGGGGACGACGTGCAGACGGTTGTTCGGCAGTGCTCCGGCCAGGCGGTGGGCGTCGTCGACAGGGACGTTGCCGTCGGCGTCGCCGTGCCAGATCTGTACGGGGACAGCCACATCCGAGAGTTCGAAGCCCCAGTCGCGGGTGAAGACCAGGCGGATGTCGGTGGCAAAGCCGCGGCTGCCCTGTTCGAAGCTGCGGCGCAGGTTGTCCTCGAGTTTGGCGGTCAGTTCGGGATCGCTCTCGACGCGTTCGCGGTCGACGGGGGCCATCTGGGCGACGAGACCGGCGACGCCCTTGTGGCGGCGGATGACCAGGGACATCTCCATGGCCATCGGGTGGACCAGGAAAGGTACGCGGCGCAGGACATTCAGTCCTCGGCGACGCCTGCGCGCCACGGGATCCAGCTCGGCGGCATCGGTCTGTTCACCGGCCGGGGCGGGCGCGGAGACGAGCGCGACACCGGTGACCCGTTCGGGCAGCCGGGCCGCGATGGCGAGCGCGTACGGCCCGCCGCCGCTGACCCCGATCACCGAGAAGCGCGGCAGCGCCAATCGATCCGCCAGCGCGGCCACGGTGTCGACCCAATCGGCCACCCGCTCCCCCGCCGGGAGCGAGGATTCGGCCATTCCGGGCCGGTCCACCGCGATCACCCGTATACCGGCGGCGATCCCGGCTTCGTCGAAAGCCTCACCCTCCAAATGTGTTCCGGGTACGCCGTGGCAGTACAGCACCGGCATTCCCTGTCCCGCACCGTACTCGGCGTAACTCACCCGGCAGTGCGGCAAAGCAATCGTTCGCGACGCGGCGGCACTCACGCCGACCACCCTAGGCGAAACCGGCCGCCAACAGGTCAAACAACCATGTTCCAAACGTGGTGGCGCTAGCGCGGTTCCAGAATGACGACCGGTATGGTCCGCGACGCGGCACGCCGCTGATAGAACTCGAAGTCGGGCACCATCGCCACGAATCGCGGCCACAGCCGGTCGCGTTCGGCCTCGTCCGCCACCCGCGCGCGCACCGCCCGCACCTCACCACCGAGCTCGATGGTGGTCTCCGGATGCGCGAGCAGATTGTGATACCACCCCGGATGCTCCGGTTGTCCCGCCTTCGACGCCGCGACCGCCACCGTCGCCCCGTCGGCCACGTACATCAGCGGCGAGGTCCGCCGGATCCCGCTCTTGGCTCCCACGTGCTCGAGCAACAGGATTCGCCCCTGCGGGTGCCCGGGCATTCGTCCGCCCAGCCGCCCGCGACTCCAGCGATACACGCGCGCATGAATCTTGGTCGACCGCCGCCCCGCGTACACGCCCCGGCTGTTCGCGAATTGCGAGACAGCCGAGACGAACCGGCCCAGTAATGCCATAGAGCCAGTAAACCGCACCGGGGCCTGTTCCATGGGCGAGAGTCGTGCGCCGAAAGAGTGCTCAGACCAGTCGGTCTTGATAGAGCGATCGCTCGGCTACGCCGCTGCGACCGTCTGACCAGTGTCGTTGCCAGGGTGCGCGAATTTCTGGAGTATCGAAGGGGATCGGCTGCGGCCGATCGAGATGTGTTGGGGCAGGGTGGCCGACGGTGGTCGTGTGGCGAACATCGATGGGCCGCCCTGTGTGTCGCGCTTGCGCTGGGCCATGGCGTGGACACACAGTGAAAAGGTCGCGTCGCCAGATTGAGCGAATACACGGCAACCGTCGTGGGAGGGCTTCCTTCTCCGGTTCGCTCCGCGCCCAACACCGATTCCAGATGGATTTCGGCACGGAAGGATCGAAGGCGATGACAGACCTGATGATTGACCCGGCGGCCGCCCGGACGCAGTTCGCCCAGACCGCGGCCATCCCGGTACCGCAACCGCGGCAGTATTCGCCCGCGGCGCGGATGTGGCTCGAAGCCAAGACGGTACTGGTGACCAGAGCCGTCGGCCCGCGGCAACTGGTGACCACGCCGCGGCTGGTGGTGCCGATCGGCGACAACGGGCTCGCGTTCCGGACCTCCTCGTACGCCGCGGAATCCGAGCAGCTTGCGCACGACGGCCGGGTACTGGTGCAGCCCGGGGACTGGCGGGGCAATCCCGTGGTCGGGTCCCGTCAGTTGCAGGGGCTGGCGCGGCTGGTCAGCACGGGCACACTCGTGCCGCGTGTGCAGGCCGAGATCGAGGCGAAATACAGGTGGCGCACCTCGCTCGCGCGCATGGCGCACCGAATGGCCAACGGCTCGGCCCCCTATGGCAACCTCGTGGTGCTGGTGACGGTATTCGAACCCGGTCCCCTCGCCCTCCCCTATTAGCCCTGCGCCATCGGCTGTTTCACCACCGACCACTGGGTGACCGGCAGCTGCGGACGCCAGGCGGTGAATCCGCCCAGCGGCTCGGCGCGGTAGATCTGGAAGCGGCGCAGCGCACCGCCGTGGCGTTCGGCCAGGCGCAGCAGCAGCGCATCGGATTCGGCGGTGACCGCGCTGGCGACCAGTCGCCCGCCGGGCCGCAGCCGCTCCCAGCAGGCCTCGAACATGCCGTCCTGGGTGAGCCCGCCACCGATGAAGATCGCGTCCGGCACCGGAGCTCCCGCGAACGAATCCGGCGCACCCTCGCGCACCTCGATACGCGGCACGCCGAGACTCGTGGCGTTGGCGGCGATCTGCTTGCGGCGCGCCTCCATTCGCTCGAAGGCAATGGCGTGGCAGGCAGCATTCGTGCGGCACCATTCGATGGCGATGGTGCCCGACCCACCGCCGACATCCCAGAGCAGTTCCCCGGGCGCGGGCGCGAGCGCCGACAGCGTGAGGGTGCGCACCTCGGATTTGGTGAGCTGGCCGTCGCCGCCGTACGCCTCGTCGGGCAGGCCGGGAATCCGCGTCAGCCGCGGTGCCGCCGGGTCGGCGACACAGTCGACGGCGACGATGTTGAGGGCGTCCCCGGGCGCGTGGTCCCAGCCCGAGGCGGTGCCGCTCAGCATGCGTTCACCCGGCCCGCCGAGCTGCTCGAGCACCGTCAGCGCCGAGTCGCCGAACCCGTTGCGCACCAGCAGATCCGCCAATTGCGCGGGCGTGTGCTCATCGGAGCTCAGCACCAGAACCCTGCGCCCGCCGGACAATTCGGGAAGCACGGTCTCCACGGGACGGCCGACCGCGCTCACGACCGGTGTCTCGTTGAGCGCCCACCCCAGCCGCGCGCACGCCAGCGATGCCGAGGAGGGTTGCGGCAGCACCCGCAGTGCCTGCGCGCCAACCAGTTTCGTCAGTGTGACCCCGATGCCGAAGAACATGGGGTCGCCGCTGGCGAGCACACCGATCCGGCGTCCGGCGTAGCGTTCGAGCAGTCCCGGCAGTGCGGGCACCAGCGGCGAGGGCCACGGCACCGGCTCGGCCGACGTCATCCCCTCGGGAATCAGCGCCAATTGCCGTGCGGAGCCGAGCAATACCTCGCAGTCGGCGATTTCGCGCCGTGCCGCGCCGCCCAGGCCGTCCCAGCCGTCGGCCCCGATCCCGACTACGACCAGCGGCCGCTCGGGTCCGTATCCGCCGACAGCCTGTCTCGGGGTACCGCTCATCGCCGCGCCCGCCGCCACAGCGCGTACGGCGTGAACCGCATCGCCGTGAACAGCAACCGAATCCGGCGCGGCACATCGACATTTCGCGCCCGCCGGTACAGCCCGGACACCACGGCGTCAGCGACCGAGTCCGGGGTGCTGGACATGATGGCCGGCTTCATCCCCGCCGTCATGCGCCCGATCACGAATCCCGACCGCACCATCAGCAGGTGAACTCCGCTGCCGTGCAATGCCATCTGCAGCCCGGACGCGAACCCGTCCAATCCGGCCTTGGCCGAGCCGTACACGTAGTTCGCGCGCCGCACCCGCACGCCCGCGATGGAGCTGAACACCACGATCTGCCCGTCGCCCTGCTCGCGCAGCAGATTCGCCAGGCTGGTCAGCACGCTCACCTGCGCCACGTAGTCGGTGGTCACGATCTCGACCGCGTGCGCCGGATCTTCCTCGGCGCGCGCCTGATCGCCCAGGATCCCGAACGCCACCACCGCGACCCCGATGCGCCCGTGCTCGGCGACGATCTTCTCCAGCAGCGGCTGATGGCTGCCCATATCGTCGGCGTCGAACTCCACGCAGTGCACCGCCGCCGCCTCGGCGATCACCAGTTCGCGCGCCTGCTCCTGTAACCGGTCGCTGCCCCGCGCCGCCAGAATCACCACCCGGCCGGGCGACAACCGTCGCGCCACCTCGAGGCCGATCTCACTGCGTCCACCCAGCACCAGCACGACGCCCTTGTCGACGTCCCGCGATCCGAAACCCATGGCCCACAGTGTGCCACCCGGGCACCGCCGTCCGGTGCGCCCGACCGGGGATTGCTAGCGTCGAATCATGACCAGCACCGCCGCCCGCCCCGAACTGTCCCCCGCCGCCGCCGACTTCGTCACCGAGCGTCACCTGGCCACCCTCACCACCCTGCGTGCCAACGGCACCCCGCACGTGGTCGCGGTCGGTTTCACCTGGGATCCCGAGGCCGGGATCGCGCGCATCATCACCAACGACGGCTCCGTCAAGGTCAACAATGTCCGCCGCTCGGGCTACGCCGCGGTCAGCCAGGTCGACGGTCCGCGCTGGCTCACCCTCGAGGGTCCCGCCACCATTCTCGAGGATCCGGCCTCGGTCGCCGACGCCGTGGAGCGCTACGCGGGCCGCTACCGCCAGCCCCGTGAGAACCCGACCCGTGTCGTCATCGCCATCGACGTCCAGCGCGTGCTGGCCAGCAGCGTCTTCAAGACCGACGCCCCCGCCGCTGATCACTGACCCCCGCCCGGAATCGGTTGCGCCGATCAGTTTGCGGCGCAACCGATCAGTTCGGGGTGCTGCCGATGAGTTTCGGGCGCAGAGATCGTCACCTCTCCCGAGTGCGCACGAGGGAAGGTAGAACCATGTCCACGCTTCGAGAGGTGTTGCAGGCACACGTCGACGACGGTGGCGTACCGGGTGCGGTGGGGCTGCTCGCGCGCGGCGATCGAGTCGAGCTCGCCGCGGTCGGCCTCGCCCACACCGGTGGCACGGTGCCGATGGCGGCCGATTCGCTGTTCCGCTGGGCGTCGATCACCAAACCGCTGACCGCGGCGGCCCTGCTCATGCTGGTCGAGGACGAGGTCCTCGGCCTGCACGATCCGGTCGCGCCCTGGCTGCCCGAGCTCGCGCACCCGATGGTGGTGCGCACCCCGGACAGCCCGATCGACGAGGTGGTGCCGGCGCATCGCCCGATCACGGTCTTCGACCTGCTCAGCTCCCAGGCCGGGTACGGCTGGGCCTCCGATTTCGAACTCCCCGCGATCCAGGCGCTGTTCCCGGTGCAGCGCGACGGGCGCGAACCGCGGAGCTATCCGGCGATGGACGCGTGGCTGCGCGAACTCGCCGCGGTGCCCATGCTGGCCCAGCCGGGCACCGCGTGGCTCTACGACACCTGTTCGGTGCTGCAGGGCGCGCTCATCACCCGCGCGTCCGGCCGCGCTCTGCCCGAGTTCCTCACGGAGCGGATCTTCGAGCCACTGGGCATGTCCGACACCGGTTTCAGCGTTCCCGACGCCAAGCGCGATCGCTTCACCAGCTACTACCGCCGTGCTGCCACCGGCTTCGAACTCGCCGACGCGCCCGATGGCCAGTGGAGTACTCCGCCCGCGTTCGCCCTCGGCCACGGCGGTCTCGTGGGCACCGCTGTGGACTGGCTGCGCTTCGCCCGCATGCTGCTCGCCGACGGTGCCACCCCGGACGGCCGGAAACTGCTCTCCGCCAACTCCGTTCGCCTGATGACCACCGACCACACCACCCCGGCCACGCGCGCCTACGGCGACCTGTTCCTGGGCGGGCAGGGCTGGGGCTGCGGCGGCACGGTGGATATCGCCACGATCGAAGCGTGGAACGTCCCCGGCCGCTACGGCTGGGTCGGCGGCACCGGAACCTGTGCGTACCTGGTCCCGTCCACCGGCAGCGTCGCCATCCTGCTCACCCAGGTGGGCGTGGACAGCCCGACCCCGGACACGACCATGCGCGACTTCTGGCGCTACGCGGCCGATTTCGACGCGAGCGCCTGAAGTCCCCGTGCGCGTCAGCCCAGGCGGGTCAGCCCATGCGGCCGCTTGTTCATCGATTCGCAGCCGTCCTCGGTGACGATCACGATGTCCTCGATGCGCGCACCCCAGTTGCCCGGGAAGTAGATGCCCGGCTCGATGCTGAACGCCATGCCCGGCTCGAGCACCAGGTCATTGCCCGCGACGATGTAAGGCTCCTCGTGCACAGACAGGCCGATGCCGTGGCCGGTGCGGTGCACGAAGTAGTCGCCGAGACCGGCGGCCACCAGCACGTCGCGGGCGGCGGCGTCGATGGATTCGGCGGTGGCGCCGGGCCGGACGGCGGCGACCGCGGCGGCCTGGGCACGTTCCAGCTCCGCGAACTGGGCCGCGACCTCCTCATCGGGCTCGCCCAGCACGTAGGTGCGGGTGGAATCGGAGAAGTAACCGGGCTCGACCGGGCCGCCGATATCGATGACCACCACATCACCGGACTCGATCACGCGATCCGACACCAGGTGGTGCGGGTCCGCGCCGTGCGGGCCGCTGCCCACGATGACGAAATCGGCCTCGGTGTGGCCCTCCTCGACAATTGCGGCGGCGATATCCGCGCCCACCTCGGCCTCGGTGCGGCCGGGGCGCAGGAACTCACCCATCCGGGCGTGCACCCGGTCGATCGCCGCGCCCGCGCGCCGCAGCGCCTCGATCTCGCTGGGATCCTTCACCATTCGCAGCTCCCGCAGCAGCGGGGTGGCCGAAACCGGCAGCGAGCCAAGCTGTTCGGCGATGGGCAGCAGGTGCAGGGCGGGCATCACATCGGTGACCGCCACGCGCGCACCGGCATTGAGCACGCCGCGGACGATGCGGTAAGGGTCCACCCCGTCCACCCAGTCCACGATCTGCAGCCCGAGCTCCCCGGCGGCCGACCCCTTCAGGGAGGCCAGCTCCAGCTTCGGGATCACCACCGAGGGCGTCTCCCCGCTCGCCGGGATCACCAAACAGGTCAGCCGCTCGAAGGATTGGGCCCGCGATCCCATCAGGAACCGCAGGTCAGGCCCCGGTGTGATGAGTAGCGCGTCCAGATGGGCATTGCGCGTCAACTCCGCCGCCCGCTCCAATCGCGCCCCGTAGACCTCCGCCGCGAACCGTGACTCGTCATGAGAGCTCATGCCGTCCGACGCTACTCCCCGACCCCCGCCACCCTCCAGCCACCGACGAACTTCGCACCCCCACTGCCGAGTCACCCACCCTGACAGCGCACCGACCCCACTGCGCCACAGAACCTTTCATCACGGCGTCCCGAACACTGTGTCCTTCACCGCAGCACCGCACCGCGACAACCTCGCGCCAGGCGAGCACGCTCGCCCGAGCAGCCACTTCGGAGCGACCCGATGCGGCTAGGGTCGAACCATGATTGGTGATAGCCCGGACCCACGGACAGTTCGGCGCTGGCGCGGCTCCGCCGATTCCGCGCACCCGACGACCGCTGATCTCGCCGCGAGCCCGTATCGGGTGGATCGCGACCGCATCGTGGCCTCGCCCTTCTTCGCCCGGCTCGGCGGCGTCACGCAGGTGGTGAGCGCCAGCGGATCCAGCCTGCTGCACAACCGTTTGACCCACAGCCTCAAGGTCGCTCAGGTGGCGCGGGCGATCGCGGAACGCCTGTCGGCCGACGACCGGCTGACGCCGCTGCTGGACGCGCTCGGCGGCTGCGATCCGGACGTGGTCGAGGCCGCCGGACTCGCGCACGACCTCGGTCATCCACCGTTCGGACACCTCGGTGAGCAGGTGCTCGATCGCCTGGCCAGGCACCGATTCGGCCTGCCGGACGGTTTCGAGGGCAATGCCCAGAGCCTGCGCATCGTCACCACCGCCGATACCGGCGGGCCCAGCGGGATCGGGCTCGACCTGACCGCCGCGGTCCGCGCTGCGATCCTGAAATACCCGTGGACTCGCCTGACGCATCCCGACCCGCACCCCCGTCACCTGGCCGAACCGCCCCGGGGCGCGTCCGAGCCCAGCGATGCTCCGGGCACCGGCTCGAGCAAGTTCTCCGTCTACATCACCGAGTGGGACGAGATGGCGCAGGCCAGAGCCCCGTTCGACGGGAAACTCGCCTCCTGGCAGCAGACGGTCGAGGCATCGGTCATGGATATCGCGGACGACATCGCCTACGCCATCCACGATCTCGAGGATTTCCACCGCATCGGGGTGCTGCAATACGCGCCCATCGCGGCCGAGCTCGACCAATGGCGTTCCAGCCGTGGCGAACTCGCCGAACTCGACCGCGCCGAACTGGCCAAGCGGTCGCGGCGGCCCGGTTGCTCGCTCGAACTGCTGCGCCGCCGGCTCCACCACCGCGATTCCTGGATCGTGGACGACGACGCCTTCGCCGCCGCCGTGGCGCGGGTGTCGGCCGAACTGGTCGACGGGCTGCTCGCCACACCCTTCGACGGGTCGGCCGAGGCCGAGCAGACCGTCGGCAGGTTCTCCGCCGGTTGGACAACGAGATTGGTATCCGGCATCACCGTGGTGCCGGACCCGCCGACTCGATCCGGGCATGTGATGCTCGGTCCCGCGCAGTGGCACGAAGTCCAGGTGCTCAAGTTCGTCCACAAGCAATTCGTCTTGCTCCGACCGGATCTCGCGCTACACCAGCGCGGGCAGGCCCAGCTGATCACCGCCCTCGTCGAGGCCCTCGACCACTGGCTCGAAGACCGCTACGAGGCCAAACGGCTGCCGCACCGGCTGCAGGACCTGGCCGAACGCGCCGAAGAGGAATACAGCGCCCTCGCCGCCACCGACCTGTCCGTCATCGGCCTCGCGGATGAGATTCCGCGCGGCATGGAGCGAATCCGCAAGCTGGCGCGGGGACGCGCGGTCATCGATTTCGTCGCCTCGCTGACCGACGGCCAGGCCGCCGCGCTGCTCGACGCCCTGTCCGGCCGCAGCTCCCAACCGTGGTCGGACATGTACGTGCTCTAGCCGCCGTGCGCCTGGATGTCGGCCGGTCCCGGTAGGGTCGTGCGCTATGAGCAACCCTGCCGCCGGTCCGCTGTTGCTGCTCGATGGGGCGAGTCTGTGGTTCCGGGCGTTCTACGCGATCCCGGACAAGATCACCGCACCCGACGGGCGACCGGTGAATGCCCTGCGCGGCTTCACCGATATGGTCGCGGCCCTGGTCAAGCAGCATGCGCCGAGCCGGTTGGTGGTGTGCCTGGACCTGGATTGGCGGCCGCAGTACCGGGTCGATCTGGTGCCCTCCTACAAGGCGCATCGCGTCGCCGAGGAGGGCGGCGTCTCGGCCGACGGGGTGGAGCTCGAGGAAGTGCCGGACACGCTGACGCCGCAGGTCGACATGATCATGGAGGTGCTGGAGGCCGCCGGTATCGCGACCGCCGGGGCCGTGGGCCTCGAGGCCGATGACGTGATCGGGACGCTCGCCACCCGTGAGAGCACCGACGAGGTGATCGTGGTCAGCGGCGATCGGGACCTGCTGCAGCTCGTACGCGATACCCCGGCCCCTCCGGTGCGCGTGTTCTACGTCGGCCGCGGCCTGGCCAAGGCGGAGCTGTGGGGCCCGGCCGAGGTGTCCGCGAAATACGGTGTGCCCGAACAGAACGCGGGCCCGGCCTACGCCGATATGGCCACGCTGCGCGGCGACGCCTCCGACGGCCTGCCCGGTGTCGCGGGCATCGGCGACAAGTCCGCCGCTCAGCTGATCTCCAAATACGGTTCTGTCGAGGACTTGCGCGCCGCGGCCGCCGACCCGGACTCGGATATGGCCAAGGGCGTGCGCGCCAAACTCATTGCCGCCGATGATTATCTGAAGGCCGCGGCTCCCGTGGTCCGGGTGGTCCGCGATGCCCAGGTCGACTACTCCGGCCCGGACCTATTGGCCCGCCTCCCGGCCGATCCGGATCGACTGGCGCAGTTGGCCGTTGCCTACAACGCCGAGAGCCCGGTCAAGCGCCTGATCACCGCCCTGGCCAAGCGCTGAGGACGACACCCGAGGGCCGGTCAGTGCCGTAGCGGCCCGACCGGCCAGGTTTCAGGCTTGCCGTCGAGATCGGTGATGGCCGCCTCGGTGAAGAATCCGTCCTGCAATTTCCGCAGCGTGATGTGGGTGCCGCCGCTGGCCAGCTTCCCGGCCGCGCAACTCGGCTGACAGACCCGCCGGTACTCGGTGCCGTCGCCCTCGGCGGTATCGGGTCCCCAACTGCTCCAGGTGATATCGCGGACGCTGAGCCCGCCGTCCCCGCAGGCCAGCACCATGCTCGACGGCTGCACGTCGGTCTTGCCGCTGATGCAGTCATTGACCATCGGGGTCGCACCCTCGGCCCCGGCGAACGGTGCCGACGCCAGTCCGGCGGCGGCCACCGCGGCCACGGTCGCGGTCCAGCCGATGGTTCGAACTGTCAGGTTCATAACTCCCCCCGATCACGATCAAGTAGAGAATTTCCGCCCACTGTACTCGCGACAGGAAACGAGACAACCCCCGGCAATCGCGAAGGCCCGGCCGCGATCTCATCGATCACGCCCGGGCCCAACACAATTGGCCGTCAAGCTACCGGCGAGAAATCAGCTCGGACGGCCGACCTCGTAGGTGCCGTCATCCTTGGTGATCTTGATGGTCACCTTCTTGGCCTCGCCGCCCACCTTGAGGGTGCAGTCGAAGGTCTTGTCGACCTCGACCTTCTCCCCCGACGGGCAGCTCACGTCCTGGACGTCGTCGATGCCGTAGGAGTCCTTGAGCACCTTCTGCACACCGGTCGCCACGGCCTTGTTGTCCAGCTGGTCCTTGCTCAGCAGCCAGGCCAGACCACCACCGGCCGCGGCCAGCACGACCACGACGGCAGCCACGATGCCGATGATCAGGCCGGTCTTCTTCTTGGCGGGCGCCTGCTGCTGCGGCCACTGCTGACCGGGCTGCTGGTTCCAATCCTGCTGACCGGGCTGACCCTGCTGCGGCCACTGCGGCTGCGACTGCCCCCACTGCTGCACCGGCTGCTGCGGCTGGCTCTGACCCCAGGGCTGCTGGACCGGCTGCTGCGGCTGGGACTGTCCCCACGGCTGCTGCTGCGGTTGCTGCGGCTGGCTCTGCCCCCACGGCTGCTGTTGCGGCTGTTGCTGGGACGGATCGCCCCACTGCGTGGTCGGCTGCGCGGGCTGCTGGCCACCCCATTGCTGAGTCGGTCCGGCGCCGGGCGCGGGCTGCTGCCCACCCCACTGCTGCGTCGGATCGTTGCCTCCCCCTTGAGGGGCGTCATTCGGTCCGTACGGGCCGCTCATTGCTTGCCTCCACTCGCAAATCCGTTGCTCTTTATCAAAGCACAGTCGTATCTACTACGCCGCGTCCACGGCAACGACACCCCGGCGGATGGCCCGCACGGCCTTGCTCGCGGTGGCCGCCACCTCGACATCGTCGGCGGTGCTGTGAATCTGGTCCAGCAGATCGATGACCTGACGGCACCAGCGCACGAAATCGCCCGCCGAGAGCGGGTTTCCGCGATCACCGCTGGCGAGCAGCGCATCAGCTAGATCGTCGCCGCGCGCCCAGGTGTAAACACCGGTGACGAAACCCAGGTCGGGTTCGCGGGTGGGCGCCAGCCGGTGCCGCGACTCGTCGGCGCGCAGCTGCGACCACACCCCGATGGTGGCGTCCACGGCCCGGCGGATCGGCGCGGTCGGTCCGGAGGCGCCCAGGTAGCCGCCCTCCTGCCGCGATTCGTACACCAGGATCGACACCACCGCCGCCAGCTCGGCCGGTCCGAGCCCGCGCCACAGTCCCTGCCGAAGCGCCTCGGCCACAACCAGATCCGCCTCGGCGTAGATGCGCGTCAGCCGGCGACCGTCCTGGGTGATCTCGCCGTCGGCGACGTAGCCGCGTTCCTCGAGCAGCCCGATGATCCGGTCGAAGGTGCGCGCCAGGGAGTTGGTGGTGGCCGCGACCTGCTGGCGCAGGTGCTCGGTCTCCCGGTCGATGCGGTTGTAGCGTTCCCCGATGCGCGCCAGCTGTTCTCGATCCGGCCGCGAGTGCGCGGGATGATTGCGCAGCGCGCGCCTGAGCGTTTGCAGATCGCGGTCGTCGGCGGCCTTGGACTTGCCGCCCTGGCGGCCGCGCCGGGGCGCGGTGATGCCGGTGCTGCGCAGCGCCGAGGCCAGATCCCGGCGCACCCGCGCGGTGCGGTGGTCGACATGCTTCGGAAGCCGCAGCCGCCCCAGCGATTCGGCCGGGGTCGGGAAGTCGGCGGCCGAGACGCGCCCGGCCCACTTGTCCTCGGTGAGGACCAGCGGACGCGGATCGCCCGGTGTCTGATCGGGTTCCAGGATCACGGCCAACCCCTGACGGCGACCCGACGGGATCGCGACCACGTCACCTCGACGCAGCGCGGTCAACGCCGCCACGGCCGCCTGCCGGCGGTCGGTGCGACCCTGCCGTTCGATGTGCCGTTCGCGTTCGCGAATGCGTTCGCGCAGTTGGATGTACTCGAAGAAGCTCTCGTCGCCGAGCTGCGAGCGCAGCTTGCGCATCTGGGCCTCGTTGCGTTCGATGCCCCGCACCAACCCCACGACCGACCGGTCGGCCTGGAACTGGGCGAAGGACCGCTCCAGCAACGCCCGGGATTCCACCGCGCCCATGCGATCGACCAGGTTGATCGACATGTTGTAGCCCGGCCGGAACGAGGACCGCAGCGGATAGGTCCGCGTCGAGGCCAGGCCCGCCACCGCGCTGGTGTCGACCTCGGGCTGCCACAGCACCACCGCGTGGCCCTCGACATCGATGCCGCGTCGGCCCGCGCGGCCGGTGAGCTGCGTGTATTCCCCCGGCGTCAGCTCGGCGTGGCTCTCGCCGTTGAACTTCACCAGCCGCTCGAGCACCACCGTCCGCGCGGGCATGTTGATGCCCAGAGCCAGTGTCTCCGTGGCGAATACCGCGCGCACCAGCCCGCGCACGAACAGCTCCTCGACCGTGTGCCGGAACGCGGGCAGCATGCCGGCGTGGTGCGCGGCGAACCCGCGGTGCAGCGCCTCGCGCCATTCCCAGTACCCGAGCACCTCGAGGTCGCTGCGCGGCAGGTCCCCGGTGTGCTTCTCGATGATCGCGTCGACTTCCTCGCGGTCGTCGTCGCGGGAGAGATCCAGCCGGGAGCGCACGCACTGGGCAAGCGCCCCATCGCATCCCGCGCGGCTGAAGATGAACGTGATCGCGGGCAGCAGCCCCTCGTCGTCGAGTTTGGCGATCACCTCCGGCCGCGGCATGGGCCGGAACGAGCGCCGCGGCCCGCCCCGCCCGCGCCCGGGCACGGCCCAATTGTCCATCCGGTCAACGGATTCGCGGTGCTTGATGTAGCGCACCAGATCCCCGTCCACGATCACCTTGGCATCGCTGGACTTGGAGTCGAACAGGTCGAACATGCGCTTGCCGACCATGACGTGCTGCCACAGCGGCACCGGCCGGGTCTCGTCGACGATGACGGCGGTGTCGCCGCGCACGGTCTCCATCCACGCGCCGAACTCCTCGGCATTGGAGACCGTCGCCGACAGGCTGACCAGGCGCACCTCGGGCGGCAGGTGCAGGATGACCTCTTCCCACACCGCGCCGCGGAAGCGGTCGGCCAGGTAGTGCACCTCGTCCATGACGACATACGAAAGCCCGCGCAGCGCATCCGAACTCGCGTAGAGCATGTTGCGCAGCACCTCGGTGGTCATCACCACCACCGAGGCGTCGGGATTGATGGACTGGTCGCCGGTCAGCAAGCCGACCTCGTCGCGACCGTAGCGTTCGGTGAGATCGGCGAACTTCTGATTCGACAGCGCCTTGATCGGCGTCGTGTAGAAGCATTTGCTGCCCGAGGCCAGCGCCAGGTGGACGGCGAATTCGCCCACCACGGTCTTGCCCGCGCCGGTGGGCGCGCAGACGAGCACACTGTGCCCGCCCTCGAGCGCCACACACGACTGCCGCTGGAACGGATCGAGCTCGAATTTCAGTTCGGCGGCGAATGCCGCCAGTTCGCCAGTAAGCGACCTTGATGTCACTTTTCAGAGAGTATCGGAGTAATCCGACACAGTTCCCGTGGTTTTCTCCACCGGTGTGGCGGCCACCGGTTCAGCGGTCGGCACCGGAGTCGGGGCATCGATGCCGCCGGGTGAGGTATCCAAAGGCGATGCCTGGTCGTCGGTGAGGTTGTCCCAGTTCTCGGCATTGCGGGCGCGCCGCTTGTCGTTGAACCGCGCCACCTGCACCGCGATCTCGAACAGCAGCGTCAGCGCGAGCGCCAGCGCCAGCATGGAGATCGGGTCCTGCGGGGTCACGATGGCCGCGAACACGAACAGGCCGAAGATCAGCCCGCGCCGCCACTTGGTGAGCCGCGCGTAGGTCAGCACCCCGAGGAAGTTCAAACCCACGATGAGCAACGGTGTTTCGAAGCTCACACCGAAGATCACCAGCAGCTTGATGATGAAGCTGAAGTATTGCGCACCGCTCAGGGCGGTGATCTGCACGTTGTTGCCGATGGTCATCAGGAAGCTGAGGGCATGGGCGACAACCCAGTACGCCAGCACCGCACCCGCGACGAACAGCGCCGCGCCCGCGGCCACGAAGGAGATCGCGTACTTGCGCTCCTTGGCGTACAGGCCCGGGGTGATGAACGCCCACAGCTGATACAGCCAGAACGGGCTGGCCACAACGACACCCGCGGTCGTACCGACCTTCAAGCGCAACGTGAACTGTTCGAACGGCGCGGTCGCCAGCAACCGGCAGGCGCCGTCGGCGCTCAGATTGGCCCGCGAGGACGCGGGCAGATCACAGTATGGGCCGCGCAGGATCTCACCGAGGCTCTCGATCCCGAAAAAGGAATGCGAGTACCAGAAGAACCCGAACAGGGTGCCGATCGCGATCCACGCCAGCGCGACGAGCAATCGCTTGCGGAGCTCCGACAGGTGATCCACCAGGGACATGGTGCCGTCGGGGTTCGTGCGGCGCTTGCTGCGCCGGGGATCGAACGGGATGCGTATACGCATGTGTGTGTGACTGCCTCCGCCTTGCGGCCGACAAACCGGAGCCTTGCGGCCACCCGGACCCGGACAACGACCGACCCGGGATGAGACCACTCATCCCGGGCAAAAACGTGGTCTCAGGCCTTCTGCTGGTCGTTCGGCTGCGGCGCGGGCTGCGGCGCCGGCTGGGCCGGGGGCAGTTGGGCCGGCGGCTGCACCGGCTGGGCCTGGGCCTCGGGAGTGGCCTCACCCGTCTTGCCCTCGTTCTGCATCTGGCTGACCTCGGTCTTGAAGATGCGCATCGAGCGTCCGAGGCTGCGGGCAGCATCGGGCATGCGCTTCGAACCGAAGAACAGCAAGAAGATCAGCACGACGATCAGCAAGTGCCACGGGCTGATGGCGCCTGTCATTCCATTACCTCCAAAGACTCTGGTGAGTCCGACTCTACCGGACCCGCATATCGCGAAGCTTCTTGTCAACCCTTGTTCGCCGCGCCGTCACCCGCGGCCGCCGCTCCGGTTGGTCGCCGCGGCCGTGAGTTGTGCGAGCAATTCCGGGCCCGACCAGGTGCGCCGGTCGCCGTTCTCCGCGGCTGTCACGAGGTCGATCAGCTTTTGGTTCACCGGCGTGGGTATTCCTACCATGGCGCCGAGGCTGACGATTTCACCGCACAGCCAAGGGATTTCGGTTTTGCGCCCGGCGGCGAGGTCGTCGGCCATGGACGAGCGGGCCACCGGATCGACTGCCAGCACTTTCGCGGCAACCCTGCGGAACACGCCGTCGGGGACGGTCAGCAGCCGGGCCATCGCTTCCGGGGGCAGCGGGGTGAGCCGGGCCGGGCGGATGCGGGCCGCAGCCATGGCCGCGAGGGCCTCGCGCTGGGCCAGCGACAGGCAACGGCGATAGTCGCGGGCGCCCAGTTCCTCGCGCAGCGGGCGGCCCGAGAGCGCGTTGATGGGATTGTTCAGGTTCAGCAGCAGCTTGGCCCATTGCACGGGCAGCAGGTCCGGGTGCCGTTTGAAGCCGAGACCGGACTTGCCGAGGATCGGGGCGAAGCGGTTGAGGACCGGGTCGTCGGCGATGTCGACGGTGCCCGCGGTGCCGCGGTGGAAGCGGCCCTGGCCGTGGTGGACGACATTGAACATGACCATGCCCGCGAGCACCACGCAGGTGGGCAGGATCTCCCGGATGACCGCGTCGTTGCCGATGCCGTTCTGCAGGCTGACCACGACCGTGCCGGGCTTGACCAGACCGGCCAGTTGCGCGGCGGCGGTCGCGGTGCCCGCGGATTTCACCGTGATCAGCACCAGATCGGTGTCGCCGGTCGGCTCGGTCGCGGTGTGGAAGGCGCTCGGCTCGATCGTCGCGCTGTTCCCGTCGAGATCGGTGAGCCGCAGGCCGTAGGTGCGCAGTTCGTCGAGCACGCGCGGGCGGCCGACGAAGGTGACCTCGGCCCCCGCCGCGGCCAGCCTGCCGCCCACATAGCATCCGATACTGCCCGCTCCCAGTACGGTCACGCGGAAACTCAAGCGGGACCGACCCCCTCGAGGCCCGGGGTGAAGGCATTGTCCTCGGCGGCCGCGGCATAGGCCGACAGCGCCGAGCTGGAGCGTTCCCGAACCGCGGTGACCAGTTCGGCCGGGCCGAGCACGGTCACGCCCGCGCCGAAGCCGAGCAGCAGCCGGGCCATCCAGTCCAGGGTGGCGAAGCGCATGGTCGCCTCGACGCTGCCGTCGTCGTGGGTGGTGACCTTGTGCATCGGGTACTGCTCGAGCACCCAGGCGTAGTCGGGGCGAATCAGCAAGCGCGCCAACGGGACCGCGGGATCGTCGACGAACAGGTCCAGCGCGGCGGTCTCGTCCGCGGCGGCGTCGGCGGGCGGGCGCGCGGGTTCGTCGAGTTCGGTCGCCTCCTCGATGCGGTCGAGGCGGAACAGCCGGACGCCCTCGGCTTGCCGGCACCATGCCTGCAGATAGCTGTTGTTGTCCACCAGCACGATTCGGATCGGGTCCACGACACGCTCGGACACCACATCGCGGCTCGCCGAGTAGTAGACCAGGCGCAGGGCGTGGTCGTGCTCGAGCGCGGACCGGACGGTCGCCACGGCGGGCGCCTCCACCGGCACCGGCTGGGTCGGGCCCGCGAATTCCACTCCGGAGATGGCGGATTCGATCTTCGCGGTGGCCGCGTGCGCCGCGCTCGGATCCACCATGCCGGGTAGGTCGGCGATGGAGCGCAGCGCCACCAGCAGGGCGGTCGCCTCCAGCGAGGTGAGCCGCAGCGGCCGGTCGATGCCCGCGGAGAAGGTGACCTCGATGCTCTCCTCGGAGAACGACAGGTCGATGAGATCACCGGGACCGTAGCCGGGCAGGCCGCACATCCACAGCTGGTTCAGGTCGGTCATCAGCTGTTTGGTGGAGACGCCGAGTTCGGCAGCCGCCTCCGCCGCGCTGATGCCCGGATTGGCCTGGAAGTAGGGGACCATGTTCAGCAGCCGGGCCAGGCGGGTCGAGAGCCGACTGGTGGCGGCCGCACTCCCCCGCCGGTCCTTGGCGCCGTCGGAAGACCGTCCGCCATCGGAGTTTCCGCCCTTGCGGCCACTGTTCGTGTCGGTCACGTTGTCTCCCCGGCGTTTCCGCGCCCCCGACTCGCTCACGCGCTGACCTCCGTCCGTTCCAGCACCGACTTCAGGCGCGCGATCACATTGTCGCGCAGTTCTTCCGGCGCGAGCACCAGGGCGTCCGCGCCGAGTCCGGTGATGAGCCGGGCCAGCCAGTCGCGCGAGCGGATGGGCACCTCCACGATCGAACCCTTGCGGCCGCCCAGGGTGCGCTCCTCCATGATCGGACCCAGGCGGCGGATCTCCTGCCCGCGCCCGTCGGCCACCCACACCGTGGCCGATCCGGTGATCGGCGTCTGCGCGGTAACCTCGGCGACCACCGCCCGCAGGTCCAGGTCCTCGGGCTTGTGCACGGCATTGGCCGGGCCGTATTCGACGATGTCCTCATCGATTCGCGAGATCCGGAAAACGCGGCGGTCGTCGCGCATGTTGTCGTGCCCGACCAGATACCAGCGCCCGTGATGAGTGACCACACCCCACGGCTGCACATCGCGCTCCACCGGATCCCCGTGCGACTGACGGTGTTTGAACTTCACCGACCGTCCAGCATCGATCGCGGCGAGCAGCTTGCCCAGCACCGGCTCCGAACCGCGCGTACGCGCCGGGACCGCGGGCACCGCCGACACCCCGGCGTCGGGCTCCACGTGAATCCCGGCCGCGCGCAGCTTGAGCAGCCCGCTCTCGGCGGCCGCCGCCAGCTCCGGCGACTCCCACAACTGCACCGCCACCGCCACCGCGGCGGCTTCCTCACTGGTCAGGTCGATATCGGGCAGTTCGTAGGCATCCCGGTTGATCCGGTAGCCCTCGACGCTCGAATACCGGCTCACCGGACCGATTTCCAGCGGAATGCCCAGATCGCGCAGCTCGTTCTTGTCCCGCTCGAACATGCGGCTGAACGCCTCGTCGCTCGCGGACTCCTCGTACCCGGCCACACTGTCGCGGATGCGCTCCGCGGTGAGGAACTGCCGGGTGGACAGCAGCGCGATAACCAGATTCATCAACCGCTCGACCTTGGATATCGCCACCCGATAGAGAGTAATGGGCGCGTCGCCGGTGTGGAGCATGGGCGGTCGCGTTTTCCCACCGGCGTTCCCCGGACAGACGGACGGGCCGCGAACCGAGGGGCGGTTCGCGGCCCGTCATCCGGTACCTACGCGGAGGCCGGTACCCGGGTTCATCCCTGGGTCGAGGCGATGAGCCGACGACGTCGGGGCGATGAGCCGACTACATCGAGGCGATGAGCCGACTACATCGAGGCGATGAGCCGATCCACTCGTTCGTCGACCGAGCGGAACGGGTCCTTGCACAGGACCGTCCGCTGGGCCTGGTCGTTGAGCTTCAAGTGGACCCAGTCCACGGTGAAGTCGCGACCAGCCTCCTGCGCGGCGGTGATGAAATCGCCGCGCAGCTTGGCCCGGGTGGTCTGCGGCGGCGTGGTGACCGCGGCATCCACCGCCTCGTCCTCGGTGACCCGTTTGGCCAGACCCTTGCGGGCTAGCAGGTCGAAGACGCCGCGGCCGCGCTTGATGTCGTGGTAGGCCAGGTCCAGCTGGGCGATCTTGGGATCGGACAGCTCCATGTTGTAGCGGTCCTGGTAGCGCTGGAACAGCTTGCGCTTGATGATCCAGTCGATCTCGGTGTCGACCTTGGCGAAGTCCTGCGCCTCGACGGCGTCGAGGGTGCGGCCCCACAGATCCACCACCGCGTCGACCTGCGGATCGCGATCGCGGTTGCGCAGATGCTCGACGGCGCGGGCGTAGTACTCGCGCTGGATGTCGAGCGCGGAAGCCTGACGGCCCCCGGCCAGCCGCACCGGACGGCGCCCGGTGAGATCGTGCGACACCTCGCGGATGGCGCGAATCGGGTTGTCCAGAGCGAAGTCTCGGAACGCGACCCCGGCCTCGATCATCTCGAGCACGAGCGAGGCCGTGCCCACCTTGAGCATGGTCGTGGTCTCGGCCATGTTCGAGTCGCCCACGATCACGTGCAGGCGCCGGTACTTCTCGGCATCGGCGTGCGGCTCGTCGCGGGTGTTGATGATCGGCCGCGACCGGGTGGTCGCCGAGGAGACGCCCTCCCAGATGTGCTCGGCCCGCTGCGACAGGCAGAAGGTGGCGGCCTTGGGCGTCTGCAGCACCTTCCCGGCCCCGCAGATCAACTGCCGGGTAACCAGGAACGGCAACAGCACATCCGAGATCCGCGAGAACTCCCCGGCACGCACCACGAGGAAGTTCTCGTGGCAGCCATAGGAGTTGCCGGCGGAGTCGGTGTTGTTCTTGAACAGATAGATATCGCCGCCGATACCCTCCTCCGCGAGCCGCTGCTCGGCGTCTATGAGCAGATCCTCGAGGACCCGCTCGCCGGCGCGGTCGTGAGTGACCAACTGCACCAAGCTGTCACATTCGGCCGTGGCGTACTCCGGATGGGAACCGACATCGAGGTAGAGCCGGGCACCATTACGAAGGAACACGTTCGAGCTACGGCCCCAGGAAACTACCCGGCGGAACAAGTACCGGGCCACCTCGTCAGGACTCAACCGACGGTGACCGTGGAACGTGCACGTCACCCCGAATTCGGTCTCGATCCCCATGATTCGTCGCTGCACCCTATCGACATTACAGCGCTGAAGTCCCCGGTAACCGGCTTGTCGGACAGCTCATGCAAACGTATTCACAACGATTTAGCACGGGCTGCAACGCCGCACGCGTCTTACCCTGCGAAAAAGCAAGGCTCCTTTGCACTCTGCTATTGAGAGTGCAAAGGAGCCTTATCCCGAATAGCGGGATTTCGCTGGAACCGTTGCGGGCCCTTACTCGACCTTCCGGGGGCCTAGGAGGGGTCTCCGCTCGACGGCTTCTCGGCCTCGGCGGCCGCTTTCGCGGTGGGCGCCTTGCCGGTGATCAACTGCGACAGCGCCGCGCCCTGGATGCGGCGGAACGCCCGCCGCGGCCGGGACTGCTCGAGGGTTGCCACCTCGAGCGAGCCCGAGTTCAGGGTCCGGGCCTTGTCCTTGTCGCCCTCGGGGACGGCCTTCTGCAGCGCGGCCACCGCCGTGGCGATCGCCGAATGCAGGTCCATGCCGGGCTTGTAGGAAGCCTTGAGGGCGGTGGTGATCGGGTCGGTGTTGCCGCCCATCACCACGAATTCCCGTTCGTCGACGATGGATCCGTCGAAGTTGATGCGATACAGCACCGAGTTGGTGGACTGCTCCGGGTAGCCCACCTCCGCGACGCAGATCTCCACCTCGTAGGGCTTGAGCTGGTCGGTGAAGATGGTGCCGAGGCTCTGCGCGTAGAGGTTGGCCAGGAAGCGGCCGGTCACGTCGCGGCGGTCGAACTGGTATCCGCGCAGGTCCGCCTGCAGGATGCCGCCGCGACGCAGCGCCTCGAACTCGTTGTACTTGCCGACCGCGGCGAAACCCACCCGGTCGTACAACTCACTGATCTTGTGGAGGGTGGCCGAGGGGTTCTCGGCCACGAACACCACGCCCTTGTCGTAGACCAGCACGACGACACTTCGACCGCGCGCGATGCCCTTGCGCGCGAGCTCGGTCTTGTCGCGCATGATCTGTTCGGCCGACGCGTAATACGGCAGTGTCATGCTTCGCCGATCCCCTCTGCCGCCTGCGCGGCCCGCTCCTCCACCATGGCCCGGGTGATCTCCTTGAGCCGCTCCTCGGTCACTTCCTCGGAGCCCTCGGCGTCGATCACGATCGCCGTCGGGTAGATGTTGCGCATGGTGTCCGGCCCGCCGGTGGCGGTGTCGTCATCGGCGGCGTCGAAGAGCGATTCGATCGCGATCCGCAGCGCCCGGTCCTGATCGATACCGCGCGCGTAGGTCTTCTTCAGCGACGACTTGGCGAACAGTGAACCCGACCCCACCGCGGTGTACCCGAAGCGCTCCTCGCTGCGACCACCGACCACGTCGTAGGACACGATGCGCCCGGCCTTGTCCGGGTCCAGCGCGTCCGGGTCGTAGCCGACCAGCAGCGGCACCACCGCGAGACCCTGCAGGGCCGCGGGGAGGTTGTCGCGCACCATCTTCGACAGCTTGTTGGACTTGCCGTCGAAGGTGAGGGGAACGCCCTCGATCTTCTCGTAGTACTCGAGCTCCACCGCGAACAGGCGGATCATCTCGATCGCCATGCCCGCGGTGCCGGCGATGCCGGCCGCGGAGAAGGTGTCGGTGATGTACACCTTCTCGATGTCGCGCTGGGCCAGCAGGTTTCCCTGGGTGGCGCGGCGATCACCCGCGATCAGCACACCGCCGCGGTAGCTGACCGCGACGATGGTGGTGCCGTGCGGGGCGATATCCGACGGCACGCCCGGATTCGGGTGGGTGCCGCCGGATCCGATCACGTTGCCGGGCAACAGTTCCGGAGCGTGGAGACGCAGGTACTCGGAGAAAGAGGATTGGGCGAACCCCAACTGGAGCCGCAGGGGGTCACCTTGGGTCACTGGCCGCCCTTCTGCACGTATGCCCGGACGAAGTCCTCCGCGTTCTCCTCGAGCACGTCGTCGATCTCGTCGAGCAGGTCGTCGGTTTCCTCCGCGAGCTTCTCGCGGCGTTCCTGTCCGGCAGCGCCGGTTCCGTCCGGGCCCTCATCCTCGTCGCCACCACCGGCGCGCTTGGTCTGCTCTTGTGCCATAGCAGCCGACCTCCTCTGTGATCATCGGCGAGCACCGGAGAAGATCCGATGCTCGTCCCCCAACACTACCCATCAGCCCGGACAACATGCCGGATTAAACGCCATTGTGCTGTCCCCGCGATCTCTCCGCCGCCATGTCGAGGACATGAAAAAGGGGCACACGGTTTGCTCCGTGTACCCCTTTTCACACTCGTCAGTGGGTGAGTTGCTGCACCAGCTCCGAGGCGGTGTGCACGCCGTCGAGCAACTTCCCGACATGGGACTTGGTGCCGCGCCGGGGTTCCAGCGTGGGAATCCGGACCAGGGAGTCGCCGCCCAGATCGAAGATGACCGAATCCCAACTGGCGGCGGCGATGTCCGCGCCGAAGCGGCGCAGGCACTCGCCGCGGAAGTAGGCGCGGGTGTCGGTGGGCGGGTTGGTCATGGCGTCCATCACCTGCTGCTCGCTGACCAGACGCTGCATGGAGCCGCGCGCCACCAGGCGGTTGTAGAGGCCCTTGTCCAGGCGGACATCGGAGTACTGCAGGTCGACCAGGTGCAGCTTCGGGGCCGCCCAGGACAGGCCCTCGCGGTTGCGCATGCCTTCCAGCAGGCGCAGTTTGGCGGTCCAGTCCAGCAGGTCCGCGGTTTCCATCGGGTCGCGCTCGAGCAGGTCGAGGACGTGGGCCCACTTCTCGATGACGTCCTTGGTGCGAGCGTCATCGTTTCCGTTGCGGTCCATGAACTTCTCGACGCGGTCGAGGTAGATGCGTTGCAGCGCAAGGCCGGTCAGTTCGCGTCCGTCGGAAAGGGCAACGGTGGCACGCAGAGTCGGGTCGTGGCTGATGGTGTGCACGGCCGTCACCGGGCGGGCCAGCTGCAGATCGGAGAGGTCCTCGCCGGCCTCGATCAGGTCCAGCACCAGGGCGGTGGTGCCGACCTTGAGGTAGGTGGACCATTCGGCGAGGTTGGCGTCGCCGATGATGACGTGCAGGCGGCGGTACTTGTCGGCGTCGGCGTGCGGTTCGTCGCGGGTGTTGATGATGCCGCGCTTGAGCGTGGTCTCGAGCCCGACCTCGACCTCGATGTAGTCGGCGCGCTGGGACAGCTGGAAACCGGGCGTATCGCCGGACTGGCCGATGCCGACCCGGCCGGAGCCGCAGATCACCTGGCGCGAGGCGAAGAACGGGGTGAGCCCGAGAATGATCTGGTTGAACGGGGTCTCGCGGCTCATGAGGTAGTTCTCGTGGGTGCCGTAGGAGGCGCCCTTGCCGTCGACATTGTTCTTGTACAGCTGCATCCGGGCCGCGCCGGGCACGCTGGAGGCGTAGCGGGCGGCGGCCTCCATGACGCGTTCGCCGGCCTTGTCCCAGATCACGGCGTCGAGCGGGTCGGTGACCTCGGGCGCGGAGTATTCGGGGTGGGCGTGGTCGACGTAGAGGCGAGCCCCGTTGGTGAGGATCATGTTCGCCGCCCCGACCTCGTCGGCGTCGATCACCGGCGCGGGCCCGTTGAGCCGCCCGAGATCGAATCCGCGCGCGTCGCGCAGCGGTGATTCCACCTCGTAGTCCCAGCGTGTGCGCTTGGCGCGGGGCACGCCCTCGGCCGCGGCGTAGGCGAGCACCGCCTGGGTCGACGTGAGAATCGGGTTGGCCGACGGCTCGGTAGGCGTCGAAATGCCGTACTCGACCTCGATTCCGATGATGCGCTGCATGGCTTCGAGCCTAGGCGAAGGGCACGCCCGGACGCGGGTGGACTGTCCGGGTTGGGCGTACTTCCGCATTCGCTCCAGCCATGCGCGCAGCTGAGGACGGCTACGCCGACAGCGCCCATCGTGTCATTCGCGAGTCCGCCGAGGTCATTCGCGAGTCGTATGCCGCATCGTCCTCGCGGGCGATCCGCGCCGGACGGGCGCCACGGAACAATGACCGACATGGTCGAATCGGCTTCCCTGCCCCGCCCGCCACATCCGGACGGCACCGTTGCCGACCCCTCGAATCCGCTTCCCGCCCAGTCGCCTTCGGCCCGCGTCGCCGCGCTGGACGTGTTGCGCGGCATCGCGATCCTGGGCACGCTGGGCACCAATATCTGGATCTTCACCAATGTCGAAGGGCTGCTCGGCTATATCGGGCGCAGTGACGAACCGCACGGCGCGTGGCTGTGGATCGAGAAATTCCTGCAGCAGTTGGCGCAGGGGAAGTTCCTGGGGCTGCTGACCATCATGTTCGGCATCGGGCTGGCTATTCAGCAGCGATCGGCGGCGCGGGCGGGACGGGCGTGGCCGGGCGGGTATCCGGTGCGGGCGGGGCTGCTGTTCCTGGACGGGCTGGTGAACTTCTTCCTCGTCGCCGAGTTCGACGTGCTGATGGGGTATGCGGTCACCGGCCTGGTGGTGGCGTTCATCCTGGCGACGAGCCCGAAGGCGCAGCGGCGCTGGCTGATCGCGCAGGCGAGCATTCATCTGACCATGCTGACGCTGTTCGCGGTGGCGATCACGTTCGGGCCCAAGGATTCCGGCGGCGGTCACGAAACGCTGGATCCGAATCCGTATGCGGACGGGTCGTTCTGGGATCTGGTGGTGTTCCGGTGGGAG
The DNA here is from genome assembly GCF_000308815.1 of Nocardia concava NBRC 100430. Lineage (GTDB taxonomy): Bacteria > Actinomycetota > Actinomycetes > Mycobacteriales > Mycobacteriaceae > Nocardia > Nocardia concava. Next base: position 46,207 of record NZ_BAFX01000080.1, read on the forward strand.
CACCTGCTGATGTTCCGGCTCGAACCACTGCTCATCTTCCCGATGTCGATCGCGTTGTTCCTGCTCGGCGCGCGGCTGTTCCGGGCCGGGATCTTCGAGCGCGACGGTGCGCGAATCCGCAAGCGGCTCATGGTGATCGGCTTCGCGGTGGCGGCTCCGATCGATCTGGTACTGGGGATGATCGGCGGCGATCTCATCGTGCTGACCCGCTACGGCACCGCTCCCCTGGTCTCCCTGGGCATTCTGGCCCTGGTCGCCGAGGTCTACGCGCACCGGCCCGGGCCGGGCTGGGTGGGTCGGCGGTTCAGCGAGGTCGGCCGAATGGCCTTGAGCTGCTACATCCTTCAGAATCTTGTAGCCGGATTTCTCTGCTACGGATGGGGTCTGGGTTTGGCGAGCCTGGTGTCGGCCAACTCCCGGGTGCCGTTCACCGTCGGTATCTATGTGCTGGTCTGCGCGCTCATGCTCAGCTTCGCGCACTTGTGGCTGCGGCGCTTCGAGCGCGGGCCGGTGGAATGGCTGTGGAATCGCAGCTACCGCATGCTGACCGGCGCCTGAGCAGTCCGGCAGCTACTCCACGTCGTCGATGGAGCGCAGGTAGGGCGATTGGCCGTCGATGCAGCTCGACAACCGATACAGGCTGTGCGCCGGAACGATATCGATGAACTGCTCGCTGCCCGAAGTAGGGCCGCCGTCGAAGTCGCTGTACACGCACTCCATGTAGCCCGAGACCACATAGTCGTGGTCGGTGTCGTTGCGGCAGTCCAGGGTGTCGCAGCTCAGGCCCTCCGGCAGCACGGCATCCGCGGCCGCGGCGCCCGGGACCAGCAGCGCTCCGCCGAAGCCCGCCACCACGGTCGCGCGAAGCACTGCCGCACCCAGGGATTCACGCACGCGCGGCCTCCGTCCGAGAGAACAAGTCGGCGACCACCGTATCGCGCGTCAGCGGCACGTCCAAGCTGCGCGCATTGCCCTCGAGCAGCGCGAGCACCGATTCGACGAGGATGCCCTCGACTTGCTCCGATGTCAGGGTGGGGGCGGCGCGCCAACTGTTGACCACCCCGTCGACGAAGCCGACGGTGCCGAAGGCCATGGGGCGGGCACGGTTCCGATCGATGCCGAAGCGCTGCAGGGTGTCGGCGAACAGGTCGGCCAAGTGGCCGCCGATGCGGTCGCGGGCTCCGGCCAGTGCGGTGGACGAGTCGCCGTGCGGGTCGGCGGCGGCCAGGAAGCGGTGCAGATTCGGATGCAGTTCGATCCAGCCGACGTAGGTGCCGACCGCGCCGCGCACCAGATCGCGGACGGTGCCCTCGGGGTGCAGACGCGGAAGCAGTTCGGCCATCAGCGATTCCAGGATGTGGCGGCGGATGGCGTCGTCGAGGTCCGAGCGACCGTCGAAGTGCCGGTACACGACCGGGCGCGGGACGTGCAGGCGGTCGGCGATCTGCTGTACGGAGATCTCGGTGCCGTTCTCCTCGATGACGGCCAGTGCGGCGTCGAGCATCTCGGTGCGGCGCTGTGCCTTGTGGCCGTCCCAGCGGGTGCTGCGGCCGTCGGCGGCGCGCTCTCGGTCCCGGGAAGCGGGCTGCGCGATTCTGCGTCGGGTGCCGGTCACTCGGCTCACGATACTCACTCCATCGTTGACCGAGACAGCATGTACCACTAATCTGAGTGTAACAGCCTGTACCAGTAAAACGTCAGGAGCTGTCATGGGTGACAACGCCGTCTCCACTCCCACACCCGCCGTACTCTCCCCGCGCGAGTCGTTCGCCGCGCGCTTGCTGACCGGATCGGTGAAGAAGTCCTACGACCCCGTGGTCGATATGGACTGGGACGCACCGCTGGATCCGGACAAGCTCTTCCTGCCGCCGGAGGTCATCTCGCTCTACGGCACGCCACTCTGGGACGCGATGACGCCGCAGCAGCGGCGCGATCTGTCCCGCGAAGAACTGGCCAATGTGCTGTCGGTGGGCATCTGGTTCGAGAACCTGCTCAATCGACTGCTGTTGCGCGAGCTCATGTCCGGCGATCCCACCTCGCGGCACTCGCACTACACGCTCACCGAGATGGGTGACGAGTGCCGGCACATGATGATGTTCGGCAAGCTCATCGACCGGATCGAGGCACGGCCGTACTGGCCGAACCGGTGGGAGCGCTGGACCATCAGCTCGCTGCAGCTGTTCCTGCAGGGGTCGATGGTGTGGGTCGGGGCGCTGGTGGGCGAGGAGATCTTCGACGCCATCCAGCGTCGCACCCTCGAGGATCCGCAGTTGCAGCCGCTGGTGGCGCGGGCCATGCGGATTCACGTCACCGAGGAGGCGCGGCACATCGGGTTCGCGCGCGATGCCCTGGCGTATCGGGTGCCGACCATGTCCAAGGCCGAATTGCGGTACACGCGACTGTGTGTCGCGGTGGCGGCGCCGCTGTTCGTGCATCTGATGACCAACTGGCACATGTACGCCCGGGCGGGTGTCGAGGACGGGCGGGCGGCGCGGAGGCTGGCGCGTGCCAATCCGCACTCGCGGCGGGCGCTCGGGCTCGGGGCCGCGAATCTCGGTGCGTTCCTGGACAAACAGGGGTTGATCGGGCCGATCGGGAAGCGGATCTGGCGGCGGCGAGGGCTGCTGTGAGGTTCCGGCGGGCCCGGCGCACCGAGCGTGCGGCGGTCGACCCGCGGGCGGAGTTCACCGATCCCGAACCGGCGCCGGACTATTCGGGGCCCGCGCTGCTGGACGCGCCGGGTATCGAGGTGGCGGTGCGTGTTGCCCTGACCGGGCACATGGATCCGACCGATGGCCAGTTTCACTGGTACGGAAGGGTTTCCGCGACGGACGGGGTCGAGTTGCCCGATCCGGGGCGGGGGCAGGTGTTTCTCACACTACCCGGTAGCGCGCCGGTGCCCGGGGTGCTTCAGGAGCGCGATCCCTGGGGGAATCTGCGTATCGTCGGCGTCGGTGCGCCGCCGTTTCCGCTGTAGCGCAGGGCGATTCGTATCGAGCTAGCGCGAGAGTCCGATGAAGTCGGCCATGGCCTCGACGGAGTAGGCGAAGAATGGTCCGGCGGGGTCCATGCTGTTGTCGAGTTGGCCGAAGAGTTCGAAGGTCACCGCACCGTAGAGCTGCGTCCAGGCGATTACGGCGCGGGCGACCGCCACCTCGGGTAGGCCGGGCGCGATCTGGGCTGCGATGGCGGCGGATTGGGCGGCCAGTTCCGGGCCGACGGTGTCGTCGGCGGGTTTGAGCGTTCCGTTCTCCAAGGCGCGATGCACGACGCCGAGCGCCGCGATCGGTATCCGGGAGGCGGGCCCGATGGTGGTTTCCGGGGCGTCGTAGCCGGGCACCGGGGAGCCGTAGACCAGTGCGTATTCGTGGGGATGTGCGGTTGCCCAGTCCCGCACGGCATTTGCGATGCCGCGCCATTGTGCGCGGGGGGTGTCGGCGGCGGCGACGGCGTTCTCGACTGCCTCGCCGATGGCGTTGTAGGCCTCGATGATCAGGGTGGTCAGCAGCTCGTCGCGGCTCGGGAAGTAGCGGTAGAGAGCTGAACTCACCATCCCGAGTTCGCGGGCGATGGCTCGGAGGGAGAGGGCGGGGGCGCCGGATTCGGCTAGTTGGCGGCGAGCGGCGTCGGTGATTTCGCGGGTGATTTCGGCGCGGGCCCGTTCGCGGGCGGTGCGAGGGACGCTCATGGGGACAGTGTGCCACGAATCGGATCGGTGACAAATTTCGAGAGCACTGCTCTTGACAGCTGCGGCGAGATGCGCGCACACTGTTCTCAACAGAGAGCACCGCTCTCCAGGAGAAAAGGAATCATCATGGACGCCCACTCCGCCGCCACCCGTTACATCGGCCCCACCGGGCTGGATCCCTACATGAACCGGTTTTTCAACCTGCTTCCGAAGCTGGGGATCAGCGTTGCCGGGTCCCGACTGCTGGCGGTTCGCGGGCGCAAGTCCGGTGAATGGCGGACCACCATGGTCAATGTGCTGACCACCGAGGATGGGCGGCGGTATCTGGTGGCGCCGCGTGGGCATACGCAGTGGGTTCGCAATCTGCGGGTCTCCGGTACCGGCGAACTCCGGCTCGGGCGCAAGACTGAGGCCTTTGTCGCCAATGAGCTGCCCGACGAGCAGAAGCTGCCGGTTCTTCGCGCCTACCTCGACCGGTGGGGGTGGGAGGTTGGGCGATTCTTCGAGGGGATCACGAAGGACTCCAGCGATGCGGAGTTGGTTGGGATTGCGCCGGGGTTTCCGGTTTTTGCGTTGGAGTGAACTGTGGGTGGGACTCGGGCGGCCCGGGTGGATGGTTGAGGGCCGCTGGTGGTTGCGGCGTGCCTAGATAAAGAGACAAAAACTGCCCCGTGGATTCGCTTCCGGGCAGTTTGGGGAGAGTTTCAAGATCAACATGCAATGGCGGATGGGTTTTGTCCGGTTTGTCGTGCCTGATTGCATGTTGATCTTGGTGGGTCAGCGGAGTTCGTCGAGGGAGGCGGTGTCGCGGGCTACGAAGGCGCGGCCGTCGGCGGTGAAGACTATGGGGCGCTGGATGAGGCGGGGGTGGGTTGCGAGGGCTTCGATCCAGCGGTCGCGGTCGGCCGGAGTCTTGGCCCAAGTGCTGACGCCGAGTTCCTTGGCTTCGGGTTCGGCGGTGCGGGTGATGTCCCAGGGCTCCAGGCCGAGTTTGGTCAGGGCCGAGCGGATTTCGGTGGCCGAGGGCGGGTTGTCGAGGTAGCGGCGTTCGATGTAGTCGGTGCCGGATTCGTCCAGGACGCCCTTCGCGGTGCGGCTCTTCGAGCACTTGGGGTTGTGCCAGATTTCCGTAGCTGCCATGCGGTCAGCCTAGGTGGCGACCGCGGGGCTACCGGTCACCGGCATGTCAGACCCAGTCGATGACCCAGGGGTAGGGGCGCATCCAGTAGAGGCCGCCGTCGGGAATGGGCTGGCCCCAGCGCTGTTCGGCCTGGGTGAGTTGCCAGCGGTATTCGGGGGCGGGTTCGCCGGCGTGGATTTCGTAGAGGTGGCGGCGCCAGGTGTTGATCATGGCGGGGACAGCCTGGGGGTCGTTCTCGTAGGCCCAGTCCAGGTTTCGGGTCATGAGGGAGTCGACGGCGTGGTTGGCGGCATTGGGGTCGCCGGTGCTGAGGGAGTGCAGGAAGGCCGCGACCAGGTTGTAGGCGATGGCGTCGTGGACGGAGGTCTGACCATTTTCCAGGGACCAGATGCCCAGGTAGGTAGGGCCGTGTTCGTCGATCCAGACCGAATGTGCCTCGCCGACACGGTTGTCGAAGATGAGGGCCGTGAGGAGGCCGAGGGTTGCCTTGCCCATGATCAGCGGGTCGGGTCTGCCGGTGCCGACGGCGTCGTCGATGAGGGCGCGGTAGGCCGAGGCGGCGATCCCGGGTCTATTGGCGTCCATGAGGGCGTCGGCGGTCTCGCCGCCTGCGATCTGCTCGGCGGGCGGCTGCTGCGGGCCGGCGGCGGCATGCGGGGCGCCGTCACCGACGCGCAGGTACTGGGTCTGCATGGAATCCGGTGCGGCGAGCGAATCCGACAGCGGCACATCGCTTCCCGCCGCCCCGGGAGGCGCACCATGGTCCGACAACGCCGGGGGCGGAAAACCGCTGGTCGATGCTCCGGGCTGCGCCGCGCTGCCGCTCAATGGATCCGGCGGCGGCGCGCCGTTGCCCAGCGGGTTGGCGAGATCGAGGTTGACGATGAGGGGTTCGCGCAGGGCGGGGGCGTTTTCCAGGTATTCCAGTGCCACCCGGGCGAATTCGTTGTCCTGGCTCTCGAGCCATTCGCGGCCGGCGCGGAGGGTGTCGACGAGGTGGGCGCCGACGCCGGATTCGATGGCGGCGCACAGCGCGTAGTACCCATATCCGCGGTAGTCGTCGTGGCCGACGCCCTCGGTGATCAGCAGCTGCGCGTATCTGCTTGCCAGGTCATGTCTTTCCATGTCGCCGAGCAGGGTGCAGGCGGTCATGGCGGCCATCAGCACCTCGGCGTGTTCGCCGTGCGAACGTCTGAGCTCGATGCAGCGGTCGGCCATGGTGACGGCGCTGTCGGGCAGGCCCTGCTGGGTGGCGGCCTCCACGGCCATGGAGTACATGGTGGCCATGGTGGCGGGCGGGATGTCGGCGGGGAATCGGGCGGGGCCGCGTTCGGCCAGGTGCAGGGCTTGCGCGTAATCCCCGGCGGCGAAGGCGGATCGGAAGCGGTAGGAGACGATCCAGCCGTAGTCCTTGGGTTCGGGCGCCACGTCCAGGCCGTCGTCGAACGCCGTCAGCCGTGCCAGCGCCTCGTCCGCCAGCCCGGCCTCCAACATGCCGCTCGCCTCGTTCATCACTTCGACGAACGCATTTCGATCCATGGCCTACTCGCCTTCCCGCATATGTCAGCCCCGGATCGTATGACCGCACCACGACCCCGCGCGGCCAGTGAGGGCAAGGTCATAGTTTGAACCCACCCCACATGACCACGCGTTGTCATCTCGCGTGGCACGTTGTGTCACAACGGTATTCCCGCACCGCCACGCGAACCCGCCTCCCTGCGGGTCCATCTCGCGTAGCGACCGATCCGTTCGCCCCAATCTAACGACAACACGCCCGCCCGACACGCATCCACCCCTCGGCGCGTCGGGCTCGATCACAGTGGGATGATGCGCACCGCATCGCCGCACAGCGCCCGCATGTCCTCCGGATCCGAGGTCATCAGGACCACCGGTTGCGGCTGCCGCGTCGCCATCTCCGCCACGACCGCGTCGATGGCGTATTTGTGCCCGTGCAGCCCGTTCTCCAGCAATAGCGCGGACGCCGCTCGGGCGTCCGCCTCGGAGACCGGTTCCACTCGAAGGATGGACAGCAGCCAGGCCAGGCGCGGCATATCCGTTTTCTGGTGCGTCGCTTCGATGATCGCGAGGGCGCTGATCACCACTTCCATTCGACGCCTGCGGGCCTCCGCGACCAGCGCGACGATCGCGGCTTCCTCGGCTACCAGGCCCGCGAGACCCTGGCAGTCGAGCACCGCGGTGCCCTGCGTCGACGGTCGCGAGCGCGCCGCGGCCTTCAGCTTTCGTCCGGCCATGAGGCCTCACCCGTGAGCGCTTGTTCGAATCGATCGAAGGCGCGCTGACGGTCCGTGTCCGACAATTCGCCGTGGCGGCGCTCGTAATCGGCCAGATACTCGTCGAGCAGCAGGCCCCGCAGCTCGCGTTCGACCGCCGAGGTGACGAACGCCGAGAACTCACGTTTGCCGACCCGCCGACGAACGGCTTCCGCTGTCCCCTCGGGTAGCGACAGACTCACCCGCGTCGCGGGTCCCTCGCCGATTTCATACATGGGCTGCGCCATGTCGCCAGTTTATCAATTGAAGTAGGAAACGCGGGACTGTTTCTCGCCACGGCTACTCTCCGGACACGGCTCCTACAGGGCGGGGAGGGTGGTGGCGGGGTCGGGGGTGAAGGTGACGATGCGCTGGCGGGGGTCGCCGGGGAGTTCGAGGTTTTCGTAGGAGAAGCGCAGGGTGCCGGAGTGGGGGTGGGCGATGAGTTTGGTGCCGTGGGTGCGGAGTTCGACGTCGCCGGTGCGCCAGAGGGCGGCGAATTCTGTGCTGCCGGTGGCTAGTTCGTCGATCAGGGCGATCGTGTCCGGGTCGTTCGGGTAGAGGCCGGTGACTCGGCGTAGCTGGGCTACGGTGGCCGCGGCGACGGAGTCCCAGTCGAGGTAGAAGTCGCGGGCGCCCGGATCGAAGAACAGTGCGCGGGCCATGTTCTTGTCGGCCATCGAGCCGAAGACGTAGTGCGCCAGCGGGTTCGCGGCCAGGACGTCGAACAGGTCGGTGATGACGACGGCGGGGGCCTTGTCGATGAGGTCGAGCATGCGCAGCAGTTCCGGACGTGGTGTGGGAGCGGCGGATTCGACCGTGCGGGGCGGGTGGGCCAGGGCACGCAGGTGCTCGGTCTCGATGTGGTTGAGCCGCAGGGCCGTTGCCAGCGAGTCGAGGACCTCGGCCGACGGGTTGGCGGCGCGGCGTTGTTCGAGGCGCTGGTAGTACTCGGCGCTGATGCCCGCCAAGTGGGCCAGTTCGGAGCGGCGCAGGCCGGGTACCCGCCGCATGCCGGAGGGCGGCAGCCCGGTGTCTTGCGGATCGATCCGGGCGCGCCGAGACTTCAGGAATTCCGCCAGGTCCTCACGTACCGCCATGTCCGCAGTGTGGCACAGCGTGGCGGTGGGTGGCCCTGGGAGTACGAGGCACCGCGTGAGCTGGTTAGGGGCTTTCGGGGCCAGCAAGCTCGAAGTCGTGAACGAGAGATTCCAGCGAGGAGCCGCCAGGCAAGCCGAACTCGGTGGGGCGGGCGGTGTTCGGGCGCGTGTCTATGACGAGCTGGCCGACATCGCACCGGACCTGCACCGGTTCGCGGTCGAGTTCGCCTACGGCGATATCCATTCCAGGCCCGGCCTGGACGCCGGTCGCCGTGAGCTGGTGATCATCGGCGTGCTCATCGCACTGGGCGATACCCGGCCACAGTTACAGGCGCACCTCGGCTCCGCGCTGAATGCGGGTGTCTCACCTGCCGAGATCGTCGAAGCGATCCTGCAGGCCCTCCCCTACGCGGGTTTTCCCCGCGTGCTCTCGGCCATGTCCGTCGCGCGCGGCGTCCTGGCCGCCCGCGATCTGCTTCCCGTCCGCACCGATTCCATTGCACCGTAGGAGAATTGCCATGCCCGCCACCGCCCAGCAGCGCGCCGACATCATCGAAGCCGCCACCCGCCTGTTCTGGTACATCGACATTCGCGACTGGGACACCTTCCCCGGTGTCTTCGCCGACGAAGTGACCCTGGACTATTCGAGCATCTGGGGCGGCGAGCCCTCGACCGCCACCCCGGCGCAGATTCGCGCCGACTGGGAGAAGCTCATCGGCGCCTTCGACGCCACCCAGCACCTGCTGGGCAATCACCTCGTCACCGTCGACGGCGACCGTGCCGAACTCACCGCCGTCTTCCAGGCAATCCACTTCCTGGCCAACCGTTTCGGCTCGCCGCGCTGGACCCTGGGCGGCACCTACCGGATCGGCCTGCACGTGGTCGAGGGCGAATGGAAGATCGACACCGTGGTGATGACGGCCCAGTGGGCCGACGGCAACAAGGACATCCTGATGATCGTCTCGGGCGGACAGCGCCCGGATGCGGCGTAGAACCAACTCACCCGGATACAAGAATGGGAAGGACTATTTCCTTCCCATTTAAATCTATATCGCATACGGGGGCTTGCCGCAAGGCCCCGGTAATGCCGCACAATCTCTTCCCTAAGGCCGCAACCTGCGGAAATCGGTGTCCGCAGTGGGCGGGGACGGCCAGGCGGGAAGGGTGAGGTGCTGGTGACTGATCAGGGTTACGAGAACGAACTGCGCTCCGAACAGGAGTACGTGGCCGGTCTGTACGCACGGCTCGATGCCGAGCGCGCGCGGGTGAAGGGCCGCTACAACGACACTTTGACGGTGCGCGGCAATGCGACGGCGCTGGTGGAGCGCGATGCCGAGGCGCGCACGCTGGCCAGGGAGATCAATCGGCTGGGTGTGGCCGACAACGGTCTGTGCTTCGGCCTGCTCGACAGTGTGACCGGGGAACGGACGTATATCGGCCGCATCGGGATCTTCGACGAGAAGAACGAATTCGAGCCGCTATTGATGGATTGGCGGGCGCCCGCGGCGCAGGCCTTCTACATCGCGACCGCGGCCAGCCCGGAGAACATGCGCCGCCGTCGCCAGTTCCACACGCGCGGGCGCACTGTGGTGGACTTCACCGACGAGGTCTTCGGCCGTCCCGGCGACGGCGAGCGCGGTGACGCGGCACTGCTCGCGGCGGTCAACGCGCCCCGCAGTGAGGGCATGCGCGACATCGTGGCAACCATTCAGGCCGAACAGGATCGGATCATCCGCCTCGATCACCCGGGCGTGCTGGTGATCGAGGGCGGCCCGGGCACCGGCAAGACGGTGGTGGCGCTGCACCGGGTGCGTATCTGCTGTACACGCAACGCGAGCAGATGGAACGCAATGGCGTGCTGGTGGTCGGGCCGAACAAGGCCTTCCTCAAGCACATCGGGCGTGTGCTGCCGTCGCTGGGCGAGACGAACGTGGTGTTCACCACGACCGGTGAGCTGTTGCCCGGCCTGCACGCCACCGCCGAGGACACGCCAGAGGTGGCGCGGCTGAAGGGTTCGCGCAAGATTCTCGACGTGCTGCAGGCCGCCGTCGCCGACCGGCAGCGGGTGCCGCAGGATCCGATCCAGCTCGAATTGACCGATGTCACAGTGCGAATCGGCGCCGACATCGTCGGCTGGGCGCGGGAAGAGGCGCGCGAGAGCGGACGTCCGCACAACGAGGCCCGCGCGGTATTCCTCGAGGTGCTGACCTGGGCGCTCACCGAACGCGCGATCGCCAGGATCGGCAAGGGCTGGCTGACCCGCGAGGACAAGGAGGCGTGGGAGAACATGCGCGCCGACCTGCGCACCGAGCTGGCCGAGCACGAGGGTTTCGCGGCGGCGATCGAGGAGCTGTGGCCGACGCTGACGCCGGAACAGCTACTGGGAGAACTTCTTTCGTCGACCGAGCGCCTGCGGGCGGCCGGTGCGTCGGAAGCCCTGTATCGCGCCGACGGTGAGGCGTGGACGATCTCGGACGTGCCGCTGCTCGACGAGCTGGTCGATCTGCTGGGCCGTGACACCTCCGCCGAGGAGGCGGCGGGCGAGCGGGAGCGCAAGCGGCAGATCGCCTATGCCGAGGGCGTGCTGGACCTGCTGGTGAGCCGCGCCGATCACATGGACGACGAGGATCACCTGTTCGCCACCGACCTGCTCGACGGGGAGGACCTGGCCGAGCGTTTCATCGAACGCGACACCCGCGAACTCGCCGAACGCGCTGCGGCGGACCGGGATTGGACCTACCGCCACATCGTGGTCGACGAGGCGCAGGAGCTGTCGGAGATGGACTGGCGGGTGCTGATGCGACGCTGCCCCAGCCATTCCTTCACGGTCGTGGGCGATCTCGCGCAGCGCAGCTCCCCCGCGGGCGCGACCTCCTGGGCCGACATGCTGGATCCGTACGTCCCCGGCCGCTGGCTCTACCGGTCGCTGACGGTGAACTACCGCACCCCGGCCGAGATCATGGCCGTGGCCGCCGCGGTCCTCGCCGACTTCGCCCCGGACGTCCAGCCGCCGGAGTCGGTGCGCGCCTGTGGCGTCCAGCCGTGGTCACGTCAGCTCCCCGTCGACGACATGCCTTCGGCCATCGAGGAATTCGTCCGTGAGGAGGCGCAGCGGGAAGGCACCAGCATCGTGATCGGCCCGCCCGGCATGCCGGGCACGGTGCCGGCATGGGAGACCAAGGGCCTCGAGTTCGACGCGGTGCTGGTGGTCGAACCCGACCACATCCTGGACGAGGGCCCGCGCGGCGCGGCCGAGCTGTACGTTGCGCTCACCCGCGCCACCCAGCGTCTGGGCGTGCTGCACGAGGGCCCGCTCCCTCAGGCCCTCGCCGGTCTGGCTCCGCGCGCCGATCTCTCGACGGCGAAGTAGGGCTCCCTACACGTCGAAGTAGAGCTCGAATTCGTAGGGGTGGGGGCGGACATTGATCTCGGCGATCTCGTTGTCGCGCTTGATGCGGATCCAGGTGTCGATGAGGTCTTCGGTGAAAACCCCTCCCTGCGTGAGGTATTCGTGGTCGGCCTCGAGGCGGTTGATGACCTCCTCGAGGCTGCCGGGGGTCTGGGTGACCTCGGCGCTCTCCTCCGGGGTGAGCTCGTAGAGGTCCTTGTCCACGGGCAGCGCGGGCTCGATCTTGTTGGTGATGCCGTCGAGCCCGGCCATCATCATGGCCGCGAAGGACAGGTACGGGTTGCCCGAGGAGTCGGGGCAGCGGAATTCCAGGCGCTTGGCACTCGCGCTGGTGCCGGTGACCGGAATGCGTACGGCGGCAGAGCGATTGCGCTGGCTGTACACCAGATTCACGGGCGCCTCGTAGCCGGGCACGAGGCGCTTGTAGGAGTTGACGGTCGGGTTGGTGAACGCCAGCAGGGACGGCGCGTGGTGCAGTAGCCCGCCGATGTAGTGCCGCGCCAGATCCGACAGCCCCGCGTACCCGGCCTCGTCGTAGAACAGCGGTGAGCCGTCCTTCCACAGCGATTGGTGCACGTGCATGCCGGACCCGTTGTCGCCGAAGAGCGGTTTGGGCATGAAGGTGACGGTCTTGCCACCCTCCCACGCGGTGTTCTTGATGATGTACTTGTAGAGCATCAGATCGTCGGCGGCGGCGAGCAGCGTATTGAACTTGTAGTTGATCTCGGCCTGTCCCGCGGTACCGACCTCGTGATGGCCCTTCTCCAATTCGAATCCGGCGATCTGCAGATTGGTGCACATCCGATCGCGCAGGTCGACATCGGCGTCATAGGGCGCGACCGGGAAATAGCCGCCCTTGGGCCGCACCTTGTAGCCGCGGTTGGGTGTCCCGTCGGGATTGAACTTCGCGCCGGTATTCCAGTCCGCCGACGCCGAATCCACCTCGTAGAAGGCGCGATTCATGGTGGTGTCGTAGGAGACGGAATCGAAAATATAGAACTCGGCCTCCGGACCGAAATACGCGGTGTCGGCAATACCGGTGGAGCGCAGATATTCCTCGGCCTTGCGGGCCACATTGCGGGGATCGCGGCTGTAGGCGGCGCGGGTGTGCGGGTCGTGGACGAAACAGTCGATATTGAGGGTCTTGGCGGTGCGGAAGGAATCCAGGCGCGCGGTACGCAGATCCGGCAGGAGGAGCATGTCGGATTCGTGGATGGCCTGGAAGCCGCGCACCGACGAGCCGTCGAAGGCGATGCCGTTGTCGACCAGATCCGGGCCGAACATGCCGGCCGGGATCGAGAAATGCTGTTGGATACCGGGGACGTCGCAGAATCGGATGTCGACGTATTCGACTTCCTCGGTGTTGATGTAGTCCTGTACTCCATTGGTGGTAGGGGTGATCACCGCTCGCTCCTCGTGGCCGCGCACGCCTACCCGATCGGACGGCCCGGTCGGGGTCCGGCGGTCCTGTTCGTGCTAACACGATACGTCGCGTGCATACAGGGCGGACGCGAATGAGCTTGTGTATCAAGATCATTCGTTAATTTCCGCTCACCGCGACGCACCGCCCGCGGCCGCGGTGACCGCCGCATTCCGCCCCTCTCCCCCGCCTTTGTCACTGTGCACAAATCCGCCGAGGCAGATCTTCGCCATTGCCAGTAGTCCGGCCCGTCCTTTGTGCGGTCTGCTGTATTCCGTGAGTTCTACACCGGCTGCGGGAACGACCCCGCGCACGATGGTCGAGGCCTTCCAGGCCAATGTGGCCCGCTATCCGGACGAGGTCGCGCTGCGCACGCTCGGCGGCGAGATCGCCATCACCTGGCGCGAGTACGGCGCGCGGGTGCGCGCGCTGGCGACCGGGCTGGCGGCGCTCGGCATCGGGCGCGGCGACACGGTCGCGCTGATGATGACCAACCGGCCCGAATTCCACCTGTGCGACACCGCGATTCTGCACACCGGGGCCACACCGTTCTCGGTGTACAACACCAACCCGGTGGATCTGCTGGTCTACCAGTTCGGCAATGCCGGCAATAAGGCGATCATCTGCGAGCGCCAGTTCGCGCCGCAGGTGCTGGCCGCCGTCGACAAGGCCGCGGCGCAAGGCGTCACGGTCGAGCATGTGATCTGCGTGGACGAGGCGCCAGAGGGGTGCGTCTCGCTCGCCGAGATCGAGGCGACCCAGCACGAGGGCTTCGATTTCGAATCCGCCTGGCGCGCGGTCGATCCCGAGGATCTGCTGACCATCGTCTACACCTCCGGCACCACCGGCCCGCCCAAGGGCGTCGAGCTCACGCACACCAACTTCCTCGAGAACGCCAAGGTGGTGGACGAATTCGGCGGCGGCTCCCCCGCCGACAAGGTGGTCTCCTACCTGCCCGACGCGCACGCGGCAAATCGCTGGTTCGCGCACTACCTGTCGATGCTGACCGGCGGCCAGATCACCACCTGCCCGGACCTCAAGCAGGTGGCCTCCGCGCTCACCGAGGTGCATCCCACGGTGTTCCTGGGCGTGCCCCGGGTATGGGTGAAAGTCAAAGCGGCGCTGGAGGAACGCTTCGCCGCCGAGGCCAGCCCGGTCAAGCGCAGGCTCATCGCCTGGGCGATCGAGACCGGCCGGGCCCGGGCGCGCGCGGCCTCGGACGGACGTAGCCAGAACATCCTCGAGACGCTGCGGTTCCGGCTAGCGGATCGCTTGGTGCTCAACACCATTCGCACCCAGCTGGGCATGGATCAGATCCGCATCGCGGTGACCGGTTCCGCGCCGATCCCCAAGGACACCCATGAGTTCTTCCTGGGCCTGGGCCTGCCGTTGTGCGAGGGCTACGGCATGACCGAATGCACCGCCGGTGCGACCGTCGACCGTCCCGAACGCATCAAGATCGGCACGGTCGGACGCCCGCTGCCCGGCGCGGAGGTCCGCATCGCCGACGACGGTGAGGTGCTGGTGCGCGGCAAGATGGTCATGCGCGGCTACCGCAACGCCCCCGACAAGACCGCCGAGACCATCGACAGCGACGGCTGGCTGCACACCGGCGATATCGGCGAACTCGATGCCGAGGGCTTCCTGAAGATCGTCGACCGCAAGAAGGAACTCATCATCAACGCGGCGGGCAAGAACATGTCGCCGACCAATATCGAGAACACGATCACCGAGAACACGCCGCTGGCGGGCACGGTGGTCGCGATCGGCGAGGGCCGCTCCTACAACACCGCGCTGATCTGCCTGGATCCCGATCTGGCCGCCGCCTTCGCCGAGCGCCACCAGCTAACCGACCGGAGCATCGCGGCCCTGGCTCAGGACCCGCTGGTGCTGAAGTCCCTGCAAGAGGGCGTCGATGCCGCGAACGCCAAGCTCTCCCGGGTCGAGCAGATCAAGAAGTTCGCGGTCCTCCCGGACGTGTGGACCCCGGGCAGCGATAACCTCACGGCGACCGGAAAACTCAGGCGCAAACCGATAGCTACCAACTACGCCGCTACTATCGAGTCGCTGTACGGGTAGTAGGAGAGTTGATGCACGCGCGATTGCGGGACCGAGCGCTCGAGGAGCTGTACCGGCGCGCGGTCGTGGCGCGCGAGGACATTCCGCAGGCCGTCGGGCCCTACCGCACGCTGCCCGAGCCGCTGGTCGCCAGCGGTTTCGAGCGCGGCACCAAGCTGAATGTGGATCTGTTCTTCGACTATCTGCGTACCGGGCGTGTGCCTTCGGTCGAGGACACCCACGAGCTGGTGCAGATCGCATTGAGCCGGGTGCGGGACGGGGAATCGCTCGAGGATGTGCTGGGCCGCTACAGCGTGGGGGCCGAATACATCTGGTCGCGGCTCAAGGAGACCGCCACCGAGCCGGAGCGGGAGTTGCTCAGCGACGCGGCGGTGCGGCTGCTGCAGTACATCACCCTGCTGACCACCCGCATCGCCACCGCGTGCGTGCAGCGGGCGCACGATCCGCGCTGGGAGTTGCTCGAACGCCGCCGGGCCATTGCCGATGCGCTGCTGACCGGGCGCGATCCCATCGAATGGGCCGAGGAGCCCGCGATCGCGGTCCCGGACGCGTTCCTGCTGGCCGTGTTCCGGCTCGGGGCCACGCGCGGCACCGACACCAGTGAGCTGCGGCATCGTGTCGAGGCGATCCCGGGTGTGTTCCTGCGCCTGGACAGTGGCGGCTGGACCGCGCTGCTGCCGTTGCAGCCCGGTGACGACGGGACCGCGACCCTGGCCGGGCTCTCGGCGCGGCTGCCCTCGCACGGTCAGCTCGCGTCGCGGCCCGCACTTGGGCAGGCTGCACAACCGGCCGAGGCGCCGGCGTCGAGATCGGGCCCGCCCGCGCCGTTCTGGGTCGGGGTGGCCACGGCGGGTTCGCGGGCCGAGGTTCCGGCGGTGTTCGCCGAGGCGCGGATGCTCGCCGAACTCGGGCGCTGCCTGGATCGTCCGCACGCGGTGTGCCGTCGCCCGGACCTCATGTTCGAGTACACCGTCGCCGCGGGCGGTCCCGCGCGCATCGGGTTGGCGGCCGTGCTCGCACCCCTGGACTCGCAGCCCTTGCTGGCCGAGACCTTGGAGGTGTTCGTGGACACCGGGTTCAATCAGCTGGCCACCGCGCGACTGCTGAACATCCACCGCAATACGGTCACCTACCGGTTGGCGCGGGTGCACGAGCTCACCGGCCTGGATCCGCATCGCCCGACCGATGCCATGACGCTGTCCGCGGCCCGCATTGCCCGGCGCCTCGAATCCGCGTCGTTCGCACCGTAATTCGGCGTATCCGACGCCCCGGCGTCCTTGGTCACTTGCACAATGACGCGTCGCGTAGTCTTCGCGATTGCCGGTAGCGACGCGCGGGCGCTGTGCGGTGTGCTCGATTCCGACGACGAGGTCGTGCGGTCCGCTGCATTCGCGGCGGCGCGCTGCGGCCTCCCTACATCCGCAGAGGTAGATCGTTGAGTAGCACCTTCCGGCCGCGCCGGTGCCGTCTGGCGCCGTGGGCCGTGGCCGGTTTCTCCGTCCTGGCCATGACCGTCACGTCCACCACGCCCGCGGGGGCCGCGCCCGTCATCGGCCCGGTGCCGAACGCGCCCGCCAATTTCGGGCTGCCGTCGGATTATCAGCCGACTCCGGCACCGTACGGCGTGGGTTATCAACTGGGACAGATCGTTCCGATGTCCGACGGCGCGCAGTTGCAGGCCGAGGTGCGGTATCCGACCGATCCGGCGACCGGGCAGCGGGCCGCGGGCGAGTTCCCGGTGATCGTCAACTTCACCACCTACGGCGCGGTCACCAGTGCCCTGACGGCTGCTATC
This sequence comes from Nocardia concava NBRC 100430, assembly GCF_000308815.1. Lineage (GTDB taxonomy): Bacteria > Actinomycetota > Actinomycetes > Mycobacteriales > Mycobacteriaceae > Nocardia > Nocardia concava. The sequence goes on from NZ_BAFX01000080.1 coordinate 63,109, forward strand.
ACCAGCGTCATCGACGAACTGCACATCCCGCTGCCGGATCAGTTGAAGGACGCCCGCCGCGTCATCAATCAGGCGACGTCCATGCAGGACATGCTGGTGCGCCACGGCTACATCGAGGTGACCGCGGATGTGCGCGGCACCGGCGGGTCGACCGGCGCGTGGAGTCCGGCGTCCAAGCAGGACGGCAAGGACGGTGCCGAGCTGGTGGATTGGGCGGCCAAGCTGCCCGGTTCCAATGGCAAGGTCGGCATGTACGGCTATTCCTTCCCGGGACTGTCGGCCATGCGGACCGCCGAAACCGTGGGCCCGGATTCGCCATTGAAGGCGATCGTGCCGTTCGCGGTGCCCAACAACATCTTCGACGAGGTGCTCAACCACGACGGCATGATGAGTCCGCTGCTGCTGACCGTCATCTCGCTGATGGTCCCGTACCTGAGCCTGATCGGGCCGTTCCTGAGCGCGGTGGTTTCACCGCAGCAGTTCCTGAAATCGCTCGGCGATCACCTGATGGCGCTGGTCGGCCCCGACACCAGCACGGTGAAGCTGCTGTTCGACGCCTACACCGGCGGCGCGACCGCGTACGACAATTCCTGGTGGCAGGACCGGCGTTTCGAGACCGACCTGCACAATCTGGTGGACAACGGGATCGCCATGTACCAGGTCGACGGCTGGTGGGACCTGTATCAGGAAGGCGCGGTGCGCAATTACGCGCAGCTGCAGAACCTGGCGGCCGGACGGGATCAGTTCGCGCCGATGGCCGCGGATCAGAAGGCCGACGGGCGGTACCAATTGCTCATGGGCCCTTGGTATCACGTGGGATTGGGTCTGGGCCCCGGGTCGCGGATGGATACCGACCTGGTCACCCTGGCGTGGTTCGACCGGTGGCTCAAGGACATTCACAACGGCGTCGACGAGACCGGCAACCCCCTGCACGTCATCGACACCAACAACCATGCCGCCGACACCGCCCGCTACCCGTTCGAGCAGGCCGCGGTCCAGCAGCGCTACTTCGACGGTGACCGCCTGGTGGCGGCCGAGCCCGCCACCGCCGACGCCTCGGATCGCCTGGCGTACACCGGTATCGACAACATCTGCAATCGCGAGTCGCTGGGCCAGTACACCGCGGGCCTGCTCGATTTCGTGTTCCGCGTCTTCACGGTGTCCAACCCGTGCACCGAATGGGTGCAGAATCCGACCGCGGGTCCGCGCTACACCATGGATCCGGTGACCGAGCCGACCATGCTGGCCGGGCCGTCGAGTGTCACCCTGTATGCGTCCTCGACCGGTACCGATGCCGCGTTCCAGGTGTGGCTCGACGATGTCGCGCCGGACGGGACGGCCGTGAACATCACGGGCGGTTCGCAATTGGCGAGTCAGCGCACCCTCGATCCGGGCAAGACCTGGAGTTCTGCCGATGGCACGATCTACGCGCCCGAGCACACCGTGCTGAAGCAGAACGAGCAGCTGCTCGCGCCCGGTGACGTCGTGAAGATGGAGATCAAGATCCGGCCCGCGTTCCACCGGCTCGAGCCGGGGCATGCGCTGCGGCTGCGGATCACCTCGGGCACCTTCCCGTCGACCATCCCCAATCCGGCGGATCTGGGCCGCCTGCTGGGGACTTCGCAGCAGATCCAGCGCAATGCCGTCTACCCGTCGGCATTGGCGGTGCCGCTGGCACCGGCGGATTCGTTCACGCACTGAGGTTTCGGCCCGGCTCGCAGCGCCATTGACTCGCTCTCCCGAACGGTTCAAGCTGATTTCGATCGGATTGTCCCAGACAGAGGAGAGCCGCAATGGCGCTGCGAACCGAATCCACCGCCGAGGTCCGGCAACGCACTGTCCGCAATGGCGATATCGAACTCGCCGTCTACGAGCAGGGTGTTGCCGACGGCCCGGTCATCGTGCTGGTGCACGGCTGGCCGGATTCACACCGCCTGTGGGACAACGTAATTCCCCACCTCGCGGATCGCTTCCGGGTGATCAGCTATGACTCGCGCGGGCACGGGCGTTCCACCGATCCCGGCGACTTCCGGGGCTTCGCGATTCCCGAGCTGGCCACCGACTTCTTCGCGGTCATCGACGCGGTCAGCCCCGACGAGCCGGTGCACGTGCTCGCCCACGACTGGGGTTCGGTGACCGTATGGGACGCGGTGTGCGAACCCGATGCCGAGCTGCGCATCGCCTCCTTCACCTCCGTCTCCGGCCCCAATCTCGATCATGCAGGCGCCTGGGCACGCAAGCGATTCTCGCGGCCGACCCCGCGCAATCTGGTCGGCCCGCTCGCCCAATTGGCCTCGGTCGCCTACCAATTCGCCTTCATGGCCCCGATCACCCCCGCGCTGGTGCGGCGCGGTCTCACCCAACGCGCCTTCCGCCTGGGCCTGCGGCTGGGCCAGGGCACCCCGCCCGAGCAGGTCACGCTGGGTGACACCTTCACCGCCGACGCCGCCAACGGCTTGCAGATCTACCGCGCGAATCTCGTGCTCGCCAAGGTGTTCTCGTCCCGCGACCGCCGCACCAAGGTCCCGGTCCAACTCATCGTCCCCGCCTACGATCCGGCCGTGCGCCCCGCGGTCTTCGACGACGAAGCCGCCTGGACGCAACAGCTGTGGCGCCGCGATCTGAAAGCCGGTCACTGGGTGCCGTATTCGCATCCCCGGGTCCTCGCCCGCGCCGCCATCCAGCTCATCGACGCCGTCTCCGGCGAGGAACCCTCCCGGGAACTGCGCCGCGCGGAGGTGGGCCGCCCGCCCGGCCGCCCCTTCGACCATCACCTGGTGGTGATCACCGGCGCCGGTTCCGGCATCGGCCGCGAAACCGCCCTGGCCTTCGCTCGTGACGGCGCGGAAATCGTGGTCTCCGATATCAACCGCGACGCCGCCCGCGAAACCGCCACCCTGGTAGCCGAATGCGGCGGCACCGCCTACCCCTATACCCTCGACGTCTCCGACGAATCGGCCGTCCAGGCCCACGCCGACGAAGTGGCCGCCGTCCACGGTGTCCCCGACATAGTCGTCAACAACGCCGGCATCGGCCAGGCGGCACCCTTCCTCGACACGCCCTCCGAGAGTTTCAAACGAGTCCTCGACATCAACCTCAACGGCGTGATCCACGGCTCCCGAGCCTTCGGCCGCCTGATGTCCGATCGCGGCCTGGGCGGCCACATAGTCAATCTCTCCAGCATGGCCGCCTACACCCCGCAGCAGGGCTTCAGCGCCTACTCCACCAGCAAGGCAGCGGTTTTCACCTTCTCCGACTGCCTGCGCGCCGAACTGGCGAAGGACGGCATCGGCGTCACCACCGTCTGCCCCGGCATCGTCCACACCAATATCGTTCGCACCACCGAGTTCTCGGGCGTATCCCCCGAAAAGGAACAGGCCCGCCAGCAACTCTTCGACACCCTCTACCGCCTCCGCAGCTATCCGCCCTCGAAGGTCGCCGACGCGATACTCGCCGCCGTACAACACAATCGGGCCGTTGTCCCGGTCACCCCGGAAGCATGGGTCGCCTACTACGCCACCCGTCTGACCCCGCCCAGCGTGCTGCGTTTCGCCACCGCCCGCGCCGGCCTGACCCGCTAGCCCCTGATAGAAAGTCTCAATGGCACTGCGTCTTTCGCGACGCGGCTGCGATGATCTGGTCTTTGTTCCTCGACGCGGAAGGACAGTGCTATGGCCTCTATCACCCGAGAGGTTCTCATCGACGCGGCGCCCGGAGACGTGTGGGCGATCGTCGCCGACTTTGCGGAGGGGCCGCTCCGGATGGCTCCGGGGTTGGTCGCCGCGAGCGTCGATCTGGGTGACGGCGTTCGCGAGGTGACCTTCGCAAACGGCATCGTGGTTCGCGAACGCCTGATCACCCTCGACCACGACGCCCGCCGGTTCGTCTACTCGGTCTTCGACGGCACCACGACGCCGCTGCACGACAATGCGGTCTGGCAGGTATTCGCGCACGGCGACAATGGGACCCGCTTCGTCTGGTCCCGCGATATCCTCCCCGACACCATGGCCGGTCCGTACGCCGCCACCATGGATCAGGGGCTGATCGTCATGAAGAAGACGTTCGAATCCGCCTGATCCACAACCGAATCGGCCGGTGTGACAGTTACGGTTTGGCCGAGGACGCCAGGTCCGGGAGGTCGGCGTAGTCGGGCAGTTCGACGCCGTTGAGGGCGCGGTCGATCAACTCCATGTCCCATTCGACGGGTTCGTCGCCCGGCTCGGCGGGATGGGCGAGGCTGTGCGCGTGCAGGCGGCCGATCTCCTGGTTGGCCTCGACGAAGGAGCGCATGCGGGCTTCGAAGGCGGCGAAGCCGGTCTCCGGATCCCAGTCGGCGGCAGCCAGTTCGCCCGCCAGCAGGTAGGCGCCGACCAGGGCCAGGCCGGTGCCCTGACCGGACAGCGGTGAGGAGCTGAAGGCCGCGTCGCCGAGCAGGCCCACCCGTCCGGACGACCACTGGTCCATGACGACCTGGGCGACCTCGTCGAAGTAGAAGTCCGGGGTGTCGTCCAGATGCGCGAGGATGTCCTTGGTCAGCCAGCCCATGCCCGCCATCCGATCGCGCAGCAGTTGCTTCTGGGCTTCGACATCGCGGTAGTCGATGTCGACGTCGGGCGAGACGAAAGAGAAGATCGCCATCGCGCGGGTCGGGTCCGGGATGGGCCGCAGACCGGCGGTGCGTCCGGAATCGTGGTGGTCGATGAGAAAGCGCTCGATCCCGAATTCGTTGGGCACGGTGTAGAAAGCCAGGGTGTGCCCGAGGTGGCGGATGAACTTCTCGCGCGGCCCGAAGACCATCTCGCGCAAGGACGAATGCAGCCCGTCCGCGCCGATCACCAGATCGAATCGCCGCCGGTCGCCACTGGCCAAGACCACGTCGACGCCGTCGGCGTCCTGGGTCAGCTCGGCGATCCGGTTGCCGAAGAGGTACTCGACACCGTCGCGGGTGTCGTCGTAGAGCACCTGGGACAGGTCCCCGCGCAGGATCTCGATCTCGGCGATGTATCCGTCACCGCCGTCGTCGTCCGCACTGAAGGTCTCCAGCACCTTGCCGTCGGCGTCCACGGTGTGCGCACCCGCGGTCTCGGTGCGGGCTGCGCGCACCGCCTCTTCCAATCCCATTCGCCGGATGACCTCCTTGGTCACCCCGCGCGCATCCACCGCCTGCCCGCCGGGCCGCAGTCCGGGCGCCCGCTCCACCACGGTCACCTCGGCACCGCGCCGCCGTAGCCAATGGGCCAACGCGGGCCCCGCGATACTGGCTCCCGCCACCAAAACCTTGATACCGCTCATCGCGCCTCCCGCTCGCCCCGCCGGATCATTGTCCGGTTCGATTTCTTCTACTCTGGCCCACCGGTCGCGGTGCATCCAGACGTATCGACGACATGTCCATCCGGAATTCATCGGTGCGGTCGAGACCGTTTCTCAGCGGGCGAGGCGCTTGTCCTGAGCGACATATGTTCTGGCGGTTGCGGCCTACCCACGAAGATCGGCCCCGTGACACACTGAGACACCCGAAATTTCGGAGGTCATCCATGCTCGAACCGCGTCAGGGTGGATTGCGGCGTCTGCGCCGCCGCACGTCCGAGCCGGCCGATCGGTTGCCGACCCGCACCGCAGTCCGCAATGCGAAGATCACCGCCCTGCCGGTGGCGTATGCGGCCCGGAAGATGGGCGGACTGGGACGGCGGGCCCTGGGCACTCCGTCGCGGGAGATCGAACTCGATATCCAGGCGCGCACCGCGCAGCACATGTTCGAGGTGCTCGGCGAGCTGAAGGGATGCGCCGCCAAACTGGGGCAGCTGCTGGCGCTCTACGAACTGGCACTGCCGCCGGAACTGGGCGAACCGTATCGCGAGGCCCTGACCCGCCTGCAGGATTCGATCCCGGCCATGCTGCCCACCGCGGTCGATGCCGCCATGACCGCGTCACTCGGTGAGCAGTGGCGAGATCGATTCGCGCAGTTCGATTCTCGCGCCGCGGCGGCCGCCTCGGTCGGCCAGGTGCATCGCGCGGTGTGGGCGGACGGCCGGCGGGTGGCGGTCAAGCTCATGTATCCGGGCGCACGTGCCGCGGTCGCCTCCGATCTCGAGCAGGTGCGCCGGCTCGCGCCGCTGGCAACGGTTTTCGTCCCGGATGTCGACGTGCGGGCCTTGGCCGATGCCTTCGCCGACTGCATCAGCGAGGAACTGGACTATGTGAAAGAGGCGGCGACACAACGGATCTTCGCCGCCGCCTACGCCGACGATCCGGATTTCCACGTCCCGGACGTCGTGCATCAGGAGGGCGATGTCCTGATCACCGAATGGCTCGACGGCATTCCCCTGCACCGGGTCATCGCCACCGGCGATCCGGCCGAACGCGATCGGGTGGGCCTGCTGGTGGCTCGCTTCGTCATGTCGAGTTCCGCCCGCACGGGCCTGATCTACACCGATCCGCATCCCGGCAATTTCCGCATCCTGCGCGACGGCCGCCTCGGTGTCGTCGATTTCGGTGCGTGCAGCCCGTTCCCGGCCCACTTCTCGGCCCTGTGCGGTGAGATCGGCGATGCCGCGCTCAATGGCGGCGACGCCGATCTCGAGGCGGCGCTGCGCAGTCACGGATTCATCCGCGCCGACCGCGAATTCGATATCGCCGCCCTGGTCAGGATGATCTCGCCGATCCGCGATCTGTTCTATCAGCGTGAGGTCCACCTGACCATGCCCTGGCTGCGCAGGCAGGTGCGCCGCGCCACCGAGCCGAGCCTGTCGAACGTCGCCCGCCAGCTGACCACGCCGCCGGAGTACACCCCGATCGGCCGCACCATCCTGGGCATGGCCGGGGTGCTGTGCCAGCTCGAGGTGAAGGGACCGCTGCGCGACGAATTCACCGCGCCGCTACCGGAATTGGCGGCCGCCGTGGAGCGCTTCCACCTCGGCGAGGGCCTCGCGACCAATGCTCAGGTACGCACCGTCGTCCCGTTGCGCGCTACAGGTGCATCCAGTTCTGCCACACCTGCGCCCACGGCTTCTTCTGTCCCGAGCAGGTCCAGATGGTGACGTCCTGGGTGTTGCCCTTGAATCCGAGCCGCGTGTCGACCTTGCCGACGGGTGTGACGTGCTCGAACTGGCTGCGCAGCACCGCCTCGTAGCCGCCGACGGCGATCACCACCGAGGCGTCGTCGGGTGGGGTGCCGAAGTAGCCGAAGCCGCGGCTGGGACTGTAGATGGGCGGCAGCTTCGACCGGCCCATCTGGTCGAGAGCGCTGGCCTGCCAATAGGTGTCGGTGATGATGATGGCGTGCGCACGTTCGGCCGCCGGTAATCCGTCATAGACGCTGGTGACCTCGTCGGTGAGCTCGTGCCAGCCGAAAGAGCCGTAGACGCCGATATTGATGGCCGCCTCGGCGTCGTCCTTGGGCGGACGCACCTCGTCCGCGGGCCGCCAGGGCGTCGAGTACAGCGTGAAAGCCGTTGCGCCCAGGGCCAATACGGCGACGAAGGCGGTCAGTATGCGCCGCCACAGTGGTTTCACCCGTTCGGCCGTGCCGACCACACCCACCGCGCCCGCGGCGATCATGACCGCGTACATGCCCGCCGCGTAGTAGATCCGCCCGCCGGTGAGCAGGAACGCCGCGTACAGCAGCAACAGGGTCACCGCGAGAAATCGATAGGGCCGCAACGTATCCCAGCGCAGCAGCACCCACAGCCCCCACACCAGCAGCAGCGCCCCCAGGTATCCGGCCAGGCTCACCGACATCGGCACGAACAGCAGCCGCCCGCCCAGAATCCCCTGCTCGGCCCCGATCACCCCGCCCATCTTCAGCTGCGGCCAGTCATGGTGCGCCTGCCACAGCAGTTCGGGCACGGTCGCGACCACCACGATCGCGCCGCCGGCCCACAGTAGCGGCCGCCGCACCAGTTCGCGCGGCCCGCACAGCAGGCTGCTCGCCGCGAGCGCTATCCAGAAGAACGGGATCAGCCACTTCACCTGCATGTCCACCGCGGTCACCAGCGCCGCGGCGAACAGCAGCCGGTCGTCGCGGGTGCGCACCCAGCGCACCACCAGCCAGGTGATGATCACCCACAGCGCCGTGTCGACCGCATTGGTGGTGAGCATGGTGCCCTGCAGCAGCAGGAACGGCGAACTCGCGTATCCGATCGCGGCCAGCAGCTGCGCCCAGCGCCCGCCCTCGAATTCACGGGCCAGCATGGCGCACAGCACGATCGCGGTAACGGTCAGCAGCACCGAAGGCAGCCGCAGCACCAGGAACGATCCGGGTGCGATGAGATCCATCAACCGCGACAGCAGCGGCAGCACCGGCCCCTGGTCGGCGTACCCGAACGCGGGCCGCCGCCCGGCCGCCAGGAAGTACAGCTCATCGCCGAAATACCCGTACCGCGACGCGGACAGCACCAGCACCACCGCCGCCGGAACGGCCACCGCCGCCACCGTCCACCACGCCATGGGCGGACGATCCGAGGCCTTCGCATGCCGCCCGGAACCGCTGGGCCGGGCCGGGCGATCCACCACATCGGTCAACGCGCACTCCTCGACGGCGGGTGATGCTGCGAACAAGCCGAATCTACAGCTTCTTTCCAGCAAACCCGAGACCCGGCGCGGATCGCCGTGCCGTCCTGTCAGGCGCTCTATACTCGATGCCGGTGTGATTGCCGCGCAACGCGTTTCAGCGAAGGAGGCCCGGCATGACCGAGCAAACCCCAGACACCAACCCCTACGGCACCCCGACCACCAGCGGTCCGGAGCCGATCCGCTCCTATCAGAACGTGCTCAACGCCTTCATCCGGAGCCTGCTCAAGGTGCCGTTCCTGGCTCCCCAGGTCGGCAAACGACTGGTCGTCCTGCACGTGGTCGGCCGCAAGTCCGGCAAGGTCTACGACATCCCGGTCGCGTACACCCGCCATGACGGCGACATCCTGATCGGCACCAGCAAACGCGCGTGGGTGAGCAATATCCAGAAGGGCACCCCGCTCGCCGTGTCGTTCGGCGGCCCGAAGCGTACCGCCGACGCCGAGGTGCTCACCGACGCCGAATCGGTGGTGCGGCTGACCGAGATCATCGCCCGCGACAACAAGCAGTGGGCCAAGTTCAACGGTGTCGGCCTCGACGCCCAGGGCAATCCGAACAAGGCCGACGCCTACCAGAGCTGGCAGCAGGGCACGGTGATCATCCGGCTCACCGTGCACTGAGAGCCCGTTCAAGGCACGAGGCGGGCCTGCACGTAGTCCTCGGCGTTCAGGCCCACCAGCACCTGCCGCACCAGCGGCGGCGCCCAGGACGCGGACGCGTCGTGCCCGAGCACCGGATCGGTGAGCGTCACCGTGCGACCCCGATGCTCGAATTCGAACGTGCCCGCGGCCCGGATGTTCTTGAGCCAGTCCACGTCCCGCCCATAGGTCAGCGCGATGCGATAGCCGCCGTCGCGCGGGAAGACCATGACCGGCGATCGGTACACCCGCCCGGACTTGCGGCCGCGATGGATCACGATCCCGAGGAACGGCGCGACCCGGGCCGCCACGCCCAGTACCGGATTGCTGATCTTCCGATTGATCTTCGCGAGTGTCCTGGGCAGCGGCATGATCTCGTCCTCCCTGACGAAAGCGATTGCGCCCCTGAGGCTACGCCGCGCCGGTTCCGGCCGCCCGGTATCGCCGAGAGCGCGGGCCGCGCCTCGCCCCGTGGGCCACGGCTAAGGTTCACCGCAGGGCGCCGGGTTGCGCGGCGCGGCGGAATGGAGGGCCCGGCCCATGTCGGAGATGATCGCGGTGTACGACAAGGCCGGTCGCCAGATCGGCTCGGAGGAGCGCGCGGTGGTGTACGCCGAGGGCATCTGGCACGCCAGCGCGGGCGTGCTGGTGCGGTCTCGTGACGGCTCGAAGGTGTACGTGCACAAGCGAACCGACACCAAGGCGGTCTTCGCGGGCATGCACGACTGCCTCGCGGGCGGAGTCCTGGATCCCGGTGAGGATCCGACGGAGGCCGCGATCCGCGAACTCGGTGAGGAACTCGGCATCGAACTGGGTCCCGACGACGACAAGCCGCTGCCCTTGGCGACCGCATCCTGGGACGGCGAGTGGGCCGGGCGTCCCATGCGCTGCCATCTGTTCGCCTACGAACTGCGCTACGACGGCCCGATCCGCCACCAACCCGAGGAGATCGTGGACGGCTGGTGGTGGACCGATGACGAACTCCGCGCCCACCTGGCGGACCCGTCGTGGCCCTTCGTCCCCGACACCCGCACCCTCATCCCCGACCTGCTGCGCTGACCCGCCCTACTCCGGAAACGCCGACGGCCCATCGAATCCCGCGCGATTCGATGGGCCGTCGTGGCTCAGGTGCTTACTTGGCGGCAGAGCCGGGGGCGCCGCTGCCCGAGAACAGGCCCTGAATGGTCTTGATCAAGACCGCGGCAAAGAAATCTTCTGCGGATCCGGTCACGCGCTTACTCCTCATCTGTGCAATGTCGCGTCGAGCATGTGAATCATGCACGGTTCACATTCGTGAGGGAGCGATTTCCGCGGGAAATTTCTCCCGGGCCCGACTGGAGCTAAACCGTAGAACTGGTTCCAACAGGCTTTATATCGATTTGATAAAAGTGTGACTTAGGTCACAGCATTAACCGGACGAAGCGCTCGAACCGGCCCACGCGGCGAAGGCTCCGGGGTTGCGGGTCTGCAGTAGCACCCGGCCGGGACCGGTGAAATCGAATACCAATCCCTCGCCCGATTTGAGCGATTGCAGCGAGCGGCCGGAGACCGCGCGCCGAATGGTGAAGTTCATCGCCAGGTCGTAGGCGACCACGTGCCCGGTGTCGATGGTGACCGGTTCACCGGGACCCAGATCGATGACGTCGATCGCCCCGAACACGCCCAGCACCACCTCGCCCTGCCCGTGCGCGCGCAATCCGAACCCGCCCTCGCCGCCGAACAGATTGGCCAGCCCGCCCCATTTGGCCTCCACGGTCACCCCGTGCGAGTTGGCGATCCAGCCGCCGCGGCTGATGAAGAACGGCCGGTCGGGCGTGATCGGCAGGGCGAGCATGTCGCCGGGTAGCGCCGGGGCCACGTCCACCCAGCCGCCCTGGGGCGGCGCGGTGAACGTGGACACGAAGAACGACTCCCCCGCCAGCACCGAGCGCTTGAGCCCGGCCAGGATGCCGCCTTCGGCCTTGGAGGACAACAGGACTCCCGCCGAGTGGGCCACCATGGCCCCGCTCTCCACGCGCATGGGCTCACCCCCGGCCAGGAAGCACCGCGCAATGGTCGACGACGGATTGTGCCGCAGTTCCACCTTCATGCCGCGAGATTAACAGCGCGGACCGGCGCGGGGGTGAACCTCACGTATGCGCTATTTGCCGCCCTCGGTGAGGGTGACCGGCTGTGCGGCGTAAGAACTTCCGGTGACGTCGACGCCCTGGGTCTTGAGCAGATCCAGCGCCTTGGTGATGTATTCGACCGAGTAGGCCGCGGCGTCGGGATCCTTGGTGAGGACGGTCTTGCCCTCCTGGTTCTTGGTGGTCTTGGCGATGGCCACGGTGCGGTCCCAGGCGGTCTTGTCGATCGCCCCGATTCCGTTGGGGGACGGCCAGATCAGCTTGTTCACCTCGGTGATCTGCCACTGCTGATGGCTGGCGCCCAGCGTCGATCCGGCGGCCACGGTCAGGTCGCGGCACTTCTCGACATTGTCGCGGCAGAAGGCCCAGCCCTTGAGCGAGGCCGCGATGAACTTCACCGTCTGGTCGGCGTACTTCGAGTCCTTCAGCTTCTCGGTATTGGCCCAGATGGCGTCCTGCAGCATGGCCACGCCGGCGTCGTTCCAGTCGATGGTGGCGAAATCGTCTGCGGTGTAGAGCTTTCCGGTGGCGGGGTTCTTCACCTCGAGCAGCTGCGCGTACTCGTTGTAGGACATGGCCTGGGCGGCGTCGATGTCGTGGGCGAGGAAGGCGTTCATATCGAACTGCTGCTGGACCAGGGTGACGTCCTTGGCGGGGTCGAGGCCCGCCTTGGTCATGCCCGCGAAGAGCTCGAATTCATTGCCGTAGCCCCAGTTTCCGACCTTCTTGCCCTTCAGGTCGGCGGGGCCGGAGATGCCGGCGCTCTTGAACGACACCTGTTTGGTGCCGGAGCGCTGGAAGATCTGGGCGACATCGGTGATGCCCGCCCCGGCCTCGCGGGAGGCCAGCGCCTTGGGCACCCACGCGATGGCGTAGTCGGCCTGGCCCTGGGCCAGCACGGTCTGCGGAACGATATCGGTTCCGCCGTCGAGGATCTGGACGTCGAGGCCCTGCTCCTTGTAGTAGCCCTGCGAGACCGCGGCCAGGTAGCCCGCGAACTGGCCCTGCTTGAACCACTGCAGCTGCAGCTTGACCTTGGTGAGTCCGTCGGAGGTGGTGGAGTTGTCGGTGGTGCTGCATCCGGACAGTGCGGCCACCGCCAGGGTGGCGGCCGCCAGCACGGCCCGGAAACGCAATCTACGGGTGGTACTTCTCATTTCGATCTCCCAGGGATGGTGCGGGGTCTGCGGGTGAGCTGCTCGAGCAGCAGCACGGCGGCCAGGAACACCAGGCCGAGGATCATGGCGGCCGCGACATAGGCCCAGGCGCGCGGGTAGGCGGTATTGGCGGCGGCGGAGGTGATGCGGCTGCCCAGGCCGTGCTGCAGGCCGCCGAAGTATTCGGCGATGATGGCCGCGATCACGGCGCCGGGCGCGGCGATGCGCAGGCCGGTGAACAGGTGCGGCAGCGCGGCGGGCAGGCGGACGGTGCGGGTGATCTGCCAGCCGGTGGCGGCGTAGGCATGCATCAGGTCGGCGTGCACGCGCGGGACCTGACGCAATCCGCGTGCGGTGCTGACGAAGACGGGGAAGAACACCACGATGGTGGCCACCAGGCGGCGTGGCAGGTCGGTGGTGGTGGAGTACATGGAGTTCAGCAGCGGGGCCAGCGCCACGATCGGGATGGCGGCGGCACCGGCGGCGAGCGCGCCGAGTACGCCGTTCACGACCTGGAAGCGGGCGGCGATGATGGCGGCCGCGATGCCGAGGAACGCGCCCGCGATCAGCCCGACCAGCGCGTTCTTGCCGGTGGCGACGGCCGCCTCGAGAATCGCGTGATGGTTGTCGCCGAACGCCTTTCCGATGGCGCTGGGCGAGGGCAGCAGGAACGACGGCACCCCCGCCGCGACGGTCAGCACCTGCCACAGGGTGAGCAGGGCGACGCCGAAAAGCACTGGCGGCAACCAGGTTTTGAGCACACGGGTCATCGGATGTCCCGTCCTGCGGTGCTTTTCGGCGCGCCTGCGCCGCCATGCCCCTCATGCAGGGCGGCGCGGACAGCGGCCACCGCGGAGAAGAACTCCTCGCTGGACCGCACATCGTCGTCGCTGTCGCGGTTCCAACCACCGGTCGACAGCACTTCGGTGATCCGGCCGGGTCGCGGTGACATGACCACGACGCGGTCGGAGAGGAATACGGCCTCGGGGATCGAGTGCGTGACGAAAAGCACTGCGGCCCCGGTCTCTTCGGCGATGCGCAGCAGTTCGCCCTGCATGCGTTCGCGGGTCATCTCGTCGAGCGCGCCGAAGGGTTCGTCCATGAGCAGCAGCGGAGGTTTGCGGGCCAGCGCCCGGGCGATGGCGACGCGCTGCTGCATACCGCCGGACAGTTCGGCCGGGAAGCGGCGAGCGAATTCGGTCAGGCCGGTGATCTCGAGCAGTTCGGCGCTGCGGGAGCGTCTTTCCTTCTTCCCGACGCCGTGCAACTGCAGCGGCAGCTCGATGTTCTCCTGCACGGTCCGCCAGTCCAGCAGTCCGGCCTGCTGGAAGGCGATGCCGTAGTCCTGGTCGAGGCGGGCTTTTCGCGCGCTCTTGCCGTGCACCACAACGGTTCCCGAGCTGGGCTGCTCGAGGTCGGCGACGATGCGCAGCAGGGTCGATTTGCCGCAGCCGGACGGGCCGATGAGCGAGACGAATTCACCGGCGGCGAGGGTGAGGCTCACGTCCTGCAGCGCGGTCACCTGTCCGGCGCTGAAGATCTTTCCCACGCCGGTCAATTCGACGGCGGGCACGGTGTCGACGGCCGGGTCCGACGCGGCCACGGATGTCTCGATGGTCACGGGGTACCTCCGAACGAAAGGGGTGGAGCTGAATTCACCGACGCGCTCCCGAGGTGTGGCCGGGGCGGGCGTAGCGGCGCAGCAGGAATTCCAGCAGTGCGACCAGGCCGGTGAGCACGACACCCAGCAGGGCGGCCGCGATCACGGCGGCGTACAGCCGGGCGGCGTTGCCGGTGGACTGCTGGGAGAACACGATGATCTGGCGGCCGATACCGCCCGCGGTCCCGGTCGAGATCTCGGCGACCACACTGCCGATCACCGCGGCGGCGGCGCCCAGGCGCAGGGCGGGCAGGATGTGCGGCACGGCGGCGGGCAACCGCAGGTGCAGCACTGTGGCCCACCATCCGGCGGCGCAGCTGTGCAGCAGTTCGACCGAAGCCTTTGCCGGAGACTGCAATCCGCGCAGAGTGCCAATGGCGACCGGGAAGAACACCAGGTAGGACGCGATCACCACGATGCTCATCCACGGCTGCCAGGGCTGCCCGCCGATATTGATCTTCCCGCCCCAGCCCGCGACCAGGGGTGCGAGCGCGATCAGCGGAATGGTCTGGGAGACGATCACATACGGCAGCAGTCCGCGTTCGACGAGCGTGAACCGCTGCATGAGCAGCGCCAGCGCAATGCCCACCACGGTGCCCAATCCCAGTGCGAGCAGGGCGAGTTCGAGGGTGAAGCCCGCCGTGCGCAACAGTGTCGCGCCGACGGTGGTCTTGCCGTCGCGCTCCCCCAGCACGGTCAGCACCGCCCACGAGTGCGGCAGCGCCGCGTCGGTGGTGCGCGGCAGCACCCGTTGGCCGCCGATACTGGCCCCGTTGGCGGGCACCAGCGCCTTCACCAGTTCCCACGCGCCGATCACCAGGACGAACGCGGCGACCGGATACAGCACCCGCCACGCGCCCCGGCCCACGCCGCCGAGCCCGCGGGCGGGAGGGGCCACCTGTACCTCGACGGCATCGGCGGCCCGGGTGACGGTGGTGGTGGTCATGATTCGGTCACCGTCGCCTCGATCGGATGGGCCAGGCGCGGCAGTACTGATTCGCCGTAGGCCTCGAGGGTGGAGGTCTTGGCGTCGTGCTGCAGGTAGACGGCGAACTGGTCGACGCCCATCGCCTCCAGTTCACGCAGGCGGGTCAAGTGTTCGTCGGGGGTGCCGAGCAGGCAGAAGCGGTCCACGATCTCGTCGGGGACGAATTCGGCGTGGGTGTTTCCGGCGCGGCCGTGCTCGTTGTAGTCGTAGCCCTGCCGCCCGGCGATGTAGTCGGTCAGCGCCTTGGGCACCTCGGAGTCCGAGCCGTAGCGCGAGACGATGTCGGCGACGTGGTTGCCGACCATGCCGCCGAACCAACGGCATTGCTCGCGTGCGTGTTTCAGTGCCGCGGCGCTGCCGTCGGTGATGTAGGCGGGCGCGGCCACGCAGATGGTCACGTCCTTCGGGTCGCGGCCCGCGCGCTCGGCCGCGGCCCGCACCCGGGCGATGGTCCAGGCGGTGATGTCCGGGTCGGCGAGCTGGAGGATGAACCCGTCGGCGACCTCACCGGTGAGATCCAGTGCGCGCGGACCGTATCCGGCCACCCACACCGGCAACCGCGACTTCTCCGCCCATGGGAAGCGAATGGTGGTGTCGCCCACCTTCGCGCTGCGGCCATTGCCCAATTCCTGGATGACACCGATGGATTCGCGCAGGGTCGCGAGGTTGGCGGGCCGCCCGCCCAACGTGCGGACGGCCGAATCCCCGCGTCCGATACCGCAGATGGTGCGGTTGCCGAACATGTCATTGAGGGTCGCGAAGGTGGAGGCGGTGACCGTCCAGTCGCGGGTGGACGGATTGGTCACCATCGGCCCCACCACGACCTTGCGGGTCGCGGCGAGGATCTGGCTGTAGATGACGTACGGCTCCTGCCACAGCAGGTGCGAATCGAATGTCCACACATGCGAGAACCCGTGCGTCTCCGCGATTCTCGCCAGCTCCACCACCCGTGACGCGGGTGGCGTGCACTGCAGCACCACACCGATATCCATGCGGCACTCTCCCCTCGTAGCTCGGGTGATCAGATGAGGTTCTGGGACAGCCCGCGTTTGACGAACCGGCCGTGGCCGGCGCTGCCCAGGTATTCGCCGCCATCGACGAGGACCCGTCCGCGCGAGATGACGGTGTCCACGTGACCGTCGATCTCGAAGCCCTCGTAGGCCGAGTGGTCCATGTTCATGTGATGGGTCTTGCCCAGGCCGATGCTGGTGTGCCCGTTCGGGTCGTAGATCACCACGTCGGCGTCCGCGCCCGGGCTGATGACGCCCTTGCGCGGGTACAGCCCGAACATGCGAGCCGGGGCCGTGCAGCACACCTCCACCCACTTCTCGAGCGAGATGCGGCCGTCCTTGACGCCCTGGAACATCAGGTCCATCCGGTGTTCGACGCCGCCGATCCCATTGGGGATCTTGGAGAAATCGCCGAGGCCGAGTTCCTTCTGGTCCTTCATGCAGAACGGGCAGTGGTCGGTGGCCACGGTGGTGACGTCGCCGGTGCGGATGTAGCGCCACAGTTCGTCCTGATGGCCTTCGGCGCGGGATCGCAGCGGTGTCGAGCACACCCATTTCGCGCCCTCGAAACCCGGTGCGCCCAGGTTCTCCTCGAGCGAGAGGTACAGGTATTGCGGGCAGGTCTCGCCGAAGACGTTCTGTCCCTTGCCGCGTGCCTCCGCGATCTGTTCGAGGGCTTGTTTGGCCGAGACGTGCACGACGTACAGTGGCGCACCGGTGTACTGCGCCAACATGATCGCGCGGTGCGTGGCCTCTTCTTCCATCTGCCACGGGCGGCTCACCCCGTGGTAGTAGGGCGAGGTCTCGCCACGCGACAGCGCCTGCTCGACGAGCACATCGATGGCAATCCCGTTCTCGGCGTGCATCATCAGCAGCGCGCCCAGGTCGCCCGCGGTTTGCATGGCGCGCAGGATCTGCCCGTCATCGGAGTAGAACACGCCCGGATAGGCCATGAACAGTTTGAAGCTGGTGACGCCCTCGGACACCAATTCGCTCATGCCCTTGAGGGATTCGGCATCCACCGACCCGATGATCTGATGGAACCCGTAGTCGACCGCGCACTTCCCGGCGGCCTTCTCGTGCCACAGCGCGAGGGTGTCCTGCACCCGCTCCCCCGGCTTCTGCACGGCGAAGTCGATGATGGTGGTCGTGCCGCCCCACGCGGCCGCGCGTGTCCCGGTCTCGAAGGTGTCGGAGGCCTCGGTGCCGCCGAACGGCAACTGCATATGGGTGTGGCCGTCGACGCCGCCCGGAATCACGTACTTCCCGGTGGCGTCGATGACGGTGTCCGCGGTGGCGGCCAGATCACTGCCCAACGCGGTGGATCCCGGCTGTAACACCGCGGCAATGGTCTCGCCATCGATCAGCACATCGAGTGCCTGGGATCCGGTGGCGGACACCACGATTCCGCCGTGGATGAAGGTCGTGCTCACGGCTCCACCAGCTTCCCGTAGGCATCCGGCCGCCGGTCCCGATAGAAGGCCCACCGGTCCCGCACCACCTTGATCAGATCCATATCGAGATCCCGGACCACGAGCTCGGGCGCGGTATCGGAGGCCACCTCCCCCACGAACTTCCCCTCGGGATCGACGAAGTAGCTGGTCCCGTAGAAGTCGTCGTCCCCGTACTCCTCGATCCCGACCCGGTTGATGGCCCCGATGTAGTACTCATTGGCCACCGCCGACGCGGGCTGCTCGAGCTTCCACAGATAACTCGACAATCCACGCGAGGTCGCCGACGGATTGAAAACGATCTCCGCCCCAGCCAAGCCCAGTGCCCGCCACCCTTCCGGGAAATGCCGGTCGTAACAGATATAGACGCCGACCTTGCCGACCGCGGTATCGAAAACCGGCCAGCCGAGATTTCCGGGCCGGAAGTAAAACTTCTCCCAGAACCCGTTGACGTGCGGAATGTGGTGCTTCCGGTATTTACCGAGGTAGGTCCCATCGGCGTCGATCACGGCCGCCGTGTTGTACAACAGCCCCGGCTGCTCCTGCTCGTAGACAGGCAGCACCATCACCATGCCCAGCTCGCGCGCCAGCGCCGCGAACCGCTCGGTCGTGGGCCCGGGCACCGACTCGGCATAGTCGTAGAACTTCGTGTCCTGCAACTGGCAGAAATACGGTCCGTAAAACAGCTCCTGAAAGCAGATCACCTTGGCCCCGGCCGCAGCCGCCTGCCGCGCATAGTCCTCATGCGCCTTGATCATGGACTCTTTATCGCCGGTCCAGTTCGTCTGCACCAGCGCCGCTCGAACGATTCCCATGCCTTGTGATACTGCACCTGAAACGAACACGCTTGTGTTACAAGTTGATAGAAACAGTTTCGTGACCGTAAATCCTTCGCCCCGGCTCTCGGAGCCGCCCGGCCCGGCACGCAGAATCGCACTGTGACAACCGAACTCGGACCACCACACGCGGCCGGGAACGACGACACCGCCGCAGCTGACGCCGACGCCACGCCCGCGTCAGCCAAACCCGCCATGGAATCCGCAGGCGAAACCGCAGCCGACCTGGCGTCCGCCGCCCATGACCGCACTGCGGCGGGCATAGCCGCGGGGATCAGCCACCGCATCCGCTCGGGGGCGCTGCCACCCGGCACCCGCCTGCCCACGGTGCGTGACGTCGCGCGGGAGCTCCGGGTCTCTCCGGTCACCGTCAACCAGGCCTGGCGTGCACTGGCGGCGGCGGGAGCCATTGTCGCGCGCGGCCGCGCGGGCACCTTCGTCGGAGACAACCCGCACCCACCCCATCCTCCCGTCGGTCGCTATCAGCGCCTACATCCTCAGTCCGACAACACTTTCCGCGTCGACCTGTCCCGCGGCACCCCTGATCCGCTCCTACTGCCCGAGCTCACTGCGGCCTTACGCGACCTGGGAGCCACCGCCCTCGACGGCCTGTCTGCCACCTACCTGGGCGAGGCGGTCCTCCCGGAGCTGGAGGCCGCCGTCCGCGCCGACTGGCCCGCCCGCGCCGAACGCCTCACCATCCTCGACGGCGCGCTCGACGCCGTGGACCGGCTGCTGGCCGCCCATGTCCGGCTCGGCGATCCGGTGGCGGTCGAGAATCCTTGCTTCCCACCGTTTCTCGACATGCTGTCCAGGCTCGGCGCCCGTCCCATCCCGATCGACCTGGACGAGCAGGGACTCCTGCCGGACCGGCTCGCCGCCGCACTGGCAGCCCACGCGCCAGTGGCCCTGCTGCTCCAGCCGCGCGCGCAGAATCCCACGGGCGCATCCTTTTCCGCCCAGCGCGTCCGCCAACTGGCCGACGTCCTGGCCGACGCGGCCGTCACCGCCGGCACCGCCCCGCTCCTCATCGAGGACGACCACAGCGCCGGCATCACCCATGCTCCCCTGCGCTCACTGGCCACCCGTCTGCCAGCCCGCACCGTCCACATCCGCTCGTACTCCAAATCCCACGGCGCGGACCTGCGCCTGGCAGCCGTCGGCGGCCCCGCCTGCTACCTCGACCCCGTCCTCGAACGCCGCATGCTCGGCCCCGGCTGGTCCTCGCGCCTGCTCCAGCGCGTCCTGCTCCACATGCTCACCGACGACACCGCCCGCACCACCGTCGCCGACGCCCGCACCCGCTACCGCGCCCGCTCCGATGCCCTCCGAAAATCCCTCTCCCGCCACGGCATCCACCTCCCCCGCGGCGACGGCATCAACCTCTGGTTCCCCGTCGCCGACGAGAACGCCGCCATGATCTCCCTGGCCGCCGCCGGCATCAAGGCGGCCCCCGGCGGCCCCTTCGAGGTGACCGACCACCCCCACACCGACCACCTCCGCCTCACCGTGGCTGCCCTGACCGACGCCGAGATTCCCGAGGTGGCACGCCATCTCGCCATCGCCGCGGCCGCCGCCCCGACCTACCGTCGTGTCCGACGTCCGTGATGCATCCCGCCCAGTGGGCAGCTACGTGATCATCCTCGCGCGGGCACGCTAGGAACGAGGGTGACCCGTTCACGAGGAGGAACCGCCATGGACCAGTTGGAAACCCGGCTCGCGTTGCGGGGGCTCACCGACCGCTACGCCTCGCATGCGGACCGCCGCCGCTATGCCGCCATCGCCGAACTCTTCACCCAGGACGGCAGATTGGTGATCGAGTGGGGTGGCGGGCAGCCGACCACTACGGTGCGCGGCCGTGCGGAGATCGAGGCGGCTATGAAGCCGCTCGATCGGTATCGCGTCACGCAGCACGTGATCGGCAATCAGCTGCTCGACTTTTCGGGGGACGTGGTGCGTGGTGAAACGTATTGCACCGCTTCCCATGTCTACGACGACGGGGGCGGCTCCCGGGTGTTCGTCATGCACATCCGGTATTTCGATACCTTTGCGCGGGACGGGCAGGGGTGGCTGTTCCGGGAGCGGCGGCTCGCCGTCGATTGGACCGAGGATCGGGCTCTCACCAGTCCCAGCCCCAGGTGACGACGGTCCAGGTCTGCATGGAGAAGGGGACGTCGCACCAGGCTTGCGAATGGGTTGGGCCCCAGGCGACATTGCCCCAGCGGTCGTAGTGGGACCACCAGTTCCACCAGGACCAGCAGGTGATGTGGACTTGATGCCAGACGCCGAGGCCGCATTGGGAGTAGGCGCCGGTGCCCCATTCGGGGGTCACCGAGCAGTATCCGGGCGGCTGGGCTTGGGTGGCCGGTGCGGCCATCAGGGCGCCGGAGGCGAGCAGTGTCGCCGTGGCGAATCCGACCATCGTGCGCTTCATCGCGTTCATGACAAACCTCCACTGGGCGTGGGGCTCGTATTCGCCCCGACCCGTGCAGGTCCCACGCATGGTTCCGAGTCCGGTGACCGCCAGGCATACGGCCACCATCTATGTGATGACCATCACTGCCATAGCAGGGTCCGTTACAGCCGCCGCACGGCCGCCGATGCCCTCAGAGATGATCGATATCGATAGACGTTCCAAGGAGGGGTACATGCGCACCATCACCCGAAGCGTCACCCGCGCGGCCGTCGCCGCCGCCATCGCCACCGGCGCCCTGGCCGCCACCACCGGCACCGCCAGCGCCGACGACTGGCCAGTCCAGCAGCCCAACAGCCCGATCTACGTCTTCGAGGCCAACAACTTCCTGACCCCGTCGGACCTCGACTACTGGAACCCCTTCGTGGACAAGGCGCGGTTGACCTCCCCGTACGGGAACAGCACCCGCATCGTCTGCACCGGCTTCCACGGCGTCACCACCAGCTGCTTCCAGGCCGACGCCGACGGCAACCCGCATCAGCTCAAGGCGCTGCCGATGAACTTCCCGAATTTCACCGGCTACCTCGCCCCCGGCGGCGGCGTCAAGCACTGGGTCTACCCCGGCTTCGTCCCCGGAAGCTGAGCAGCGACACGGCAGTTCGAGCAAGCGAAAGGGCCCGCTTCCGAGAAGGAAGCGGGCCCTTTGCTTTCCGGCTCAGAGGTACTGGCCGGTGTTCGACTCGGTGTCGATGGCGCGGCTCGCGCTGGCGTTCTTACCCGTCACCAAGGTGCGGATGTAGACGATGCGCTCGCCCTTCTTACCCGAGATCCGAGCCCAGTCATCGGGATTCGTGGTGTTGGGCAGGTCCTCGTTCTCGGAGAACTCGTCCACGATCGAATCGTAGAGATGCTGGATGCTCAGGCCCGGATTGCCGGTTTCCAGGACCGACTTGATCGCGTACTTCTTGGCCCGGTCCACGATGTTCTGGATCATGGCGCCGGAGTTGAAGTCCTTGAAGTACAGGACTTCCTTGTCACCGTTGGCGTAGGTGACCTCCAGGAAGCGGTTGTCCTCGCTCTCGGCGTACATGCGATCCACCACGCGTTCGATGGTGGCCTGCACGCACTTGCTGCGGTCACCGTCGAACTCGTCGAGATCGTCGGAGCGCAGCGGCAGTGTGTCGGTCAGGTACTTGGAGAAGATGTCCATCGCCGCTTCGGCATCCGGACGCTCGATCTTGATCTTCACGTCCAGGCGGCCGGGCCGCAGGATCGCGGGGTCGATCATGTCCTCACGGTTGGAGGCACCGATCACGATCACGTTCTCGAGACCCTCGACACCGTCGATCTCCGAGAGCAGCTGCGGCACAACGGTGGTCTCCACATCGGAGGAGACACCCGAACCGCGGGTGCGGAAGATCGAGTCCATCTCGTCGAAGAACACGATCACCGGGGTGCCCTCGGACGCCTTCTCACGAGCCCGCTGGAAGATGATCCGAATGTGGCGCTCGGTCTCACCCACGAACTTGTTGAGCAGCTCGGGACCCTTGATGTTCAGGAAGAACGACTTGGCTTCCTTGGCATCCTCACCACGCGCCTCGGCGATCTTCTTCGCGAGGGAGTTGGCAACGGCCTTGGCGATCAACGTCTTACCGCATCCGGGCGGACCGTAGAGCAGCACACCCTTGGGCGGGCGCAGCGCGTACTCGCGGAACAGATCCTTGTGCAGGAACGGCAATTCGACGGCGTCGCGGATCTGCTCGATCTGGCGCGAGAGACCGCCGATGTCGTGGTAGTCGACGTCGGGCACCTCTTCGAGCACCAGATCCTCGACCTCGGCCTTGGGAATCCGCTCGAAGGCGAATCCGGCCTTGGTGTCGACCAGCAGCGAATCACCCGGGCGCAGTTTGCGAATCGGGCGATCCGGATCGTCGAGATCATCCACGTCGACCAGCGCGGACAGCGGCCCGGACAACCAGACCACCCGCTCCTCGTCGGCGTGCCCGACGACCAGGGCGCGACGCCCGTCGTCGAGAATCTCACGCAGCGTGCCGATCTCGCCGATGGCATCGAAACCGCCCGCCTCGACCACGGTCAGCGCCTCGTTGAGACGTACGGTCTGCCCGTATTTGAGGATGGTGGTGTCGATATTCGGCGAACACGTCAGCCGCATCTTGCGCCCGGAAGTGAACACGTCGACCGTCTGATCGTCGTACACGCCGATGAGGATGCCGTAGCCCGAAGGTGGCTGGCCGAGGCGATCCACTTCCTCGCGGAGAGCGACCAGCTGCTGGCGCGCTTCCTTCAAGGTGTCCATCAGTTTGGTATTGCGAATCGTGAGCGAATCGACGCGCGCTTCCAATTCCCGTGTGCGATCCGGCGTGTCGGCGAGTTGCCTCCGGAGTGCAGCGGCCTCGGCGCGTACTGCCTCGAGTTCCCTCCAGGCCGCCGAGTCCGAATGTTCGATGGGGCTCATGATGCTGCTCCTCCCAGTCCCGGTCTATCAACGCTACCGGGCTCTAACCGTTCCCGCTTTCCGACATGGTTTCGTCGTGATCACATCTAGGCTGCGGCCGACGTGCCGAGCAGGCATGTTAGCCTGCCCTAACCTGTTTCCGGCGAGTTAATCGCCGGCCGAGCCGAAAGGTGCCGTTGATGCTCCTTCCCACCAGTCGTACTCCTGGTATGCGCAACGTCACGCGGACGCTTCGTGTTTCCTCGAGCACTCTCCGTGTTTCTGTGGCTACCGTCGCGGCCTTCGCGGCCGTTACGGCAACTCTGACCGGCTGCGGCTCCGACGACAAGGGATCTTCGTCCCCGTCCTCATCCGCCGCGACCGGTTCGTCGGCCGCCGCAGCCGCGCCCGCGCCGACCGCGGCAGCCCTGCAGAGCGTCCTCACGGCCTTCGCCGACCCGGCAAAACCGGCTGCCGACAAGGCCAAACTAGTCGTCGACGGCGACAAGCGTCTCGGAAATATCGACACCATGAATCAGGGGCTTGCGCATTACCAGGTCGGATTCACCGTCGGTGAGATCAAGCAGGACGGGACCAAGGCGGAGGCGAAAGTGTCGGTGACCTCGCCGCACGGCACCATGCCCGATGTCCCGATGACGTTCCAGTACAGCGACGGCACGTGGAAGCTCTCCGACGCCGGGGCGTGCACCGTCCTCGGCATGGCCCGCGCCGCCTGCCAGTAATACCCATCCGATATCACGAAAGGCCCGTTCGTTCATGCTCGCTCGTTCCATTCGTCTGTCTCTGTCCGTCGCCGCGGTCGCGGTCGCTCTCACCTCGGGCGCGGGCCTGGCCTCCGCCGACACCGCCGCGCCCTCGGCCGAGGAGCTGCAGTCGACGCTGACCCGCTTCACCGACCCGTCGGTTCCGGCCGCGGACAAGACGAACCTCATGATCAACGGCGGTGCGCGGACCGCCAATCTCGAGAAGATGAACCAGGGCCTGGCCAACTACGGCACCATCGGCTGGACCGTTTCGGGCGTACAGGCCAACGGCGACAACGCGAATGCCTCGGTCGCCATCTCCTCCCCGCACGGCACCATGCCGGGCGTGCCGATGACCTGGCAGCACACCGACGCGGGCTGGCAGCTGTCGGAGAGCACCGCGTGCACCATCCTCGCGATGGGCAAGGCGCCCTGCTGAGTCCGGTGCCGGATAGCCTGCGTCGATTGCCATACAGACGAGATCGGCTCGCGAGAGCCTGAATTCGACAACGCGCCCCCGCCATCGATCGGCGGGGGCGCGTTCGTTCCGGTCCGAATTCGGCCGGGAAATATATTCTTCGGCGTCTCAGCCCTTGGACGGACGCCGCTGCGGCTTGGGCGCGGTGACGCCGTCGGCGAGGCGGCGAGCCTTCACCAGGAAGGCGGTGTGGCCCTGCATGCGATGCTCCGGACGCACGGCCAGACCCACGACATGCCAAGGGCGAACCATGGATTCCCAAGCGGTCGGTTCGGTCCAGCAGCCCTGCCGGCGCAGCGCTTCGACCACCTCGGAGAGCTGGGTGGTGGTGGCCACGTAGGCCAGGAAGACACCGCCGGGGATGATCGCCTTGGCGACCGCGTCGAGGGCGTCCCAGGGCTTGAGCATGTCCAGGACCACGCGGTCGACCTGCTCGCCGGAGTACTCGCCGACATCGCCGAGGGTGAGTTCCCAGTTGGCGGGGCGTTCGCCGAAGAATCGCTCGACATTCTTGACGGCGTGCTCGGCGTGGTCTTCGCGGATCTCCCAGGAGATGACCTTGCCCTCGGGGCCGACCGCGCGCAGCAGCGAACAGGTCAGCGCACCCGAACCCGCACCGGCCTCGAGGACCTTCGCGCCGGGGAACATATCGCCCTCGTGCACGATCTGGGCGGAGTCCTTGGGGTAGATGACCGCCGCGCCGCGCGGCATGGACAGCACGTAGTCGGTGAGCAGGGGGCGAAGCGCCAGGTAGGGGGTGCCCTTGGCGGAGTTCACCACGCAGCCCTCGTCGGCGCCGATGAGGTCGTCGTGGTTGATGTGGCCGGCGTGGGTGTGGAACTCCT
Organism: Nocardia concava NBRC 100430; assembly: GCF_000308815.1. Classification (GTDB taxonomy): domain Bacteria; phylum Actinomycetota; class Actinomycetes; order Mycobacteriales; family Mycobacteriaceae; genus Nocardia; species Nocardia concava. The sequence continues at coordinate 88,498 of NZ_BAFX01000080.1, forward strand.
TGCCCGCCTCCAGGATCACCGTGAACTTGCGCCCCTTGGCGTCGGTCAGCTGTACCCGGTCACCGATCTGGAAAGGGCCGGTCCGTCTGGCCGTCATGAATCTCCGTCCTACGTGTCGTGGTTCTTCTACAAGAAACGTGCGTCGCTGCGATATTGCGGCGTCGAATGTGCCCGCACCTTGTCGGTGCCTGCGTTTAGCCTGCCAGGTATGTCGGTTGACGTGATCAGTACCCCGGAGACAGAGCGGTTCGGTCCGCGTGGTCCCGCCTTGTCCCCTTCGCGCGCAATCGATTTCAAGCAGTGCCCGTTGAAGTACCGGCTGCGGGTCATCGATCAGATACCCGAGCCGCCCTCGAAGGCCGCCGTGCGCGGCACCGTGGTGCACGCCGTGCTGGAGGCCCTGTTCGGGCTGCCCGCCACCGAGCGCGATGTCGAGGCCGCCACCGCGCTCATCGGCCCCGCCTGGGCCGGCGTGCGCGAGTCCCGGCCCGAGGTCGAGGGGCTGATCCCGGATGCGGAACTCGACGATTTCCTGGCCGAGGTCCGCAAGCTGGTCGGCGTCTACTTCCGGCTCGAGGACCCGACCGGGTTCGAGCCGGAGTCGTGCGAGACCTTCATCGAGGCCGAGCTGCCCGACGGCACGCCCCTGCGCGGGATCGTGGACCGCCTGGACCGCTCGGCCGAGGGTGACCTGCACGTCATCGACTACAAGACCGGTCGCGCCCCGGGCCTGGCCTACGAGACCAAGGCGCTGTTCCAGCTCAAGTTCTACGCCCTGGTCCTGCTGCGCACCCAGGGCCGGGCGCCCGCCGAACTGAAGCTGATGTACCTGGCCGACGGCGTCACCCTCACCTACAAACCCGACCCGGACGAGCTGCTGCGGTTCGAGCGGATCCTCTCGGCGCTGTGGGCGGCGATCGTGACCGCCGCCGAGACCGGAGAGTTCCCGCCCAGCCCGGGCTGGATGTGCCAGTACTGCGATTTCAAGCGACTATGCCCCGAATTCGGTGGCACCACACCGCCTTTCCCGTCCGGTGAGGACGAGCCGGCCTACGACCCGTCCTGACCGGACAGGGATCAGAAGGCGCGGCAGGAGCGGATGTCGGTGGCCAGGATGGCCTTGGCGCCCAGATCGGCGAGCTGATCCATCAGCTCGTTGCCGTTCTTGCGCGGCACCAGCGCGCGCACCGCGACCCAGTCGGGATCGGTGAGCGGGGCGATGGTCGGCGACTCCAGACCCGGGGTGATGGCGACCGCCTGGTCGAGCAGCGCCTTGGGGCAGTCGTAATCCAGCATCAGGTACTGCTGGGCGAAGACCACGCCCTGGATGCGGGCGACGAGCTGGTTGCGGGCCTTGTCGTTCTGGTCCGCGCCCTTGGCCTCGATCAGCACGCCCTCCGAGTCGCACAGCGACTCCCCGAAGGCGACCAGGTTGTGCTGACGCAGGGTGCGGCCGGAACCGACCACATCGGCGATGGCGTCGGCGACACCGAGCTGGATGGAGATCTCGACCGCGCCGTCGAGGCGAATGACCTCGGCCTCGATGCCGCGCGCCTTCAGATCCCCGCGCACCAGGTTCGGGTAGGAGGCGGCGATGCGCTTGCCGTGCAGGTCCTCGACCTTCCAGTCCTGCCCGGCCGGGGCGGCGTAGCGGAAGGTGGAGCGGCCGAAGCCGAGCGCGAGCCGTTCCTGCACGGGCGCACCGGAATCCAGCGCCAGGTCGCGGCCGGTGATGCCGAGGTCGAGCTCGCCGGAACCGACGTAGATGGCGATGTCCTTGGGCCGCAGGAAGTAGAACTCGACCTGGTTGGCCGGGTCGAGCACGCTCAGCTCACGCGAATCGGTGCGCTTGCGGTAACCGGCCTCGGACAGGATGGCGACGGCGGATTCGGAGAGGGCGCCCTTGTTGGGAACTGCGACGCGAAGCATGGGAGGTCCTTTCGGAACGGAGGGAAGACGCGGTGACGACGAATGGATGGGCGGAAACACTCACCGCGCCGTGCGGGGGCACAGCGCGGTGAGCGGCACATCACAGATGTCGGTACACGTCCTCGAGCCGCAGGCCGCGGCCCACCATCAGCACCTGCACCCAGTAGAGCAGCTGCGAGATCTCCTCGGAGAGTTCCTCATCGCTCTGGTACTCGGCGGCGATCCAGACCTCGCCGGCCTCCTCGAGTACCTTCTTGCCCTGCGCATGCACGCCGGCGTCCAGGGCGGCGACGGTGCCCGACCCCTCGGGGCGGTTGGCGGCACGATCCTGCAGCTCGGCGAACAGGGCTTCGAAAGATTTCACGGGGAGTGATTCTCTCAGACGAGCGCACACTCCCCGCAATCGGTTATACGGTGAGCAGTTCGGTGAGCTCGGCCACCGCCGTGCGCAGGTGCCCGGCGAAGTCGTGCATCGCCGGGGCGACGTGCTTGGGTGTGGCCAGGTAGAGGTTCCAGCGGTCGGGCAGCAGCACGTAGGCGATGCCGATGCATTTGGGGCTGGTGGAGCCGAAACCGAAGAACTGGATGTTCACCGACGGCGCGGAGCTGGTGGACAGGTAGTCGTCGCGGGTGATGATCCAGCCGGGGCTGTCGTAGAAGGCCATCGGCGCGGTCGCGCCCAGCTGCTCGCCGCGGCGGCGCTGAATCCACTGCAGCTCCCACAGGTGCTGTTCGGGAGCCTCACCGCGCTGGCATTCCTGGGCCCGGCGCACGTGCGCCTCGGCGGCGGTGCGCAGCGCCACCAGCTTGCGGTCCCGGTCGACGTCCGGATTCTCCATGGCCGCAACGAAATCCAGCATCTCCTGGGTGACCACCCGCATGGCCTCGGTGCGGCCGTTGCGGAACTGGCGGGTGGCGATGGATTCGTAGGTCGCGCCGTTGAGGCCCTTGCTGCGCCTGTGCGCGAGCTGATAACTCAACTGGGCCAGGGCATCCGGGGAGATGCCGAGGCTCTTGGCGCGCTTGGTGCCGAAGTCGAAGGACACCGTGGTGGTGGCGTTCTCGGCCGCGTATTGCGCGAAAGAGGCGGCGGCGGAGGCGATCTCGGTCTTGGCTTCCGGGCCGAGGGTGAATTCGATGGGCTCGGCGGCGGGCAGGCCCTGCGGCTGCGCGCCGGACTGCTCGGCGTGCGCGGTCACCGGGGCCTCGAGCAGGGTGTCGACGAAGGACAGGATGGTGGTGCCGTCGAGCCCGCAGTGCTCGACATTGATGCCCGCGCTCCCGTTGGCGAAGACGATGAACGACACCGCCTTGTCGAACCAGCGGTTGCCGCTGTCGCCGTGCAGCAACTGGTCGCAGGCGTGCAGGGTGTCGCGGGGCGCGAAGTCCTCGAGGCAGACGCAGAACAGCGCGGTCTCGATGGTGTCGAAGGCGGCGGCGTTGGCGGGCCGCAGGTTGGCGTAGATCGGCGCCCAGTCGGCGCGGGCCAGGCTGGTGAGATGCCCGGGCGCGGCATTGGTGGCGGCACGGCGCGCACCGGCCTTCATGACCGATTGCAGACCCGCGGCCAGATCCTCCGGGGTATAGGGCACACCGCTGGGACCGATCACATCCATCCGGAACATGTTGCCGCGGTAGAAGACCACGATGTGGCGGGCCTCCGAATGCCCCGGCCATTCCTCGCTGTAGGGCACCCGCACGGTGTCCTGCGGCGCGCCCGGGATGCGGGTCTCGGAGAACAGGAACTTGTTCTGCGCCATATTGAGTCGCGTGCCGCGCTGGGTGGCGGGCGGGATCTCCTCGGCGTCCAGGCGCAGCTTGTAGTTGACGGCCGCACTGACAATCGCGGCGGCCCGCTCGCTCTGGTCGGCACTGGTGGACGCAGCGAGCACGGTGTCATCGCGGAACAGGAAGAAGAAGTTGGCGTTCAACGCGATTCGGTCGCGGCGCCCCAGATAGCGCGACGGCCAGAATTCGTCGAGCCAGCTGCCCACGCCCGGGGTCTTGTCGAAGCGTTCCAGGTCGGCGTGCAGGGTGCGGGCGGGGCTGTCGGGGCGCAGCAGGTCCTCGACGCTGGCCGCGGTGGCGGCGTACTGGTCGGAGGTCAGCAGCGGCGCGCACCAGTGCAGGAATCGGGTGCAGCTCTCCTCCAACGTGGGCAGCGGGACGCGGGGCAGCTGCTCGTCGAAGGCGAAGGTGCTGTCGCTCAAGGGGTGTCCTCGGTGTCGATGGGTCAGGGGTGGCCTGGCTTTGCACACGCGTAACCGTCCCCCGTGCGGTCACTGCCCCCATTCTTGCCATCGAACCGGTCGGCGCGCCAGGATTTCCGGCGAATCCGGATCGGCGTGAAGGGAAGCTGTATTACTGCGCAACAACAGTTTTCATGCGAGCCAGGTACCGGCCGAGCCGGGCTCGCACAAGCGCTTCAGCCGCAGCTCCACCTCATCGCTGGTCAGGTAGCAGCCGGTCTGCTCGAATCCGCCGATGGTGTGGGTGGCGTAGTCGCCGTAGCCGATGCGCAGGAAATCGTCGCCGCTGAGCCCGTGCACCGCCCAGTCGAAGGCGACCCGCGCCCGTGCCACCACCGTCCGCAGCGCGCCGAGATGGTAGCCGCGGGTCACGAATTGCGCTGGCACACCGCGCAATCCGATCTTGAGCGGGCGGGCCAGCGCGTCCCGGCCGCCGAGGTCGACGACCAGGCCCAGATCGGGATGCCGGTACGGGGTGACCTGCCCGCCGCGCAAGGTGGCGAGCAGATTCTTGGCCATGTGCTTGCCCTGGCGCATGGCGTGCTGCGCGGTGGGCGGGCACTGCTTGTCCGGGCCCGCGGCCAGATCGGGGACGGCGGCCGCGTCGCCGAGCGCCCAGACGCCTTGCAGGCCCGGCACACTGAAGTCGGGATGGACCACGATGCGCCCGCGGTCGGTATCCGCGCCCAGATGCCCGGCGAGCGGGCTGGGCGCGACCCCGGCCGTCCACAGCACCGTGCGCGAGGGGATGAACCGGCCATTGGTGAGGGTGACGCCGCGCGCGGTGACCTCCTGCGCGGACGCGCCCGAAATGAGTTCGATGCCGCGTTCGGCCAGAATCTTTTTCGCGTCCGCGCCCAGGCGCTCGCCGAGCTCGGGCATGATCCGGTCGCCGTGGGTGACCAGATGCCAGCGCACCATGGTCGATTCCGTCTCCGGGAAGTAGCGGCGGGCGGCGGCCTGGCAGACCTTGTTGAGCACCGCGGTGGTCTCGGTGCCGGCGTAGCCCGCGCCGATGGTGACGAAGTTCAGGCGTTCGCGGTCGACGTCCACTTCCCCGCGCACCGCGGCCACGTCGAGCTGGCGCAGCACATGGTCGCGCAGGTACATGGCCTCCGAGAGCGTCTTCATCCCGAATCCGTGCTCGTGCAGGCCGGGCACGTCCTGGATGCGGGTGATGCTGCCCGGGGCCAGCACCAGCTGATCGAACTCGTAGGCGCATTCCTCACCGGAGTGCCGCCGCACGATGACCTGCCGGGTCTTCGGATCCACGCCGACCGCCATGCCGGGCACCACCTCGGTGCGGCGCAGCACCCGCCGCAGCGGCACCGAGACCGAGCGCGGATTGAGCGTGCCGGAGGCGACCTGCGGCAGCAGCGGCAGATACAGCAGCCCGGCATCGGGCGTGACGAGCTGGACGTCCGCCTCATCGGGCTTCAGGCGGCGCTCCAGATACCGGGCGCACTCCACGCCCGCGAAACCACCGCCGATAATTACGATCTTCGCTGGTGCCACCGATTCACCGTAACAATCATGCGCGAGTTTGAGGTGAATCCGGGATTTCGAGTTTTCTCAAGAATCCGTGCCGCCGCCCGAATTGGGACGGGAGATATACAGCTGGGCGTAGAGCCAGCCGTCGGATTCGCAGTCGGTGGTGTCGATTCCCTTGTCCGCCAGGGTGTTCAGCACCCGGGTCCGCTCGTCCGCGGAGGCGAAACGCCGCTGCCGGAACACGCCGGGCGCGCGTTCGGTGCGATAGCCCAGTGCGGTGAGGTGCGCGGCGATGGTGTCGAAACTGAACATGCGCAGCACGAAATGCGCCATCCACGGCAGTTTTCCGCCGTGTGCGTGTGCCACCCGCAGCAGTGTCTTCTCGCTGATGTAGCCGACGCAGCCGGTGGAGATGACCAGGTCGGCGCCGGCCAGGATGGCGCGCTGCGCCTCGCCGGGATCGCCCGCCTCCAGATCGGCATGCACGATGTCCTGCAGGAATCCGGCCGCCTTGGCGTAGTCGAGGGCGGGACGCGAGGCATCCATTCCGACGAATCGGACACCGGGTAATCGGTCGTCACTCTCGAGGAGTTCCCGGTCGCGGTCGATGAGCTTCTCGGTGTCGCCGGTGCTGCGATAGTGCTCGGCCAGCTCGGCCATGCCGGTGTCCAGGCGCAGCAGGGCCGCGTTCACGCCGTAGGAGCAGCCGATATCGAGGACCGTCGGCGCGGCGATCCCGGTGGCGGCCTTGTATTCCGCCAGCAACCGCTGAAAATGCGGTTTCGCCAATTCCGGTATCTGATAATCCAATTCGGCCATCCGCGCGAAATACTCGCGTGGATCGGGCCGGTCGTAGATGTCGTCGAACGAAGCTTTCCCGGTGGAACTGTGCAACGAAACCGGCACGCGCTGGCCCCTTCTCAGTCGAGCAGTGTATCGCCGCGGACCTCGCCGACGGCCAGATGATCCGCCGATACCCGCCCGAACAGCTGCCGGGTCCGCTCGGCCGTGCCGATCAGTCCCGGTGTATCGCTGTAGGCGAAGATCGCCGAATGCCGTTGCACCGTCCCGCCTACCGGCGCGACCCGATGCAACGAAAACCTCCCCTGGAACAGCTGCAAATCCCCCGGCCGCAGCTCCAGCCGCTTGATGAAGCCCTCGCCGTGCCCGGTGAGCACCGCGTTCACGTCCGCGAAGTGCTCCGCCTCCCGCGACCGGATGTTCGGGCAATACTCGAACACCCCACCGCATTCCGGCTCCTGGGTGAGCATGCTGACCGTGAACTCGTTGGTGTCGAAGTGCCAGGGATGCGACATCCCCGGCGCGACCACATTGAGGCACAGCCCCGCGAACGGATCGGTGTACTCGTGCAGTTCCGCCAGCCCGAAGCAATCCGCCACGAACCGCTGGAACCGCTCGTCCACATACAGCCGATGGATCACCGCATCCACGGGAATGAGATCCCTTGCCACGAAGGCATTTCCACGCCGCAGCACGATGCGCGCGGGATGATCCTCCGGCAGGTCGGCATCCAGCGGAATGTTGTAGGCGTTGACGTTCTCCACGGTGTAATACGCATGCGGAGCCAGCAGCACCCCCTCACTCCGCAAGGTGCCCAGCAACTCCCGCCGAATGAACCCGGGCAATACGCAGCACCCATCCGCCGCGAGCTCTTCCCGAGCCGCCCGAACGGCCGCGTTCCACCCGTCGCTCCCCGGCGAATCCAGCGGATACTTCTCGAAATCCACCCCGGGCACATGCCCGCCGGCGTCCTGCGCGTCGACCCAACCCCCAACCGCAACCATGCCGCCCATTCTTGCCGCCCGCCCCCGCGACACGCCCGAGATAACCCCCGATTGTGAATACTCACTTTTCCTGTGCCCCACGAGTTTTGATGTGAGACCATCCGCCCGGTTTCATGCCGAAAAGCCGTACGCACAGGTGTGCGCACATCTGCTCGACCGTTCTCTCACCTGCGTAACAACACGATTCAGGGGCTTTGACAGCCCGGCCCGGGCGGGTACACCGGTAGTGAGAGGACCGGCGTATGGGTAGTAGCGGATCGTGGGAGACCATCAACCGGGCGCTGTATCGGGTGTCGGGGCCGGGGAGGCGCGGGACCGAGTGGACTACGTATTTGTGCCCGGTGCATGAGGCGGACGGGCGGCGACATCGGCCCTCACTCGGGGTGGTTTACAACCTGCAACGGCAGAAGACGGTGATCCGGTGTTTTGCGGGATGTTCCGATGAGGAGGTGTTGGAGCGGCTCGGGTTGGGGGTGCGGGATTTGTTCGATGGGCCGCCACCACCCCGGGGATCGGTGACGCGGGAGACTGCTGAGCCGGGGTTGGCGGATCGGGCGATTTTGGCTGCGGGGCTGCCACTTTCGGCGCCGAAGCCGGATTTCGGGCCGCCGATCAGGCGACCTCGGCGGGTGGCCGCCTATATCTATCGATGGCCCGACGGGAGTCCGGCCGGGTGTGTGTTCCGGGTTCGGACCCTGCATCGGCAAGGGTATGTGAAGACCTTCTATCAGCAGCGGCGTACCGAAACCGGCTGGGAGTACGGTGGATTCGCGCATCTTCCGTTCCACCTGCCGGAAGTGATCAAAGCGGTGCGGGAGGGCCGGGACATCTTCGTCTGCGAGGGTGAGGCCGACGTACTCACGGCCACGCATGCCGGGCTGACCGCCACCTGCAATGCGGGCGGCGCGAACGGCTGGCACTCCGACCACGCCGAATGGCTGCGCCGGGCGCATCGGGTGTGGATCATCGCCGATCGGGACGCTCCCGGATACCGGCATGCGGCGAAAGTGGCTGAATCGCTGAATGATTCGGTGAACGAGTTGCGGGTGGTGCAGGCTCGGGACGGGAAGGATCTGACCGATCACTGCAATGCGGGGCATCAGATTTCGGAGTTGGATCCGGTGCCGGTACTCGACGAGCACTATCGGCGGATGTGAGTCAGGACGAGACCGCGCGCTGGTAGCGGGCGATCAGGGTGCGCAGGGCCGCGACCAGTTCCGGGGAGTCGACGATCTCGAAGTCGGCGTTGAGCAGGCCCAGGTAGAGGACCAGCATTTCGGGGTGGTCGGAGCCCGGTTCGAAGGCGCAGCGCTCGGGGCCGAGTTCTTCGATGTTCATGGTGATCGGGAGGCGGGCGCGGACGTGGGAGGCGGGCGCGTGGACTATGACGCGGGCGCGGAAGCGCCAGGTGGCCTGGGCTACTCCGCGTTCCACGTAGGAGGCGATCTCACGGTCGGGTGGCAGCGCGCGGGGTGTGAAGCGCGGGCCGGCGGGGGTGCGCGGGTCCATGCGGTCGACGCGGAAGGTGCGCCAGTCGGTGCGGTCGAGGTCCCAGGCCAGCAGGTACCAGCGCTGATTGTGGTTGACCAGGCGGTAGGGCTCGACGGAGCGGCGGGCGGACGCGCCGGAGTGGGTGGCGTAGTCGAAGCGGAGGCGTTCGTGATCGCGGCAGGCGGCGGCGATGGCGGTGAGGGTGTCGGGGCTGACGCGGGGGCCACGCATGGGGACGGGCAGCGCGTGCTGGAAGGCGCTGACGCGGTGGCGCAGCCGCGACGGCAGGATCTGCTGGAGTTTGGTCAGGGCGCGCAGCGAGGTCTCCTCGATGCCGAGGATGGAACCGCTTGCGGCGGTGCGTAATCCGACCGCCACCGCGACGGCCTCGTCGTCGTCGAGCAGCAGCGGCGGCAACGCCCCTGTGGTGCCGAGCCGGTAGCCGCCGTCCACACCGGGGCGGGCTTCGACCGGATACCCGAGTTCCCGCAGTCGTTCCATGTCCTTGCGGACGGTGCGCGGGGTGACGTCCAGGCGGGCGGCCAGCTCGCCCCCGGTCCAGTCGCGACGGGATTGCAGCAGCGACAGCAGGCGCAGCAGCCGAGCGGAGGTTTCCAACATTCCCAGATGCTATCCGCCAATTGCGGAACAAAACGTTCCTCAATGGCTCCTACCTTGGGTTTCAAGCGCAAGATGAAGAGCCTCGGAAGAGATCTTCCCAGTGAACGGAACACCTTGATGAGCACCGAGATTCGCCCCTTCACCCTCGATATCCCCCAGTCCGACCTGGATTACCTGCACGACCGCCTGGCCCATGCGCGCTGGGCCGCCCAGATCCCCGGCACCGGATGGGAGCGCGGCATCCCCGAATCGAATCTGCGCGAGCTGGCCGACTACTGGCGCACCGAATTCGATTGGCGTGCACAGGAAGCCAAGCTGAATGCCTTCGGCCAGTTCACCACCGAGATCGACGGCCAGCAGATCCACTTCCTGCACGTCCGCTCCGAGCATCCCGATGCGCAGCCGCTGCTCATCACCCACGGTTTCCCCAGCTCGATCGCCGAGTTCATGGGCCTGATCACCCTCCTGACCGATCCCACCGAGGGCCAGGCCTTCCATGTGGTGGCCCCGTCACTGCCCGGCTACACCCTCTCCACCCCGCTCAGCGCGACCGGTTGGACCATGGCCCGCACCGCCCGCGCCTGGATCGAACTCATGGCCCGCCTCGGCTACGACCGCTACGGCGTGCACGGCGGCGATGTCGGCGGCGGCGTCTCCGGCCTGGTCGCGGCGCTCGACGGCGAGCATGTGACGGGAGTCCACGTGGTCACCGACCCCATGACCGCGGCCAATGTCGCCACCTTCCTGCCCGGACTGGCCGACCGCCTCGACCCCAACGATCCGATCGACAAGGTCATCCTCGACCGGATGGACGCCTTCCGGCGCGAGGGCTCCGGCTACCTGGCGATCCAGAACTCCCGCCCCCAGACCATCGGCTACGGCCTGGTGGACTCCCCCTTGCTCCAATTGGCCTGGATCGCCGAGAAATTCGAGAACTGGACCGATCTCCCCATCGACCGCGACCAGCTGCTGACCACCGTCAGCCTCTACTGGTTCACCGCCTCCGGCGTCTCGGCCGCCCACACCCTCTACGAGCAGGCCCACTCCACCGAATGGGGCGCTCCCCCGTCGGTCCCCCAGGGCTTCGCCGTCTTCGGCGCCGACGAGACCGTCCGCCGCGTCGTCCCCGCCCCGGCCGATGCCCACTGGACCGAATTCGAACGCGGCCTGCACTTCCCGGCCATGGAGGATCCGGCCAACCTGGCCGGTGACCTGCGAGCCTTCTTCGGCCCGCTGCGCTGACCTTCCAAACCCGTTACCGGCCCGGCGTTTTCGCCGGGCCGGTCTCGCGTCATTCCGAGGCGACGCGCCGATCGAGTTCGCCCACAAGCCGTTTCGTGGCCACCGTGCGGTAGGCGTCCTCGACGATCTCCCCGATCTCGCCCCAGTCCACCGCCACATCCAGATACACCCCGAGCCAGCCCCGATGCCCCACATACGGTGGGCGGAAGAAGCGGTCCGGCTCTGCGGCCACCAGTTCCTCCTGCACCCCGGCCGGTGCGGCACACCAGAATCCGAGCCGGTCGTCGTGGTGATGGTCGGCGAACATGACGAACATCTTCTTGCCGCCCGCGAACCAGCACGGCTCACCGTGGCTGAGCTTCTCGGTCACCTCCGGCAGCCCGGCACAGACCTCGCGCAGCCGCTCCTGAACGTCCATATCCGCAGGCTAGACCATCGCGGTCGCCGAGGCCTTGGACGGATGGGAACGCGGTTCAGGAGGCGGCGTGCGCGCGCAGCAGGTCTTCCAGGTCCGGGACGGTGAGCCCGACGAGGCTCTCCCGGAAGGTGCGGCCGGGCGCGTCCGGCACCGGAACCTCGCACGGCACCACCAGCAGGGCGCAGCCCGCCGCCTGTGCCGCGATCGATCCGGTCGGCGAATCCTCGATGGCCACAGCGTGATTCGGGTCGACGCCGAGCAGCTCAGCCGCGCGCAGGTACAGATCCGGGGCGGGCTTGCCGTGCGACACCTCGTCGGCGCAGACGGTGGCTCCGAAGAACTCGCGGCCGATGGTGTCCAGGCCGAACTCCGTCAGGGAACGCTTGGTATTGGTCACCAGGGCCATCGGAATTCCGGCCGCGCGCACCATTTCCAGTGCCTCGCGCGCACCCGGCCGCCACGGCACCGGCCCGTGGAACAACTCGGTCACCCGGGCCTCCATCCACTCCGAGCCGTGCGCGACCGTCTCCGCCGTGTGCTCGATGCCCAACCCCTCGAACAGAATCCGGAACGCGTTGGGCCCGGACGCCCCGATCAGCGCGTGCCGGACCTCCTCGGTCAGCTCGCGCCCGTACTCTCCCGCCAGCTCACGCAATGCCATGTCCCAGAGCTTCTCCGAGTCCAGCAGCGTGCCGTCCATATCCCACAACACCGCGTTCAATCGCGCCACCGACTCGCACTCCCTCCACATAACCCGGAACCGGCCCCACCCATTGAGGTGGAGCCGGTTCAGACTATCGGGGCCGGGGGTCGCGGGCTGATCAGAGGCCCGAGGCGGCGATCACCTGACGACCGCCCGAGGAATCCACCTGGATCCACCGGTTCTCGCTGCTGACCTGTCCGTTCTTCAGCACATAGGTGAGGGATACGACCGCCCGGTTGTCACCGCTGGGAGTGATCGCGCCCACGCTGACCGACGAGATGCTGCCCCAGAACGAGGCGTAGCTGTTGTACCCGCCCGTGGAGGACTGGTAGCCGGGCGAGAGCATCGCCCACGCGCCGCTCACATTGCCGGGCAGCATGCCGTAGTAGCTCTGGATGAACGAGGTCACCGAGGTGGGCGGCGGGGCCGGCGGCGTGGTCGTGGGTGCGGGCGTGGTGCTCGGACGCGCCGACGGACTCGGTGTCGCCGAGGACGACGGGGCCGGTGTCGTGGTCGGCGCGTGTGTCGCCCCGCCCGCCTGGCCTTCGCGCGTGGGCTGGTTGCCGCCCGCGGCGGGGCCGAGGTTCTCGGGCACCGAGGTCTCCGGCACGGTCGCGGGAGTCGTGATCGAGCTGCCGCCTCCGGCCTGCGGCGTATTGCCGCCACCGCCATTGCGGCTCACCGCGATCCCGATCACCGTGGCCACGATCAGCGCCGCCACCACACCCACGGCGGCGAGCGCCACCTGTCGCGGATTCCGTTCCCCGCCACCGGTTTTCGCACCACCGGCAGCACCGGGAGGCGGCACCCGGGGCACCGTACCGCGCGGACCCTCGTTCATGTCGACATGCACGGTCGGGTCGGCCGCATTGCTGGGCGCACCGGTGCGCGAGGTGGAGAGCACCGTGGTCTTGGCCGAACTGTCCACGGCCGCGGCCACCGGCGGCAGCACCTTGGTCTGCTGGATCGGCGCGGCCGGGGCCCGCCCCTCCGCAACCGCGTGCAGCCGTTCCGCCGCCTGCGTCATGGTCGGCCGGTCGTCGGCCTCGGCGGCCAGCAGATCCATCAGCACCGGCGCCAGTGCCGCCGCGTGCGCGGGCCGCGGCACCTGGGCGCGCGCCACCGAGTGCAGCACGGCCAGCGGGTTGTCGCCCTCACCGAACGGCGGCTTCCCCTCGACCGCCGCGTAAAGCGTTGAGCCCAAGGCGAATACGTCCGAAGCCGGTTCCGGGTTCTCCCCGCGCGCCACCTCGGGCGACAGGTAGGCGGGCGTGCCCGCCAGGAACCCGGTCGAGGTGACCGTGACATCCCCGGTCGCCCGCGAGATGCCGAAGTCGGTGATCTTCACCGTCCCGTCGTCGGCCACCAGAATGTTGGCGGGCTTGACGTCGCGGTGCACGATCCCGGCCTTGTGGGCCGCGGCCAGCGCCTCGGCCACCTTGGCCCCGATCCGGGCCACCTCGACCGGGGCGAGCTTGCCCTTCTCCCGCATCAGCGCCGCCAGGCTCACGGCGTCCACGTATTCCATGACCAGCCAGGGCTGGCCGTCCTCCTCCGCCACGTCGAACACCGTGACGGCATTGGGGTGGTGCAGGCGCGCCGCGATGCGCCCCTCACGCATCGCCCGCATCCTGGCCTCGACGGCCTGCGACCTGGTCAGCCCCGGTGTCAACAGCAACTGCTTGACCGCGACGGTGCGTCGCAGCCGCACATCGGTCGCGCGCCACACGACCCCCATCGCACCGGTGCCGATCGGATCCGTTAGTCGGTACCGCCCCGCAATCAGCCGGTCTGCGCTCATGTGGTTGTGCCCCTCCTGCAAGCTTTCGCGCCGAGCACCCTGCAACGCTGCGCGAAAGCCCGGAAACCTCTGGAAATATTAAGCGTTGAAGTACTTGGCTTCCGGATGCAAGAGCACGAACGCATCCGTCGACTGCTCCGGATGCAGCTGCAGCTCCTCCGACAGAATCACGCCGATTCGACCGGCGTCCAACAGTTCAACGAGTTTGGCCCGATCCTCCAAGTTCGGGCAGGCCCCATAGCCGAACGAGTACCGTGCGCCACGGTATCCGAGTTTGAAGTAATCCAGCACATCGGCGGGATCCTCGTCAGCGACCGAATGTCCTTCCAGTGTGAGCTCTTCCCGGATGCGACGGTGCCAAAACTCGGCGAGCGCCTCGGTGAGTTGCACGCCGATGCCGTGCACCTCGAGGTAATCGCGGTAGTTGTTCTCCGCGAACAGCACATTCGCGAAGTCGGCAATGGGCTGACCCATGGTGACCAGCTGGAACGGCATCACATCCACCTGACCGGTTTCGATCGCGTCCTTGCGGGAGCGAATGAAATCGGCGATGCAGAGGAACCGGTCGCGTTGCTGCCGCGGGAATGTGAACCGGAAGCGTTCCGGCGCATCGGGTTTGGGCTCGGTGAGAACAATCACATCGTCGCCCTCGGAAACCGCGGGGAAATACCCGTAGACGACCGCGGCGTGCTGCAGCACACCCTCGGCGATCAGCCGGTCCAGCCAATACCGCAGGCGCGGACGGCCTTCGGTCTCCACCAGCTCCTCGTACGACGGCCCGTCACCGCCGCGCTGCCCGCGCAGACCCCACTGGCCCAGGAACAGCGCCCGCTCGTCGAGCAGCCCGGAGTACTCGTTCACCGCCAGGCCCTTGATGATTCGGGTGCCCCAGAACGGCGGCGTCGGCACCGGCAGGTCCGCGGCCACGTCGGAGCGCGCGGGCACCTCGACGGGCACCTCCTTGGCCTTGCGCTCCTCGGCGATCCGCTTGGACCGCTCGTGGCGGGCCTTGCGCTCGGCGACCTTCGCGGCCTCGGCCAGCGCCTCGGGCGAGTTCGGGTCGAGACCGCCGCCGCGCTTGCGGGTCATGATCTCGTCCATCAGATTCAGGCCCTCGAAGGCGTCGCGCGCGTAGTGCACGTCGCCCTCGTAGACCTCGGTGAGATCGTTCTCGACATAGCCGCGGGTGAGCGCCGCGCCGCCGAGGAGCACCGGGAACTGCGCGGCGACGCCGCGGGTGTTCATCTCCTCGAGGTTCTCCTTCATCACCACCGTGGACTTCACCAGCAGCCCGGACATGCCGATGACATCGGCCTTCTTGTCGACCGCGGCATCCAGGATCGCCGAGATCGGCTGCTTGATACCGAGATTCACGACCTCGTAGCCATTGTTGGACAGGATGATGTCCACCAGGTTCTTGCCGATGTCGTGCACGTCGCCCTTGACCGTGGCCAGCACGATGCGACCTTTACCGGAGTCGTCGGTGGCCTCCATGTGCGGTTCCAGGTGCGCCACAGCGGTTTTCATCACCTCGGCCGACTGCAGCACGAACGGCAGCTGCATCTGACCCGAACCGAACAGCTCACCAACGGTTTTCATGCCCGAGAGCAAGGTCTCGTTGATGATCTGCAGCGGCGGAACCTCTTTCATGGCCTCGTCGAGGTCGGCCTCCAGGCCGTTGCGCTCGCCGTCGACAATGCGCCGCGCCAGCCGTTCGAACAGCGGCAGCGCCGCCAGCTCCTCGGCGCGCGAGGCCTTGGACGAGGCCGTGGAGACGCCCTCGAACAGCGCCATCAGCTTCTGCAGCGGGTCGTAGTCCTCGGTGCGCCGGTCGTAGACCAGATCCAGCGCGGTCTCGCGCTGCTCCTCCGGAATCCGCGCCATGGGCAGGATCTTGGAGGCGTGCACGATCGCCGAATCCAGTCCGGCCTGGACGCATTCGTGCATGAACACCGAGTTGAGCACCTGCCGGGCGGCCGGGTTCAGGCCGAAGGAGATGTTCGAAAGACCCAGCGTGGTCTGCACATTGGGGTGCCGCTTCTTGAGTTCGCGGATGGCCTCGATGGTTTCGATGCCGTCGCGACGCGACTCCTCCTGGCCGGTGCCCAGGGTGAAGGTCAGGGTGTCGATGATGATGTCGGACTCTTCCAGACCCCAGTTGGTCGTGATGTCCTCGATCAGCCGCTCGGCAATGGCGACCTTGTGCTCGGCGGTGCGCGCCTGACCCTCTTCGTCGATGGTCAAAGCGACCACGGCCGCACCGTGTTCGGCGACCAGCGCCATGGTCTGCTGGAACCGCGACTCGGGCCCGTCGCCGTCCTCGTAGTTCACCGAGTTGATGGCGCAGCGCCCGCCCAGATGCTCCAAACCGGCCTTGAGCACCGGGGTTTCGGTGGAGTCCAGCATGATCGGCAGCGTGGACGCCGTCGCCAGCCGCGAGGCCAGCTCGGCCATATCGGCGGTGCCGTCGCGACCCACGTAGTCCACGCACACGTCCAGCATGTGCGCGCCGTCGCGGGTCTGATCCTTGGCGATGTCGAGGCACTTCTGCCAGTCGCCAGCCAGCATGGCCTCGCGGAAGGCCTTGGAGCCGTTGGCATTCGTGCGCTCGCCGATCATCAGGATCGAGGCGTCCTGCTCGAACGGCACGGAGCTGTAGATGGAGGAGACGCTCGGCTCGTGTACCGGGGTCCGCTTGCCCTGCTCGACCTCGCGCACCGCCTCGGCCACCTGCCGGATGTGCTCGGGCGTGGTGCCACAGCAGCCACCCACCAGCGACAACCCGAACTCGGATACGAACTGGGACATCGCGATCGCGAGTTCCTCGGCGGTGAGCGGGTATTCGGCGCCCTTGGCGCCGAGAATCGGCAGACCGGCGTTCGGCATGACCGACACCGGCAGCTGCGCGTGCTTGGACAGATGCCGCAGGTGCTCGCTCATCTCGTCCGGGCCGGTGGCGCAGTTGAGCCCGATCATGTCGATGCCCAGCTTCTCCAGCGCGGTCAGCGCCGCACCGATCTCGGAGCCGACCAGCATGGTGCCGGTGGTCTCCATGGTCACGTGCGTGATGATCGGAATCCGGCGACCGGCCTGGGCCATGGCCCGGTGGCTACCGGTGACCGCGGCCTTGACCTGCAGCAAGTCCTGGCAGGTCTCGACGAGGATCGCGTCCGCGCCGCCGTCGAGCATGCCGAGCGCGGCCTCGGTGTAGGCATCGCGCAGGGCCTCATAGGGCGCGTGACCCAGAGTGGGCAGCTTGGTGCCCGGACCCATGGACCCCAGCACATACCGGGGAGTCCCGTCCGCGGACTTGCCCATCTCGTCGGCGACCTCACGGGCGAGGCGGGTGCCGCGCTCGGACAGATCCCGGATCCGATCCGCGATGTCGTAATCGGCCAGGTTGGGCAGGTTGCATCCGAAGGTATTGGTCTCGACGGCGTCGGCACCGGCCTCGAAGTAGGCCCGGTGAATGTGGCGCAGCACGTCGGGCCGCGTCTCGTTGAGGATCTCGTTGCAACCTTCCAGGCCCCGGAAATCGTCGAGCGTGAGATCCGCGGCCTGCAGCATCGTGCCCATCGCACCGTCCCCGATCACGACACGCCGCCTGAGCGTGTCCAAAAGAGTGGTGTCGAATTCGGCGCGGCTGCGTACTGACATGAACTCAAGAGTAGTGGGAAGGACGGACAATCCCCGCGTCGGTGTGGCGTGCTACTCCCGAGTCGGACATTGCGCGTCGCATGCACACCAGTTCGAGCTACACCGTAGGCTGACCGGGTGAACGCCAGTGAATCCCCGGTGCCACCCGAATCGGACCTGCCTACGCTGCGGGATCCGGTGCTCGTGGCCGCCTTCGAAGGCTGGAACGATGCCGCCGACGCCGCCAGTGGCGCGGTCGAGCATCTGGAACTGATCTGGGACGCGCAGCCGCTGGCCGAGCTCGATTCCGAGGACTACTACGACTATCAGGTCAACCGGCCCACGGTGCGCCAGGTCGACGGGGTGACCCGCGAGATCCAGTGGCCCTCGGCCATGCTGTCGGTGTGCTCGCCCCCGGGTAGTGAGCGTGACGTGGTGCTGCTGCGCGGGGTCGAGCCCAATATGCGGTGGCGCAGCTTCTGCAACGACATCCTCGAATTCGTCGAGCAACTCGGGGTGACCACGGTGGTGATCCTCGGCGCTTTACTGGCCGACACCCCGCACACCCGGCCGGTTCCGGTCACCGGCACCGCCTACAGCAAGGAAGCCGCGGAGCGCTTCAACCTGGAGCAGACCCGCTACGAGGGACCGACCGGTATTACCGGAGTGCTGCAGGACGCGTGCGTGCGCGCGGGTGTCCCGGCCATCTCCTTCTGGGCCGCGGTGCCGCACTACGTCTCCCAGCCGCCCAACCCGAAGGCGATCATCGCGCTGCTGCACCGGGTCGAGGATGTCCTCGATGTCGAGGTGCCCCTCGGCGGGCTGCCCGAGCAGGCCGAGGAGTGGGAGGGCGCGGTCAACGAGATGACCGCCGGCGATGAGGAGATCGCCGAGTACGTGCGCTCGCTCGAGGAGCGCGGCGACGCCGAGGTGGACATCAACGACGCCATGGCCAAGATCGACGGCGATGCCATCGCCGCCGAGTTCGAGAAGTACCTGCGCCGTCGCGGGCGCGGGGGCTTCGGCCTCTGATCTGCCGGACCGGCACCTGACCTGTTAGACCGTTTCGGGGTGAATGTCCCCGATTGTCCGAAAACCATTGCCGCACCTGCGTTCTCGACGCGGGTGCGGCGGTGTTTCGGAGGTCGGAAGGGCTAGTGCTCGACGGTCCAGACCTGGGCGGACGCCTCGTGCGCCAGCTTGGCGATCAGAATGTCACGCGGAATCGTCTGGCCCGCAAGATGATCGAGCGACGGTACCACCACGTGGTGGGCATCGGCGCGCTTGAGCTCGGCCGTCAACTCCGCGAACGCGGTGCCGTCGCCGGGGGTCGATTCATGGAACGTGGCGGCGAAGCAGAGACCGGCCGACTGGGCGAGACCGCACATGGCGTCCTCCAGCTCATCGCTGCGGCCCTCGGTCAAGTCGTCACGCACGTACCCATAGATCAACGCTTCCACCCGAACCTCCGTTGGATTGGGATCGCTGTCATGAAGTGTGCCCTGTGGAACAGCTTGGCGTAATCACGAATGCAATTGCAGATGTCAACCCACTGACATCCAGATGCCCTATCCGGGTCCATCCGGCGTTAACTGGTGAGATACTACAGAGCGTGTCCGCCGGTGACGATCGACCTGTCTGGGCTGTCCGAATGCGTGCCGAACGCGATGCTCGGGGGTGGTCACAAGCCGATGCCGTAAGGGCCATGCGCGCCAAGTCGAGTCACAATCTGCCAACCGACAGCACACTTCTGCGCAACTGGCGGCGCTGGGAGTCCGGAGAATCCCGACCGGACGATTTCTACGCCCCGATCATCGCGGCGGCCTTCGACACGGTGACCGCGGCGTTCTTCCCCAAGGCCCGGCCCAATCGCGATGACGAGATGCTCTCGGCCACCGGCATGGACACGCTGGAATTCATTGGGCGACTGCGGATGTCCGATGTGTCGGCTTCCACGCTGGACGCCATCCGGATCACCGCGGATCGGCTGTGCTCGGAGTATCCGTGCGCGGATCCGCACGAGCTGCACACCGAGGGCACGGCCTGGCTGCGCCGCATCACCTCCCTGCTGGACGGCCGACTGACTCTGGCGCAGCATCGGGAAGTGCTGGTGCTGGCCGGATGGGTTGCCCTACTGGTCGGTTGCGTTGATTACGACCTGGGCTGGCGGACCGCCGCCGAGGCCACTCGCCGCGCGGCCCTGTCCCTGGGCCAGGAGGCCGAGCATGCCGAAATCATCGGCTGGGGAGCCGAAATGGCCGCTTGGTTCTCATTGACGCAGGCCAACTACAAGGGCGCGATCGAGGCCGCCGAGGCCGCACACGCCACCACGAGCCGCTTGGGCGTCGGGGTCCAGCTGGCCGCGCAGCGTGCCAAGGCGTGGGCCCGGCTGGGTGATAAGCGCGAGGTGGAAACGGCCTTGGCGCAGGGTCGTTCGATCCTGGACACCATCGAGCATCCGTCCAATCTGGACAATCATTTCGTGGTCGATCCGCAGAAGTTCGACTTCTACGCCATGGACTGCTGCCGGGTAGCCGGGGACGACCGGCGGGCGGAAGAGTTTGCCCGCCAAGTGATCCTGACCTCGACCCGGCCCGACGGCAGCATCCGCAAACCCATGCGCGTGTCCGAGGCGCACCTGACCCTGGCGGTGGTGGCGGTGCGCGATCGCAATCTGGAGCTCGCCCTGGACGAAGGTCTGCTGGCGTTCGCCGGCAAGCGGCGGTCGCTGCCGTCGCTCATGTGGATCGCGGGTGAGACCGCACGGGAAATGATCGAACGCTTCCCGGGCGATCCGCGCACCCGTACCTATCTCGACCAGCTGCGCGCGCTCGCGGCGGGCTGACTCTCCGCCGCCCTCAACCGAACCGGTTCCGTCGCCGCCGCCCGGTACGCTCCAGCGCATGGACTTCAGTCTGTGGACCTGCGCTGCCCGAGGGCACGAGACCTATGCCCCCACCGAGCCCGAGCTCGCGGCACGCCTCCACGTCGCCACTCCGGCGGGTGAAGCCTGGCGCTGCCTGCGCTGCGGTGATTTCGTGCCGGGCGAGCCGCGACTCAGCGGTCCCGCGGACGACGCACCGGAGGTGCCGCGCGGGCGGCTGCTGCGCGACCGCATCATCATGCGGCTGCTCGCGGCCGAGCGGGTCGGCCGGGCGCTGGTGCTGATCCTGCTGGGCGCGGGCGTGCTCACCCTGCGGCACCGGCGTGTGCATTGGAAGGAGAACTGGGACAAGGATCTTCCGCTGATCCGCCAACTCGCCGACCAGATCGGTTTCAACCCGGATCATTCCAAGATCATCCGGGGCATCGACAAGGCGTTCACCCTCTCGCCGACCATTCTGGTCTGGATCGCGGTCGCCCTGTTCGCCTACGCCACAATCCAGATCATCGAGGCGGTCGGCCTGTGGCTGGTCAAACGCTGGGGCGAGTACTTCGGCCGTGGTGGCCACCAGCATCTTCCTGCCGCTCGAGATCTACGAGCTCACCGAGAAGATCACCTTCCTGCGCATCGCCGCCCTGCTCGTCAATCTGGCCGCGGTGATCTGGCTGCTGTGGAGCAAGTCGCTCTTCGGCCTCAACGGCGGCGCCGCAAAGTATTACGCCGAACACCACTCCGAGAGCCTCATGACCGTCGAGCGCGCCGCGGTCGCCGCCCAGGCCGAGCAGCCCACCCAGCGCATCACCCGGAATCCGCACTGATCCTGCGCGCCAGGATCATTCGGATCCTGTAACCCGGGCACCTATCGATAGATGTCGCGGCGTGACGTCAGCCTCGGTAACTCCCGCCACGCCGCGACCACTCACCTCGCTACGGCGTGACGATGTTGAAGTTGGGGTCCGGCTTGTCCATGACGTCCTTGAGCTGCTTGAGCTTGGTCGGATCGCCGGTGACCTTGATCGCTCCGGACTGGATCTCCTTCACGATGTCCTTGGCGCCGGTCATGGTGGCGATCAGCTCGAGCCGCGACAGGGTGAAGGTGGCGTCAGGTGCGGGGCCCTTGAAATCGGCCGGGACCACGTAGTGGATGAGCACGCCGTTGCGTAGCTCGGTGCGGTAGGTCTGGTTCTGGTCGGTGATGACCCAGTCGTTGACCAGGTGCAGGTCCCACGCCTTGGGGCCGTTGACCAGGAATGCCGCGGAGTCGAAGACCTGATCGACGCTCAGGGCGCTGATCATGCTGGCGGAGTTGGCCTTCGTCGGGGTGCCGAAGTTGCCGTTGCGCAGTTCGTACGCGCCGGAGAGGAAGAAGTTGCGCCAGGTGGCGTTCTCCGAACCGTAGGCGAGCTGCTCGAAGGCGCTGGCCTGCAACATCTTCGCCTTCTCATTGTTCGGATCGGCGAAGATCAGGTGGTTGAGAACCTGGACGCACCAACGGTAGTCGCCGTCGGAGTAGGCCTTGCGAGCCACCTTCAGCACCCCGCTCGCACCGCCCATGGCGTCCACGTACCGCTTGCCGGCGTCGACCGGCGGGTGCTCCCACAGGTGCGACGGGTTGCCGTCGAACCAGCCCATGTAACGCTGGTACACGGCCTTCACGTCGTGGCTGACCGAACCGTAGTAGCCGTGGTTGTACCACTTCTGCTCGATGGCCGGCGGCATCTGGATCATCTCGGCGATCTCGGTGCCGGTGTAGCCCTGGTTGAGCATGCGCAGGGTCTGGTCGTGCAGGTAGGCGTAGGTATCGCGTTGCAGCGACAGCCATTCGACGAGTTTGTCGCCGCCCCAGGTGGGCCAATGGTGCGAGGCGAACGCGACATCGGAGATGCCGCCGAACATATTGATGGTCTCGGTCAGGTACTGCGACCACACGTGCGCGTCACGCACCAGCGCGCCGCGCAGGGTCAGCAGGTTGTGCAGGGTGTGAGTGGCGTTCTCCGCCATGCACATCGCGCGGAAGTCGGGGAAGTAGAAGTTCATCTCCGAGGGGGCCTCGGTGCCCGGGGTGATCTGGAAGACCACCTTCACCCCGTCGATGGTCTCCTCCTGGCCGGTGCGGGTGACGTCCTTGTTCGGCGGGACCAGGCTCACGGTGCCGGTCGAGGTGGTCATGCCCAGGCCCGCGCCGACCTGCCCCTTCTCCCCGCGCGGCAGCGCCGCGCCGTACATGTAGGCCGCGCGCCGCGCCATGGCGGTGCCGGCGAAGATGTTCTCCGCGACGGCGTGTTCCATGAAGCCCTGCGGCGCGATCACCGGAATCCGGCCCGAGGCAGCGTCTTCCAGGGTGATGACGCCCAGCGCGCCGCCGAAGTGGTCGACGTGGGAGTGGGTGTAGATCATGCCGGTGACCGGCTTCTGCCCGCGCTTGGAGAAGTACAGGTCCATGCCGGCCTTGGCCGTCTCGGTGGAGATCAGCGGGTCGATGACGATGACACCGGTCTTCCCCTCGATGATCGTCATGTTCGACAGATCCAGGCCGCGGATCTGGTAGATGCCCGGAACCACCTCGTAGAGGCCCTGTTTCACCACCAGCTGCGACTGCCGCCACAGCGACGGGTTCACCGAGTTGGGGCAGGTGCCCTGGATGAACTTGTAGGACTCGTTGTCCCAGATGGTGTTTCCCTTGGCGTCCTTCACCAGATCGGGCTCGAGCTTGGCGATGAAGCCCTTGTCGGTGTCGGCGAAGTCCTGGGTGTCGGAGAAGGGCAGCGCGGATTGCACCTGCTTCTGCTGATCGACGATGTGGCTGCTCGGATCGACCGCGTCCTTGCTGGTCTTCTCGGCGGCGGAACCGTTGTCGCTGTTGCTGTCGCAGCCCGCGACGGCCGCGCCCACTCCCACGGCCGCCAGCGCGGCCGCGCCCACCCCGAACACCCCGCGTCGGGACACCTGGAAGCCGCCGGACTTCCGGTCGCCACCGTTGTTCGTGAGGTCCTCGTCGGTCATCAGAGCTCTCCTGTCTCCATGTGTGGGACGAGCACTCGATAGCTGATCATTCGCTCGTCATTCTGACGTGTCTGCCACGGTACACACTATTGCAGTCTTGCTGCAATATACTGGACGGGTGACACCACCCATAACCCCCGCCACCGCCCGCCGGACCTGCGTGCGCGCGCTCGGGCCGGATGTGATCGGATTCCTGTCATGAGCGAGGGCAAGGTCGTCCGCGAAGGCAAAATCGTGCGCGAGAGCAAGGGCGAGAGCCCGAAGCGCCGGCGCAATCCGGAACAGACCCGCAAGGCGATCATCCAGGGGCTACTGTCCGCGGTCCACGACGGTGAATTCGATCCGACCACCCGCAGCATCGCCGAACGCGCGGGCGTGTCCGAACGCAGTATCTTCGTGCACTTCCCGACCCGGACCGCACTGATCACCGCCTCGGTGGACCTGCAGTCCGACCAGGTCGAGGCGCTGATCGCCGAGGCCGATCCGGAGCTGCCGCTGAAGCAGCGCATCGACGCGGTGGTGCGGCAGAGCGAGGCGATCTTCGCGTTGCAACGCGAGCCGCGCGTGCTGGGTCTCATCGAATCGCTGCGCGCACCGGAGGTCGACGCGCGGATGCGGTTGACCGACACGCGCATTCGTGACGCGCTGGGCCGGATGTTCGCGCCGGAACTGGCCCGCCACGAGGGCGACCAACTGCTGGATCTGATCGACGCCACCGCCGGCTGGCCGTACCGCCACCACCTCGTCGACCGCCGCGGCCTGTCCAAGCGCGCGGCCTCCGATGCCGTGCGCCGGGCGCTCACCGCCATGCTCGTCCGGGAGGACTGACATCCGCGAGCGGCGACGAGGTCCGCAATCGACCAGATGGGCAAAATAGCCGTGGAATTGCTGCACAAGTAGAGAGAAGGCCGGTGCGGCGTGATGAGGGGTGCCGCCGCACCGGCCCGCCTACTCGGGCCCTTCGGCCAGGAGAGGGCTCCGAGCAGGAAATCCGTGGCCCCCCTCGGTCATCCGAGGAGGAGTAGCAATTACTAAGCTACCTCAACCCTTTTTACTCCTGCTCACCCGAAACTGGTGAACCCACGCTCAGAGAAACGAGATAACGCTATCCGATAGCTAAGATTCGACGGCGACGTGCCCGCACAGTTCGACACCGCCAGGAGAATTCATGCAGCATGCGACCGGACAGATACTCAGTCACGCCGTCGGTGTGGCCATCTCCCCGCTGGCCCTGATCGCCATCATCCTGATCCTGGCCTCGCCGCGCGGCCGAGCCAATGCGGTCGCGTTCATGCTGGGCTGGGTGGCCACGGTGGCGGTGGTGCTGCTGGCGGCGGTGACGCTGGGTGAGGCGGCGGACCCGCATCAACGCGACGGCGGGCCGGCGACCTGGGTGTCGTGGTTCCGGATCGTCTTCGGCGTGCTGTTGCTGCTGATGGCCTTGCGCCAGTTGAGGATTCACAACGCGTGGGAGTCGGGCGGGCCGCTGCCGCCGCGGCTGCAGCGTCTCGACGAGTTCCGGCCGGGCCGGTGTGTCGCACTGGGCGCCGTTCTGGTGCTGAGCAATCCGAAGAACATCATCCAGATGGCGGTCGGCGGCGTGACGGTCGCCGAGGGCGACAGGTCAAATATCGGGCGCACCATTTCGGTGATCGTGTTCATCGTCGTCGCATCGCTGGGGGTGCTGGTGCCGCTGGCGGTCCACTTCTTCGGCGGCAATACCGCCCACGCCACGCTGGACGGGTGGAAGGAGTGGACGGTGCGCAATCACGCGGGCATCATGTCGGTGCTGTTCCTGGTGCTGGGCGCGAAGACGCTCGGGGATGGCCTCAGCGGATTGATGTAGACGACCGACCGCAACTGTCAGCGTTCGCCCACAATTCACGGCCGTCGCGCGCCGGCGTCCCGTACCATCGCGGATTACCTGCCGAACAACGGGATTCACGCCGGAGGCGCGCCATGCAGTATCGGCCAACGGCACCGGAGTTGCTGACGGCGCTCGCCGAGCTGCTCGAATCGACGCTCATGCCCGCGCTGCCGCCCGACATGCGGCATCAGGCGCGGGTGGGGGCGCATCTGGCCCGCATGATCGAGCGGGAACTCACCTTCGGGGCCGAGGTCGCGGCACCAGCGGCGACGGGCGATGAGGAGCAGGTGTGGGCGGCGTTGGTCGCGCAGGTCCGCGCCGATCTGGCGGTCGCCAAGCCGGGCTATGACGCCTGGGAGGGCGAATGACGGGCGATATCGCGGTGGGGTTGACGCGGTTTCTCTCCGAGGACATCGGGCGAGCCGTGACGGTGTCGGGGGTGCAACCGCTGTCGGCTGGTGCGCGGCGGCGCAATATCGCTTTCGACGCCGACCTCGGGGGATGTGTGTTGCGGATGGTCGCCACCCTGGTGCCGAGCAGTATTCAACTACTTCCCGTCGATGTCGAGGCGGGCGTGCGGGAGCTGGCGCGCGAGCACGAGGTGCCGGTCCCCCACGTGCTGGCAGTGTGTACCTCCACCGCCTTTGTCGGCGAGCCGTTCATGCTCTCCGAACGCCTCGATGGGGAGACCGTGCCACGGCGGGTGCTGCGGTCGGTGCACGACGCCGGGATCGGCGATCTGGTGGGCGAACAGCTCGGGCGGGCAATGGGTTTGCTGCATGCCGTAGATCCGGGCAAGGCCTCCCCCGACCTGCCCGGCAGTGCCACCGCCGATCCCGCCGAGGTGCTGCTGGCCGAGGCGGAGGCGATGGTCGCGCGGCTGCTGCCCGACCGGCCCGTGTTCGCGCACGCGCTGCGGTGGCTCACGCGTCACCTTCCGGGCCGTCCGGACCGGCTCACGCTGGTGCACACCGATATTCGCAATGGCAACCTCATCGTCGGCCCCGACGGGCTGCGCGCCATCCTGGATTGGGAAGGCGCGCAACGCTTCGGTGATCCCATGCGCGACGCCGCGTGGTCGGCCCTGCGCATGTGGCGGTTCGGGGTGGACGAGCGGGAGTTCGGCGGCTTCACCGATCGCGACACCTTCGTGCGCGGATATCGTTCCGCCGGAGGCGTTTTCGACGCCGACCGCTTCCGCTGGTGGAAGGTGGCCTGCACGCTGGCCTGGGGCACCATGCTGGCCGCGCAGGCCGCCTCGTTCCTCGACGGCAGTGTGCCCAGCATCGTGATGGCCGCCAGCGGGCGGCGCATACCCGAGATCGAATGGGATCTGCTCATGCAGATCCGCCCCGCCCCATCGAGGTGACCGTCATGGATTTCGAACTCCCCGACCACCTTCGGAAGTATCTGGAAGAACTCGACGAGTTCATCGACCGGGAGATCGTGCCGCTCGAGCAGGCCGACGACAATATCCGGTTCTTCGACCACCGCCGCGAGGACGCCCGCACCAACTGGGAGCGCGGCGGCCTGCCCAGCGCCGACTGGGAGGACCTGCTCGCCGAGTCCCGCCGCCGCGCCGACGCCGCCGGCCACCTGCGCTACGCCTACCCCGCCGAATACGGTGGCCGCGAGGGCTCCAACCTCGACATGGCCGTCATCCGTGAGCATCTCGCCCGCCGCGGGCTGGGCCTGCACTGCGATCTGCAGACCGAGCATGCGGTCGTCGCCAACAATGTGGGGCTGTTGCTCATGCACGAATACGGTTCGCCCGCACAGCGATCCGAGTGGATCGACGGCCTCGCCACCGGCGCGAAGTTCTTCGCCTTCGGCATCACCGAACCCGACCACGGCTCCGACGCCACGCACATGGAGACCACCGCCGTCCGCGACGGTGACACCTGGATCCTCAACGGCGAGAAGACCTTCAACACCGGCATGCACCGCGCCGACGCCGACCTCGTCTTCGCCCGCACCTCCGGCAATCCCGGCGACGGCGTCGGCATCACCGCCTTCCTGGTCCCCGTCGGCACCCCCGGCTTCACCGTCGCCGAATTCCTGTGGACCTTCAATATGCCGACCGACCACGCCCACGTGGTCCTGAAGGACGTGCGCGTGCCTGCTACCGCCGTCTTCGGCAAGGAGGGCCGCGGCCTGGCGGTAGTCCAGCACTTCTTCAACGAAAACCGTCTACGCCAAGCCGCTTCCAGCCTCGGCGCGGCCCAATACTGCATCGACCGCTCCATCGCCTACGCCAAGCAGCGCAAGACCTTCGGCAAACCCCTCGCCGCCAATCAGGCCATCCAATTCCCCTTGGTGGAACTCACCACCCAATGCGAAATGCTCCGCGCCCTGATCCACAAAACCGCCTGGTCCATGGACCGCTACGGCCCCTTCACCCAATCCGCCCAGGTCTCCATGTGCAACTACTGGTCCAACCGCCTCTGCTGCCAGGCCGCCGACCAAGCCATCCAAACCCACGGCGCCCTCGGCTACTCCCGCCACACCCCCTTCGAACACATCTACCGCCACCACCGCCGCTACCGAATCACCGAAGGCGCCGAAGAAATCCAACTCCGCCGAATAGCCGGCTACCTCTTCGGATTCATGCCCCAACAAGCCCCCAAAGGCCTTTGAGGAACGATGCCTGTCAGCTCACCGGACGGGGAATGTCGGTCGCGGCGCTCACGTCGATCCCCAATGATTCCGGAGTCGCTTCGACCGCCTGGCTCATATCCATGGATCCGGTGATCCGTGCGGTCATCGCCGCTACCTCGTTGATGCTCATGTCATCGAACGCATCGACCGTGTTCATCGACTCTCCAGGCACTAGGCGGCGTGGCCGTAGCGGGTGGTGAGGGTCGACAGGACGTCGGCGACGGCCTCGGAGACCATGCGGCGAACTTCCTCCAGCGGGACCATTTCCGGCTCGGTGCCGTAGGCGAGGCGCAGGTCCTGTTCGATCAGTCGGCGGATGTATGCCGACTTGCTCAGGTTGAGCTCGCCCGCCCGCATGCCGCACATCATGTCCAGGTCGTCGGGCAACTTCACCGATCGCGCGACCATGCCGGGTGCGGCATCAGCTGCGGACTCAGGGGCCATTTCATCGCCGAGGTTCAGCGGCTCATCGGTGGGCCGTAGGCGGGCAGTCAGTGCCTCGATCTCCTCCGGCGTATTCGGAAAGTTCTCACTCATCGCCGAGACTCCCAATCCTCGAATTCTGAAATCTGTTGCGGGTCGAGGTATTCAGCGTTGAAGAACTGGACGTCGTGGCCGACAACCCGCCCGTGCACCGCTACCGGCCGCCCGTCGTCCAGCCGAGACCAGATCGCCACCGTGTGGATTCCGGTGGACGGATCGATCTGTGGCCGTAGCCAGCGGGGCCGGAATTCGATAAACCACGCGTTCACCAACCGTCGCAGATCGTGGGAGGTGATCCCCGACCCGGCGCGGGCCAGGATTTCGTCCAGCCACTCGTTGTATTCGAACCCCACGGCCGGAGACTACCCAGCCGCACTGACAGACTACCGGCGTTCAACGCGACATGCCAGGAATGACCGGATCGACGGCGTGGGGCTACTTCAGGAGGCGTTGGTTGGTGGCTACTGAGACGGCGGCGGCTCGGTTGTCTACGCCGAGTTTGTCGTAGATGCGGCCCAGGTGGGTTTTGACGGTGGCTTCGCTTACGTGGAGGGCTCGGGCTATTTCGCGGTTGCCTAGGCCTTGGGCTAGTTGGGTGAGGATGTCCAGTTCGCGGGGGGTCAAGGCGGGTTGGGGGTTGCGGATGCGGTTCATTACGCGGTCGGCGATGGGTGGGGAGAGGGCGGTGCGGCCTTGGGCGGCGGCTTGGATGGCGGCGAAGAGTTCTTCGGGGCGTTCGGCTTTGAGGAGGTAGCCGGTGGCGCCGGCGGCGATGGCTCGGGTGATGTCGGCGTCGGTGTCGTAGGTGGTGAGGACCAAGACGTGAGGGCCGGGGGTGGCGGTGATGCGGCGGGTGGCTTCGATGCCGTCCATGTCGCCGCCTAGTTGGAGGTCCATGAGGACGACGTCGGGGCTCAAATGCGCGGCGAGGGCTACGGCTTCGGGGCCGCTGCCCGCCTCACCGATCACATCGATGTCGGGGGCGCTGGCAAGGAGGGCGCGCAGGCCGGCGCGGACTACGGCGTGGTCGTCGCAGATCAGAAGGCGGACAGGGGGTTCGGGGGTGGTCACGGGCGCTCCAGGGGGATTTGGGCGGAGACGACGGTGCCGTCGCCGGGAGCGGATTCGACGGTGAGGGTGCCGCCGAGTTGGCGCAGGCGGGCGCGCATGGCGGGGAGGCCGTGGCCGCGGTCGGGGGTGGTGGCGGGGGCGGCGGGGTCGAAACCGGTTCCGTCGTCGGCGATGTCGAGGACGAGGCGGTCGCCCAGGTCGGTGAGGGTGATGGTGACGGAGGTCGCGTCGGCGTGCTCGCGGGTATTGGCCAAGGCGCCCTGTGCGATTCGCAACAGGGCGGCTTCGACGCCAGCCGGGAGGTCGACCGGGGAGCCTTCGACGTGGATTCGCACCGTGAGGGATTCGCCGCTCTCGCGCTCGGCCATCGCCCGCAGCGCCGCGGCCAGGGAGCCGCCCGACGCCAGGTCGGTCGGTGCCAGGTCGTGGACGAAGCGGCGGGCCTCGGCCAGATTGTGTTCGGCCACCGCCGCCGCGTCGCGGACATGGTCGCGGGCCTGAACCGGGTCGGTGTCCCAGATCCGGTCGGCGGCCTGCAGCAGCATGCGCTGACTCGAAAGCCCTTGCGCCAGGGTGTCGTGGATCTCCATGGCCAGCCGCTGACGTTCGGCGAGGGTGCCTTCGCGGCGTTCGGTGGCGGCGAGCTCCTGGCGGGTCGTGCGCAGGTCGTCGATGAGCGCCGCCTGCCGTTCGGTCTGCCGCAGCAGGCCGACGAACAGGGCGGTGCCCAGGGCGGCCACCGCGGGCGGGGCCAGCAGCACGTTCGGGTCCGCCCAGCCCGCGATCTTCAACTGGGCGTCCACGACCAGCGCGGTCAGCAGCGCGACCAGTGCGAGCGCGACCCGAAGCGGCAGAATCCGCACCCCGGTGTAGAGCAGCGGCACCGCGCACCACACGAAACTCGGTGCGAGAACGACCAGTACCGCCCATGCCGCCACCAGCAGCGCGAACCACACCAGGTGGCGCGAGGAGCGCAGTTCGCTCACCACATAGAGGACGGCCAGCCCGAGGGAGAGCCCGATCACCAGCCACAGGCGCGGATTGTCATGGTGACGGAGCACATAGCGCAGCAACGAGGCGGACAGCAGCACGTAGAAGGCGCTGTGCACGATGGTGCCCACCAGCCGGGTGTCCTCGCGGGGCTGCGCGTAGCCCGGCTCCCGAGCTGACACGTGGACACCTCCTCGGCGGCAGTGGCGTGGGCAAACATCCTCATTCTGCCGTGCTCGCGACCGTCCCCGGGTCATCCGATCGGTTGATACGAGGGTCGGCCGGGCCGCACACCGATCCCTAGCCGCCGCGCCGATGTGCCGGGAGGCTCCCGGCAGCAGGCTGGAAGGCGAACAGAGCGAACAGCTTTCACCCCAGATCCGTGGAGGACATCATGACCACCCCGCAGCAGTCCAACCCCACTCGCAAGCGTCTGATCATCGGCGGTGCCGCCGCCGCGGTGGTGGCCGCCGGTGTGGTCGGCGTGGTGTCGGTGAACGCGCAGGACCCGGATCCGGGCACCAAGACCCCGGTGGTGGCCGATGTCGCCAACGGCAACCTGCAGCAGAGCACGCATCTGACCATCGCCGCGGCCACCAAGGCCGCCCAGGCCGCCCTCGATGCCGCGGTCAAGGAGAACCAGCACGTGTCCGTCGCCGTCGTGGACCGTGACGGCAACACCGTGGTGACGCTGCGTGGCGACGGCGCGGGCCCGCAGTCCTACAAGTCCGCTCAGGAGAAGGCCTTCACCGCCGTCTCCTGGAACGCGCCGACCTCGGTGCTGGCCAAGCGGCTCGACGGCGCGCCGCACCTGGCCGACATCGAGGGCACCCTGTTCCTCGGGGGCGGCGCACCGGTGACCGTCAAGGGTGGCGCGCCGATCGCCGGTATCGGTGTCGCGGGTGCGCCCAGCGGTGATCAGGACGAGAAGTTCGCGCAGGCGGGCGTCGCCGCGCTCGGCAACTGAGGCCACGGGTGGGCGCGGTCGCCTCGCGCGGCGGGGCGACCGCGCAAACGCCGCGAATCGGTCGGCGGGTCGTGGATCGGGCGCGCCGACACTCGGCACGATTCCGAACCGGTCGGCAGGGAGTACTAACCTTCTCCCGGTGACCGAGTCCGCTGACGGATTGCTGCCCGACCCGAGGGGGGTCGGGTCCGAGGAGATTCCAAGTGCGGAACGGCGCAGCGATAGCGACCGGCTGCGGTTGTTCTCCTTCGCCACCGCCGAGAAACGGGCCGATTACCTGTGGGTGTTGCGGGCCTTCGATACCGCGCGCGCCGCGTACGTGGTGCTGTTGCACGCCTCCGATGTGGCCGACACGCTCAATCGTTGCCCGGGCGCGCCCGCGCTGACCGCCACCGAGGTCGGTCCGCTGCTCGAGCAGTTGCACCAGTGGGGTGTGCTGGAGCGCAGTTACGACGGGACGCGGGCGGCGACGCTGGCCGAATACCGGAACCGGCATTTCGTCTATCAGTTCTCGCAGGCGGGTTATCAGGCCTTCCGGGCGGTTTCGGATGTACTGGACGCGCGGCTCGACGAAGCGGCGCTGTCGCGGCTGGTGCTACCGGAACTGCTGGCGGATCTGCACACCCTCGCCGAGGCGAACAAGAGCGCCGACGCGCCTCGCGTGTACCGGGTGCTCAACCGTCTGGACCGGGCGCTGTCGGATCTGGCCGAGCGCGCCGCGCACTTCTACCTCACCCTGGGCGATCTGGTGCGCACCACCGAGGCCACCCCCGAGGCGTTCCTCGCGCACAAGGACGCGCTGCTGGCGCACATGCGCGAATTCTCCATGGACCTGGCGCGTTTCGCGCCGCGGCTGGCCACCGCCATCCGTGAGGTCGAGGAGACCGGTGTCGAGGATCTCATCGAGCGCGCGGCCCGCTGCGACGAGCGCGTACTGCTGAATACCGCCGAGCGCCAAGCGGATTGGCGTGCCCGCTGGCAGGGTCTACGGGCCTGGTTCATCGCCGACGGCGAGGCCGGGCTGACCGAATGCGAGCGCCTGCGCGAGGCGACCATGAGCGCCATCGCCGCGGTCCTGTCGCTGTTGCGGCGAGTTACCGAGACCCGCAAGGGCGGCGTCAGCCGCGAGTCCGCGCTGCGGCATCTGGCCGGTTGGTTCACCGCCGCCCCGACCGCCGATGCCGCGCACGCCCTCTACGACGCCGTGTTCGGCTTGGGCCGCCCGCGCCACCTGGCCATGCACCATCCGGACGCGGATGTGATTCCCGCCATCCGATCCTGGTGGGACGCACCGCCGTTGGAGATCGCCCGCACCCTCGCCGAGACCGGCCGCCCGCCCACGCCGGGCGCGCCGGCGCGGCTGCAGCGCAATGACGCGGGCATTCGCCGCCTGCGCCAGGTTCAGCTCGACGCTCAGCGCGCCCGCGCGGAAGCTGCCCGCTCGCTGGCCTCCGAGGATCTCTACGATCGCGAACTCGACGAGGGCGAGACCGAGGTGCTGCTGAAGCTCCTCGACGCCGCATCGACCGCCTGGGTGCCGGTGAGCGGCCGCGTCCCCGGCACCTCCGGCTCCGACAATGGCGTGACGCTGACGGTCTCCGAGCATCCCGGTTCGACCCTGGTCCGCACCTCCAAGGGCGTGCTCCACCTCAACAATCGACGCCTGGAAGTGCGCGAGACCACATCCCTGCGCGGCCGCAAATCCCCTGCGGCACGGCCGAATCCGCCTGCCTCCGATGACGGGCAGGTGGGCTGATGCACGCACGGACCATCGATTCACTCGCGCTGGACAGCTACCAGCGCGCGGCGCGAGTCATTCTCGCCAACCACCTGGTCACCCGCACCTACCCGGATCGCATTGCGCTGCCGCTGCTTCGGCGGTGGGCAACGGAGTTGCGGGAGGATCTGGCCGAGCTGTTCGGATACCGCCTGGAGGTCACCGAGACCACCGCGCGCCTGTTCCCCGTGCTCGATCGGCTCGAGGCCGGACGCCCGGCGCGCACCACCGGCGACCGACTGTTCGATCGCCGCCGCTACGCCTATCTGGCGCTCGGGCTGGCCGCATTGGGCCGGGCCGGGGATCAGATCACCTTGTCGGAGTTGGCCGATCAGGTCGCCGCCTACACCGAGCGGATCGACGGCCTGGAGCTCGCGCCGGACCGGGCCGCGGATCGCGACGCCTTCGTCGACGCGGTCGGCTGGCTGGCGGCGCGCGGCGCGGTCACCCTCGCCGACGGCGACGCCGGTGGCTGGGCCAGCGATCCCGAAGCGGGCGAGGCCCTCTACGACATCGACCGGTCGGTCGTCTTCGCGCTGTTCCGTCCGCCCCGCGCGCTGCAGCACCTGCAGAGCGTCACCGGACTCCTCGGCGAAGAGGCGGGCGGAGCCGATACCCGTTCCCCGGCAATGGCTCTCGCGGCCCGCAAGGTGCGCCGCGCCCTGGTCGAACAACCGGTCGTCTACGCCGACGAACTCGACGAGCCCGAACGCTCCCTGCTCGCCCAGGAGAAGCTGGTCACCGAGGTCGAGTACCTCACCGGCCTGCGTGCCGAGCGGCGCGCGGAAGGCGTTGCCCTGATCGACAGTTCAGGCCGCCTCTCCGATGTTCGTTTCCCCGGCACCGGCACCCTGGCCCAGGTCGCGCTGCTGCTCGCGGGCGAGATCGCGGATCTGGTCCTCGATATCGACAACCCGGTCGTCCGCCGCCCGCGCCCCGACCGCCCGCTCACCGATCTGGCCGAGCAGCTCGACAGCGCCATCCCGGCAACGACGGTTTTCGCCCCGCTCGCCGACCCGCTCGATGTCTTCGGCGCGCACGAGGATTCGGACGAGGAGCCCGAGGAGCCGGAGATCCCGGAGTTCCCGTTCATCGAATCCTCCTGGATCCGCGACACCGTCCAGATGCTCACCGCCCGCTACGGCAACACCTTCGCCGCCCAGTGGCAGGCCGATGTCCCCGGTCTCACCGCCGAGGTCGTCTCCCTGCTGGAGCGCCTGCGCCTGGTGGAGCTGGTCGACGGCGGCCTGCTCATCCTGCCCGCGCTGGCCCGCTACCGGGGCGCGATCGTCACCATCCGCACCCGTGCGGAATCGGAATTGTTCATCTCCCCCACGCAACTCGGCGACTCGGCAGTGCCCAATATGGGTAACCCGGCCGAGCCCGGCGCGGACAGCTCGACAGAGAAGGGATCAGGGAACTGATGGCCGACCACATTCACGGTGGAGTGCGCTTCGTCCCCACCCGCGCGGGCATCATCAACCTGTGGGACTACCGCGACCAGGAGTTCTGCTTCGCTGACGGCCGCCTGGTGCTGCGCGGGCCCAACGGCTCGGGCAAGACCAAGGCGCTGGAAGTCTTGTTCCCGTTCGTGTTCGACGGGCGCATCGAGCCGCGCCGCCTCAACCCGTTCGCGGGCGAGGAACGCACCATGAAGTCGAACCTGCTGTACCGCAAGCAGGAATCGGCCTACTCGTACGTGTGGATGGAATTCGCGCGCGGCACCTGGGACGAGCCGGAGACGGTGACCATCGGCATCGGCATGCGCGCCACCCGCTCCAACGACAAGGTGACGCGCTGGTACTTCGTCGCCGACGGGCGTGTGGGCGTGGACTTCTCGCTGCTGGGCCCCGACGACCGGCCGCTGACCCGCAAGCAGTTGGCCGAGCAGATCGGTTCCGACGCCATCGTGGATCGGCCGGTCGAGTATCGAAACGCCATCGACGCCCGCATGTTCGGGCTCGGGCAGCAGCGCTACGACCAGCTCATCAACCTGATCCTGACGCTGCGCCGCCCGCAGCTGGCCAAGAACCTCGACCCGCGCGGCCTCTCGCAGGCCCTCACCGACGGCCTGCGCCCGCTCGACGAGCAGCTGATCCTCGACGCCGCCCGCTCCTTCAGCGATATGGAGGAGGTCGGCCGCACCCTCGAGGGTCTGGTCCAGGCCGACACCGCCACCCGCGACTTCGTCAAGGTGTACCGCAAATACCTTGCCGTGCAGGCGAAGTCCGACATCGACCAGGTGCAGGCGCGACTGGACGCGGTGACCCACGCCAGCACCGCCCTGCATGCCGCCGCGGCCCTGCGCAAGCGCCGCGACACCGAGCGCTCCGCCGTCGAGACCCGCGCCGAGGACGCCGACCGCGCCTACGAGCAGGCCCTCGCCGACCGCGAGACGCTGCAGCGCTCCAGCGCCTACGAGGGCAAGCAGCAGCTCGACGACCTCGCCGACGCCGTGCGCCGCCTGGAGACCTCGGCGGCCGTCCACAACGACAAGGCGCTCAAGTCCCGGCAGACCGTCGACCAGCGGCTCGAGGAATCCGAACGCGCTCAGGCCGCGGTCGCGAACGCGTCGTCGGCGCTGGCCCGCGGCGAGGACGAATTGCGTTCCGCCGCCGAGGAAGCGGGCATCCCCTGGACGACGCTGCCCGAGTCCGCCCGCGCCGACAACCTCACCACCACCGTCCGCTCGCACGCCGAGGAGCGCGACGCCGACGTCCGCGCCGTCCGCCGCGCCCTGACGATCGTCGATCAGGCCGTCACCGAACGCACGCGCGCCGAACGCGCCGCCCAGCGGGCCGTGGAGGCCCGCGAATCCGCCGCCGCCGAATTGGCCGCGGCCGAAGCCGGAGTCGCGCTGGCCCGGTCGAACACCGGTGTCGCCCTGCGCGACTGGTGGGACACGCACCGAGATGTCTACTCCCCCATCCGAACCGGCCTGTTCGAGGCCATCAACGACGCTCTCGCGGCGGTCGGCACCGAGCCGGCTCCCCGCGCGACTCACCAGGGCGGCGGCAAATCCGGCGGCAAGGCGAAGAAGGGACGCGGCGCCGAGACCGCGCCGGGCGGGTCGGAAATCCATTCCGCCGCATCGGGCGACACCGCGCCTTCCTCGGGTGACGCAGCGCTGGCCGCGGCCGAGGAGCGCGCCGCGACGGCCGCCGCCCTCGACGACGACACCGCTCCCGCCACACCGGCCGAAGTGCTCGCCGAGCGCACCGAACCACTCACCGACGAGATCCGCGCCCGCCGCCAGGAGGCACGAGCCCGGGCCGCCGCCGCCAGCGCCCGGGCGAGCGAGCTGCGCGCCGAACGCGAGGCCGTGGCCGCCGAACGCGATGACGCGCCAACCCCTTTCACCTCACGCACCGACGCGCGCCCGGACCGGCCCGGTGCCCCGCTGTGGCGGCTGGTCCGCTTCGCCGACTCCGTCGGCGCGCGGGAGGCGGCGGGCATCGAGGCCGCCCTGCAGGCCGCGAATCTGCTCGACGCGTGGGTGTGCCCCACCGCGGAACTGCCCGACCACGCCTCCGACCAGTTCCTGGTGCCGCTGCCGCCGCAGCAGCGGCCCACCGGGCGCACGCTCGCCGATGTGCTGGTGGTCGAGGATGATTCCGAGGCGCTGACCGTCCCACGCCAGACCGTGGCCGACGTGCTGGTCTCCATCGCCCTGCACGAGGTCGGTTCCGGGAAGGGCGGCCGGAGCGCGGACCCGTCCGCCATCGGCGCGGCGGTCTCCGGTCCAGCGGCCCAACCGGTTTCGCCCGACGGTGTCGCCATCGCCACCGATGGCCGCTTCCGGCAGGGCGTTCAGGTCGGTCGCCACTTCAAGGCCGACGCCGAATTCATCGGCACCACCGCCCGCGCCCGGCGGCGGGAGCTGCGTCTCGCTGAGCTCGCCGCTGCCATCGAATCCGCCGAGACCGAGGCCGAGACCGCCAAAGCCGAGGAACAGGCCGCCACCGACGAGCTGGCCCGTATTTCGGCCGCCGCCAAGGCGCTTCCGCGCACCACCGCCGTCACCGCGGCCCTGCGCGGCGTCGCGGAGGCGGCGGGCATGCTGCGTTCGCGCTCGGAGGCTGCGGCCCAAGCCGAGAAGGATCTGGATCAGGCCGTCGCCGAATACGGCAATGCCGACAAGAAGGTTCGCGCCATTGCGGCCGACCATCGCGCCCCGCGCGATCCGGCCGAGCTGGACGCCCTGGCCGCCGCCGTAAGGCATTTCGAGAACGCGGGCACCGCCCTGCTCCGCTTGCGCGGCGATCATCAACGCGAGCACGAGCGTTCCCGGGAGGCCGGGGACCGGCTGCTCGAATCGAAGGATCTGGCCGAGGCGTTCGCCGAGGAGGCGGAGGCCGCGCGCTCCGGCTACGAGGAGCAGCTGCGCAAGCTCGAGACGCTGCGCGAGGCGCTGGGAGCCGGTGCCGCCGATATCGATCGGGAGCTGGAGCTGGCCCGCGAGAGGATCGACGCGGCCCGCGCCGAGCAGAAGGCGGCTCGCAAGGCCGCCGCCGAGGCCATCGAGGCGGTCGGCACCGCCGAGGGCGCGCACCGGGCCGCCCACGACGCGCTCGGCACCGCCCTGACCGAATTGCTGGCCGACGTCCGGCATTTGGCCCCTTACGCGCGCCCGGACCTGCTGAGCCTGCTGGGCGCGCCCGCCGACAGCCGCTGGCCCAGCAGCGACGCCGCCTGGTCCACGCCCGAGCAGCTGCTGTACCGGATCGAGAACGGCGAGCCCGAGCAGGAGCCGAAGGTGCTGCCCGACGAGGTGGCCACCCTGTTCGAGAACCTCACCACCGCAACCGCTTCGGTGCGCGCGGGCGAGGCGGCCCGCAAGTCCACCCGCAGCGCGGTCACCACCGCCCTGCAGGAGTTCGACGCCGCCCTCACCGCCGCCCGCCAGGACTACCGCCTGCACTGGGATGCCGCCGACGGCCTCACCGTGGTCCAGGTGCACGACGATCACGGCCTGTCGTCACTGGCCGATTTCGCCGAGCGCATCGGCGCGGCCCGCCACGATCAGGAGCTGCTGCTCACCGACGCCGAGCGCCGCATCCTCGAGGACGCGCTGCTGACCGGCCTGGCCCAGCAGATCCACGAACGCACCTCCGACGCCCGCGATCTCATCGCCCGCATGGGCACCGAGATGAAGCAGCGGCGCATGTCCTCGGGCAACACCATCGGCGTGCACTGGGTGCTGGCCGACAACCTGCCCGAGCCCGCCCGCGCGGTATGCAAACTCCTCGACCGCGACTCCTCGGACCTGACCCCGGAGGATCTCTCCACCATCCGCGCCTACTTCGCCGCGGAGATCCGCACCGCCCGCGCGGCGCACCCGGAGCGTTCCTTCCCCGAAATCCTCGCCGCCACCCTCGATTACCGCACCTGGCGCGTGTTCTCCTTCACCATCATCACCGCCGACGGCAGCGAGGACCGCCTCACCGTCGCCCGCCACAGCACCCTCTCCGGCGGCGAACAGTCTGTCTCCCTGCACCTTCCACTGTTCGCCGCGGCCCACGTCATGCTCGACTCCGCCGACCCCCAGGCCCCCCGCCTGCTGGCCCTGGACGAGGCCTTCGCGGGCGTCGACGACAACGGCCGCAGCGAACTCCTCGGCCTGTCGGTCCAATTCGACCTCGACCTCTTCATGACCGGCTACGACCTCTGGATCACCTACCCCCACGTCCCCGCCTGCGCCCACTACGACCTCGCGCACTCGGCCGCCGAAAACACCGTCTCCGCAACCCTGCTCGTCTGGGACTCCGCCGACCTCCTCGCCGAACACGACGGCACCGACCTCACCACCGCCCTCGGCTCCCCCAACCGCCGCCGCCTCCCCCACGGCCTGGAAGGCGCCATCCCCATCGACGAGGAACTCGAAACCGTCAGCTGACCATTCACGCGGCCCAACGCCACGTGGAATATCCGGGGCGGTCCGCGGTGACCGATTCACCGGCCGATTCGCGGTCGCTCCGGGTCAGCTATCGGACACCGTCGCGCGGAACCCGTTTGCACCGTTTCGGCCGCCGCGCATCCGGCGGGGCGGTCGGTTCGGTAGCTGGCACCATCCGAACCGGCTGGAGCAACCTCACCGAACCCCAACGGGCGCAGGCCCAGCCGCTCCTCGTACGGCTCATCAATGTCGGTTCGGAGGGGCGGGAACGCCGCCGAATCGTCACTAGACGAACCGGAGTCGACAGCTCGCGCGACTTCGTCACACCGGATGCCATCCCCGAAGCCCTGTTCACCGCTCCCCGTTCGCCATCGGCCGACTTCCCGAGGTTCGCGCGCTATGTCCGACCAGTCCGATTCGGAATCCGTTTGGGCCCGAACCGGGATCGGCAACCCCTCTGGACGGCGGGTTCGGACCGCTCCCCGTAGTGCCCTGACTCGCACCCGATTCCGCGTGTCGCGGCGCGGCGCGCCGTAAGGATTGGACCATCGGCAAATCAACAGTTTCGCGGTTGGGCTTACATCGACTAAAAATGTTCTCCGTGCCTACCGGAATCACTTGCCAGCCATCCGGACTCCTTGGACGGGGGTCCAGATGACTATCGAACATCCGCGCGAGGACGAGGTCAGTCAGCTGGCGCAACGGGTCGAGAAGGCTCGGGGTCGGTTGGCGTACCAATACGATCCCGCTCTCACCGATGCGCTGTCGGAGAACGAACTCGTCGCCGAACGAGACCTAGCCGAGCGCATCCGCGAGCAGGAGCGGGCTCAACGCTGGAAACAGGCCGAGGCCGCGGCCAGTGCCGCCGATCGGGCTCGGCAGACCACCGAAGAGATTGAGAAGGCCGACATTCGCGACTTGCTGCTCGCCCGCAAGGCGATCGCCGCGCAACGGCGAGAATCGAGCCCGCACGCCAAACTGGCGTCGCTGTACAAACATCGGGCCTGGAGCCAGCGCGCGCTCGCCGGTGTGGTCGCGGCCGGCATGCTCTGGTCCGCGGTCAACGTGCAGCACAATATCGCGCCCGGCGGTGCGAGCGATCCCCTCTACTGGTTCAGCTATCTGCTCGAAGGCATGATCAGCGTCTGCCTCGTGATCATCATGATCGGCACCAACAAGGTCGCCGAGTGGGGTGTGATCGACAGCCGCAAGCAGGTCGTGGTCGCCGAGATCGCGCTGCTGAGCCTGACGGTCATCCTGAACACCTACCCGTACCTCAAGCAGGGCAGCTGGTACGACGTGGCGGTGCACGCCATCGCGCCGGTCATGATCGGTGTGGCGTTGCTCATCCACAATGCGGCGGCGGGCCGGTACGGCCTGGCCATCGTGCGAGCGACCGACCAGATCCGGGACCTACCCGACCCCGGCGAGCAAATCCGCCGGGCCGCACCGACCGTGGTGACCTGGCCGACCCGCCCGCAGCCGCCGACCATGGCGGCCCCGACCCCGGCGCTACCCGCGGGTCCGGCCGAGTCCGAGCGGACCGTTGACGCCGAGGCGCAGGTGGTCGAGCCCGACACCCGGGCCACCCGCTCGGAGAACCACAAGTCCGAGAACCATTCCACCAACGGAAGTTCCACCAACGGCAAGTCCGCCGACAAGGAGCGCCGTTCGGCCACCGGCAAGACCCGCAAGGCCGAGGAGGACGACCGCTCCCCGCTCGCCGATCTGGCCGACCCGGTGCCCCCGCTGAACGTCTACGACACCGGTCAGTTCCGGATCGCCGAGACGCTCGAGCAGGAACTCGCCGAACTCCAGGCCGCCCGCCGCCGCGCCCGCGCCGCCTCGCGCTCGCGCAACGGCAGCTCCCTCGACGACGACTGAGCCTCCCGCCACACCAAGCACCTTGTGAGTACGAATCGGCCGGTGCCCCAGTGACATCGGCCCGATCCGACGCCGACACCCCGGTGACCCGCAGCCAGCGGGGGCCGGGGTGGCTTCGTTTCCGGGGCAGACCCGAGCGGGCCCGGCGGTGGAAAACCGCCGGGCCCGTGGGGAATCCAGTGGGACCCGCCTGGATCAGGCCGGGCCCCGGGTGGAATCGAGTCGATGTGCTCGGAATCGGGTCAGTGACCGCCCTGTTCGGCCGTCTCCGCCGGCACCACGACCGCCGAGCGGGGCTGGGCCGGGGTGCCCGCGTGCTGGATGTAGCCGAGCCAGCCGGTGCCTACGAAGACCGCCAGCAGGACAGCGGTGGGGAACTCGAAAAGCAGCCAGCCGGTGGCGAATACGGCGTCCCGGACGGGGTGGGCGGCGCGGGTGGCGCGAACGGGCGGGCGCTGATGTCGAAGCGATCCGTGACCGGAACGGTATTGCCTGCCCTGCCTGCCCACCAATGCCTCCATCGTCGAGAGAACTGCCGAACCCAGCTTGACCGATCGGCGAGGCGCGCACAGCGGTGAACGAGCGGACACCACGATGTCCGGTCGAAGCTGGGCAAGGCACTCGCACCAGGCAGTATGCCCAAATGAGCCGACATTGTGGGCACATTGACCGGACATACCGGCACGACACACCACGAATCCCGCGGCCACCAGGGCTTTCGGTGCCGGTTCAGCGCGCGGCGGGCTCCCCGCTCAGGCCCGAGAAGTCCCGCAGCACAACGTGATTGCGATCGTTGAGGCTGCCCAGCGCGTGATCCGGATGCAGGCCCAGGTACTGGCTGCGGGTGCGCGTGCTCCACCGGCGTGCCGCCTCGGACCGCGTCTTGCAGAAGTTGACCATGTACCCGCCCTCGTAGATGCGCACCAGCGTGTATCCGCCCGGATACTCCTTGACCGCGCCCACCTCGAGGAACTCCACGCCGATCCGGGAATCCGGGCGGCTCAGCCGATTCCGATGCGTATGCCCGCTGTGATGCAGGAACACCCCGGGCGCGGTCGCGTACATGGCGTGCAGCGCGGCCGCGTTGAACCGGTCCATCACGAACCCGGGCCCGCCCGGATTGCTCACCGCCGCATGCCGAGTGACCGGATGGTGGCCGAAAACCAGTGTCGGCCGGTCGGGTTCGCCACGCAGCAGTTCACGCAGGTGGGCCAACTGCGGTGGGCTGATGGTGCCGCCCGCCCCGCGCGGGCGCGTGGTATCGAGGCCGATCAGCCGCAGCCCGCCCGCGAAGTACTCGACCAGCCGGTCGCGCGGATGGAACACCTCGCCCCAGTGGTCGGTCTCCCCCGGCGGCCGAATGTCGTGATTTCCCCTGCACGCGAAGTAGTCCCGGCCCAGCGTGCCCCACTCGTCGAGGCGTTCCCGCACGCCGCGCGCCTGCTCGGCCGTCCCGGAGTCGGTCATATCGCCCGCCACGATCAGCTGGTCCACGGCGCGGTCGGGTAGTCGCAGATCGTCCAGCATGGCCTGCAGCATGAATTCGGGGTATTCCTCGGCGCCGCCTGTGAGCCCCTCGAACAGGCCCGCGAAAAGCCCGCTGGCCGGTTCCCCGTAGTGCAGGTCGTTGGCCAGGGCCAGGGTGCGGATCAGCCGTCCCGGCGGTGGCGTCAGGGTGGTGAAAACACCGGTGGATTCCGGTGTTCCGGAGCGCCGGGTCACCAGTGTCCGGGCGGGTACCGCGCGGGCGCCGTCGGAGTATGCCTCGAATCGATAGGTCCGGCCCGGTTCCAGGTTCCGGATCTCCGCGTAGTGATACTCGGTCCGCCGACCCTCGAAGTGCCAGGTGCGGGGCGGCTCGCGCCCGTCGGCGGGTCCGATGCGTACCTCGGTGTCGGCGGGCGCCGGCCGCAGCCGCCCGGCCCGGTTGCGGGCGCGGGTGGTCCAGGTGATGGCGGCCGAATGATCGGTCACGGTCACGACTTCCAGATCCGAGGCGACCAGCGCCTCGCGTTGCGCCCGTTGTTCTCTCCGTGCATCGAGGGCGAACAGCGGGCGCGGGGTGCGCACGGCCACCGCCGCGCCCGCGCTCGCCGCATTGGCCAGCCACATGGTCCGAAGTCGCGGTTCCAGCATCACATCTCCGTCCGCCGTGCTCCCCCAAGGGCGACAGTACGGTTACCAGATAAACCTCCAGGTGCCCGAACATGACCGATCAGCTTCCAATTACGGACAATCAGGTCATCTCCGGGCGTTCCGGATGTCAGAACGGCTGTGTAGGTCAGAACGGCTTGGTGGGCAGGTACTTCCCATCCAGCGTGATGATCGCCCGCTCCCCACCCTCGGGATCGGCCACCTTCTTCACATCCAGTTTGAAGTTGATGGCCGAGATGATCCCGTCCCCGAACTGCTCGTGCACCAGGGCCTTCAGCGTGGTGCCGTAGACCTGCAGCATCTCGTAGAAGCGGTAGATGGTCGGATCGGTCGGGACGCCACCGGGAATCGAGCCGCGCACCGGAATCGTCTGCAACAGCCGCGCGGCGTCCTCGTCGAGATCGAGCAGTTCGGCCACGGCCAGCGCCGACTTCTCCGGCAACGGATGCTGCCCGAGGATCGCCGCGGTAGTGAAGGCGACCGACAGCCCGGCGGCGTCGGCGATCTGCTGCCAGGTCAGGTCCTTGGCGATCTTGGCGGTGACGGCGATATCCGCGAGAACCTCGCGGGCGGTCGGATCGAACTGTGCGTGCACCATAGTGGTGACTCCTTTCGTGAAGCCGTTTCGCGAGCGCGAAATCGGTGGTCCGGGAAGGGGATCGGATGGATTCAAGCGGCGAGCGCGCTGAACTCACCGTGCGGATCGAGCGCCTCGACGCGCCCGCTGCCGATGTCGTACACCCAGCCGTGCAAGGTCAGGGTGCGCCTGGCGAGGGCCTGCGCCACCGCCGGATGGGTGGCGAGATTGGCCAGCTGTGCCACCACATTGTGGCGAACCAGCGCCGATACCGCTGCGGCACCGGCGATTTCGGATGCGATCCGGGCCCGGGCGGCATCCGCGTGCCGCAGCCAGCCCGCGATGGCGGGCAGGC
Source organism: Nocardia concava NBRC 100430 (assembly GCF_000308815.1). Classification (GTDB taxonomy): domain Bacteria; phylum Actinomycetota; class Actinomycetes; order Mycobacteriales; family Mycobacteriaceae; genus Nocardia; species Nocardia concava. Next base: position 132,450 of record NZ_BAFX01000080.1, read on the forward strand.
CGGACAGGTCGTGTCCCTCGGCGAGCGCGGTCATCGCACCGCAGGAGGAATGGCCGCAGACGACGATGTCGGTGACGCCGAGGACGCTCACCGCGTACTCGATGCTGGCGACGACGCCATTGGCCGCGTCGGGGGTGTAGGGCGGGACGAGATTGCCCGCGTTCCGAATGACGAAGAGTTCACCGGCCTCGGCGGAGGTGATGAGCTCGGGCACCACCCGGGCATCGGAGCAGCCGATGAACAGCGCGCCCGGGTGATGGTCACCGGCCAAGCGGGCGAACAGCTCCGCCTTGACGGGGAAGACGTCGCGCTGGAACCGCTCGAGACCGTCCTCGAGGTTCGGCATGGGAACTCCTCTCCGAAACTGTCCGCCCCCTCGGGCCGACGAGTTCCACCCTCCCCGACCCGGACCTATAGTGTCCAAGTCGCAGTATCGATCGCTTCGATTGCTCTCATCTATAGTTGTTCGGTGACACCAGAACTCCGGCACCTGCGCTACCTGCTCGCCGTCGCCGACCACGGCAACTTCACCCGCGCCGCCGAAGCTCTCCACGTCTCCCAGCCGACTCTCTCCCAGCAGATCCGCCAGCTCGAACGCCTCGTCGGCGTCCCCCTCCTCGACCGCACCGGCCGCACGGTCCGCCTCACCGACGCCGGCGCCGTCTACGCCGACCACGCCCGCCGCGCGCTGCGCGAACTCACCGCCGCCGACCGCGCCGTCCACGACGTCGAATCCCTCACCCGCGGCACCCTCCGCCTGGCGGTAACCCCCACCTTCACCGCCTACCTGGTCGGCCCGCTCATCGCCGAATTCCACACCGGATACCCCGGAATCACCGTCGAACTTACCGAAACAGCCCAGGACGCAATGGAATCCGCCCTCCTGGCCGACGAGATCGACCTGGGCATAGCCTTCGCCACCCCCTCCCTCCCCGGCCTCGAAACCACCACCCTGTTCGAGGAATCGCTGAGCCTTGTCGTGGGCGACCCGCACCCTGCCCGCTCACCCCTGCCCGCCGCCGCCCTCGCCGACCGAGAACTCGCCCTCCTGAGCCGAGACTTCGTCACCCGCGCCCACATCGACGACTACCTCCGCGACCGCGGCCTCACTCCCCGGATCGCCCTGGAAGCCAACGCGATCCAATCCGTCATCGAAGTAGTCCGCCGCACCACCCTGGCCACGGTCCTCCCCTCCCCCATCGCCGCCGCCCACCGCGACCTCCACCCCATCCCCCTGACCCCGCCCCTCCCCACCCGCACAGCGGCCCTACTCCGCCGAGCCAACCCCTACCCCACCGCCGCCACCCGAGCCTTCACCCGCCTCACCACCGCATGGGTGAACACCCACCTCTCATCCGCCGACGAGAATGCACTGGAGCAGGCAAACG
>NZ_BAFX01000079.1 GCF_000308815.1 Nocardia concava NBRC 100430
GCGCGTGCACGCCCAGTTCCTTGACCAAGGTGCGGGCCTCGTCGGCGGTCCGCACGGCCTGCCCCCAGTAGGCGCGCACCTCGACCCCATGCGCGAACTCGAGCAGTTCGCGCACATCCTCCGCACCCGAGATCTCAGGTCCGGCGCATTCGTGCACGGCCACAACACCATTCGCGGCCGCCGAATCCAATGCCGCGGTCCGCGCCGCATCCCGCTGGACCCGCGAGAGCGCCCCGAGCGCCGCGCCACGCACCCGATGATGGGCATCCGCCCGCAGCGGTTCCCCGCGAGTGAACCCCACCGCTTCGGTAATCCCGGCCACCTCATCGAGCAACGCGGTCGACGCCACAGCCGAATGTGCGTCCACCCGAGCCAGATACACCTGCCGCCCCGGCGCGGCCGCATCGATCTCCTCGACGGTCGGCGCTCGTCCTTCGGCCCAGCGTGTCTCGTCCCAGCCCTCACCGAGTACGACCCCGTCGGGATGTGCGGCCGCGTACGCGCGCACCGCGTCCAAGCACCCGGCGAGAGAGTCGGCCTGCGCCAGATCGAGTCCCGTGAGCTTCAATCCCAGCGCGGTGACGTGCACGTGCGGATCCACGAATCCGGGTGCGACGAATGCCCCGTCCAATTCGATGACCTCAGCATCCGGATGCAACGCCCGCCCCGGCGTATCCAACCCCACCCACACCACGGTCCCGTCGCTGACGGCCATGGCCGTCGCATCGGGATTGCTCGAACTGTAGATCCGACCGCCGACAAGCAACTGGGTACTCACGGCTCCCCATCCTGCCCGACGTGCCGATCCCGTCGGCAACCGGCAAGCCCTCCCGCCGGTGCTACCAGAGTGCTACCGTGGTGGGATGAAAATCTCCGTTTCGCTGCCCGATGATCGCGTCACGGAATTGATCAAGCAGCAGCCGAACGTCTCGGACTTTCTCTACCGCGCGGCCCGTCGCATGCTCGTCGCCGAGGAACTGGCCGCCCTGACACCGGATCCCGAAGCCGAGGCGTTCCTGGAGGCCGCCGAGGCCGCCTCCCGCGCGGCATGGGCCGGCGATGACTGACGTCCCCAACATTCAGGGCGAGATCTGGCGGTTGCGCGGTGTCCGCGATCAGGTCCACACGGTCGTGGTCCTCGACTCGGTCCCGCACGTCGTGCGCGGCGGGCTCATCGCGGTCTCCCTGATCATCCCCGTCGGTGATGCCCCCAATCCCCGTGCGCTGCTGACCGTTCCGATCGCCGACACCAATGCGGCGGTCGCGGTCTTCTGGCTGGGCACCTTCGCCGCCTCCCAATTCATACAGAAGATCGGCATGCTCGACCCGGCCACCCTCGAGAACGTCCGCATGGCTCTCCGTGCCCGCTTCGACCTCTAGCCCTGGACATGAAAGGACGTCCGCGGCTGGACGACGGTAGGTATGACGGCCACCCGCGCCACGTGCTCGACTGCCCGGCGAGGGCTTCACACACCGTCGTGCCGGCTGGTCGAGAACGTGATCACCCCGGTGCGCGAACGGCTCTGGGGCCGCGGGCACCGGGGTGAGGAAAAGCTTTGCGGCTCAGCGGGGGTCGATCATTTTGTAGCCGTTGCCCTGGCCGTCGTCGTAGTACTCGGTGACGACGGTGGCGTCGATGACCTCGCCGTCGGGGTCGATGACGACATTGCGGTAGCCGTAGGGGCCGACGGCGGTGGCGACGCGGCTCAGGCGGCGGGCGGCGAAGGCGGCCACCAGGGGGCGGAAGGCGAAGCGGGTGAAGGGGAGCAGGGCCAGCAGGCCGAGGGCGGTGGTGAGCAGGCCGGGGACGAACATGAGGACGGCGCCGGTCGCGACGAGGGCGCCGTCGGCGACGGCGGTGCTGGGTTCGAGTTCACCGCGGGCGGCGCGGCGGAAGTTCTGGAAGACGCGCCGGCCCTGCGAGCGCACCAGCACCAGGCCCACGGCCGAACCGGCCAGGAGCAGCAGGATGGTGGGGAACACGCCGATGAAGTGGCCGACCACGACGAGGGTGGCGATCTCGGCGACGAAGTACGCGAGGAACAGCAGGGCGGGCATCGGGCGATCCTTTCGATCGATCTACCTGTGCAACGCACGGATGGCCGGATTTTCTCCCGGATGCGGTCCCGGTCACACCGCTCCGCGGCCTCCGGCCACATCGCTGCGCCGCGCCGGTCGCATCGCTCAGGCGCTCCCCGGCCGCACCAGCCCGGTTTCGTAGGCCAGCACCACGGCCTGAACCCGGTCGCGCAGGCCGAGTTTGGTGAGGACGCGCCCGACATGAGTCTTCACCGTCGCCTCCGATAGGAACAGCGCCCCGGCGATCTCGGCATTGGAGCGCCCGGCGGCGATATGCTCGAGCACCTCGCGCTCGCGGGCGGTGAGCACGTCGAGCACCTTCGGATCGCGCCCCGCGGCCGGATCCTCGGCGATCAGCCGGTCCAGCAGCCGCTTGGTGACCTTCGGCGACACCACCGCATCCCCCGCCGCCACACTGCGAATCGCGGAGATCAAATCCTCCGGAGGCGTGTCCTTGAGCAGGAACCCGCTCGCCCCCGCCCGCAACGCCCCCAGCGCATGCTCATCCAGATCGAAGGTCGTCATCACCAGAACCCGGCTCCCACACCCGGATTCGATGATCCGCGCCGTCGCGGTCACCCCGTCGGTCACCGGCATCCGCACATCCATCAACACCACATCCGGCCGCAACTCCCCGGCCCGCGCAATCGCGGCCGCCCCGTTATCGGCCTCCCCCACCACCTCGATATCGGGATGCGCTCCGAGCACCATCCGCAACCCTGCGCGCATGAGCTCCTGGTCATCGACAACGAGAACGGTGATCGGCACCCACCTAACCTATCCGGTGCGCGCGGTCGGACCTCAAACCACCGGCTTCGACCACGTCGAGGAGCGTTGCCGCACGCGAGCCGGGGGCGCTGCGTGTCCAGGCCGGTCGAGGTCGCTGTGGCGGCGCTCCCAAATGGGCCTATTCCTACACAAACGCACCGCAATTGGCGGGGTCCGGCGAGGGTTTGTGTAGGAATAGGCCCATCGTCGGTCTCCAGGCGCTTACTCCATCGCGCCGCGATCGAGCGGGATCGTTGCCCGAACTGTCCAGCCGCCGTGGACGTTTCGGCCCGCCGACAGCGTGCCACCGAGGACGGCGATGCGCTCGCGCATGCCGACCAGGCCGAGACCGCTGCCCGGGATGCGCGGTTCGGCCGGGCCCGGCGCGGCGGGCGCCGGTTTGATTGTGCCGCCGCTGTTTCCGCTGGATCCGCCCGCACCGACGACGCCGTGTCCGCCACCGGTAATGCGGTGGCCGCCGGTCCCGTGACCGCAGTGGCCGCCGGTCGCGGCCGGGGTCAGCGCCGTCCGACCGGAGTCGGTGATGTCGAGCAGGACGTCGGTGTCGCGGCGGGTGACGGTGACGACGGCGCGGGGGTCGGGGCCGGCGTGGCGGAGGGTGTTGGTGAGCGATTCCTGGACGATGCGGTGGATGCCGAGGCTGACCTCGGGGGTGACGGTGTCGAGTTCGCCGGCGAGTTCGAGGGAGATGTTCAGGCCTGCGCTGCGCATCATGTCGACCACCTTGGCGATGCCCGCGGTGCCGTGCTGCGGAAGTTCTTCGGGCGCATGCTCGGTGCGCAGCAACTCGACGGTGCGGCGTAGTTCGCGCAGGGCGTCGCGGCCGGTGCCGGCGATGGTGGACAGTGCCTTTTCGGCGGTGTCGGGGTCGTGGCGCAGGGCGTAGCGTGCGCCGTCGGCCTGGACGATGATGACGCTGACCGCGTGGGCGACGACGTCGTGGAGTTCGCGGGCGATGCGGGTGCGTTCGGCGGCGACCGCGTCGTGGGCGCGGCGTTCGCGGTCGTAGTCGGCGACGGCCAGGCGGGCGGCGACCTCGGCGTCGTAGGCGTGGCGGGCGCCCACGAATTCGGCCAGGGTCCAGCACAGGGCGTAGAAGAGTGCGGTGAAGGCGATGTCGGTGCCGCTCGGTTTCCCGATCGCGGCGGCCGAGATGAGGCTGTCGAGGATGAGGATGCCAAGATAGATCAGCCCTTGGCGGCGGCCGACATAGGCGACCAGCGTGTAGAGCATGATGCCCAATCCCAGCAGCGCCGGATGCACCGAGGTGTCGCCGACCGCTCCGTGCACCATCGAGGCGGCGATCGACAGCAGCACCGCACCCACCGCCGCGGCCCAGGTGTGGGTGCGGCGGAACACGATCGGCACCACCAGCAGCACGCTGAACACCAGATAGGTCACCTTGGAGCTGCTGTTGCCCACCGACAGCACGTCGATGCCGAGCAGCAGCAGGGCCAGGATCGTATCGGTGATGAGGGGCTTGCCACGCAGCCACAAACTGAACCGGCGCACCTGACCACCCTACGGTCCCGGCGCTTTCACCCGGCCCTCCCGCACTGCGGCGCACGCCGCGGCCTTCGCTCCGCACGACCCGCTCCGCGATCTCCGGTTTGATCTTGTGCGGCCGCCTCTGGTTGGGTCTGTCTGTGAGCCTTGCGGACTGGGCGGTCTTGCTGACCGCGGCGACGGCGGCCGGTTGGGTCGATGCGGTGGTCGGCGGCGGGGGGTTGATCGTGTTGCCGACGCTGTTCGTGGTGCTTCCCGGTCTGGCTCCGCAGACGGCCTTGGGCACCAACAAGATCGCCGCCTTCTCCGGCACCAGCGCGGCGGTCATCACCTTCGCCCGCAAGGTGCCGATGCGCTGGAAGGTGCTGATCCCCGGTGCGCTCATCGCCGCGATCGCCGCCGCCTGCGGGTCGGCGGCGGTCGCGTTGATCGACAAGAAGTTCTTCGTCCCGATCGTCATGGTCGTGCTCGTCGGCGTGGCGATCTTCGTGACCCTGCGCCCCTCGGTCGGCGTCACCATGGCCACCCATCCCCCGACCCGCCGCAAGACGATCCTGGTCGTGGCCCTGGCCGCGGGCCTGATCGGCCTCTACGACGGCATCCTCGGCCCGGGCACCGGCACCTTCCTGATCATCACCTTCGCCACCCTGCTCGGCACCGAATTCGTCCGCGCGGCGGCCATGGCCAAGGTCATCAACTGCGGCTCCAACCTGGGCTCGCTGATATATCTGGCGAGCACCGGCCACGTGCTGTGGGCATTGGGCCTGTCCATGGCGGTCGCGAATGTGGCCGGGTCCGTGGTCGGTTCACGCATGGCGCTGGCGAAGGGCGCGGGCTTCGTCCGCGCCGTCCTGCTGGTCGTCGTCATCGCCATGGTCATCCGTCTGGGCTGGCAACAGTTCGGCTAGCAGGTCAGACGCGAGCGTCCTCGGGCTGGCGGTGGATGACGGGCAGGGCGCGTTCGAAGGGTGAGCGCGGCGCGGACTCCGAGGTCAGCCGATGCACCGTCCCGATCGGGCGGAAGGCTTCCGGCTCCGGGCGTAGCGGGACATCGGGCAGCAATTGTGTTTGCTCGCCGGGCAGTTCGCGCGGTTCCGGCGCGGGCTGGGACAGCCACGGCGCCAGCACCTTCGAGGTGGTCTCCTGGATCTTGCGTTGCAGCGCTTCACCGTCCTCGGCGAGCCCGGGCCGCTGGAACAGCACGGTCAGCGCACCCGACACCGCCCCGACGACCGCACCCACCAGCGCGGCCGCCCCGACATCGTCGAGTTCCTCGGGGAAGGCGGTACGCAATTGCCGCGCGATCTCCTGCTGGGAGGCCAGCTGCGCGTAGGCGGCGCGCCCGCTGACCGCGGGCACGGTGCGCGAAACCTGCGCGCGCAGTACGGCGATCCGCGCGGCGAGGGTGTCGCCGAGGTGGTCGCCGGGATTGTCACCGGCGGCGCGCAGGGCGCGCAGCAGCACCTCGACGGGGCGTTCCCCGGGCCGGCGGGTGGCGATGGCGCGCACGGCGGCCTGCACACGTTCGTCCGGCTCGGGGAACAGTAGTTCCTCCTTGCTGGCGAAGTAGTTGAAGAACGTTCTGGTGCCGACTTCGGCGGCGGCCGCGATATCGGCGACGGTGGTCGCCTCGTATCCTCGGCTCTCGAACTGTTCGACGGCGGCTTCGAGCAGGGCTCGGCGGGTGCGTTCCCGTTTGCGATCGCGGAGTGCGGATGGCGGCACGCGGGCAGACAGTACGGCATCCGGTCAGCAAAACGTGGCATGTCCAGCCGTTGTGCGTGCCGTTTCACCGTGTGCGCGTTGGCACTTCACGCATTGTTGCAGCGTATGCACGTTTGCGGGGTCTGATATTTCCTGCGGGGTGAGTCGAATCTTGTCGCTGCGGCGTGTCGCCCTCTAGCGTGGTGCGGGTGAGCATCGCTACCGCTGTCGTGGACGACCAGTTCCGTGCGCTGCCGTTGTCCGCGCTCGCCGACGCCGCGTTGAGCGCGGCCCGCGCGGCCGGGGCCGAGTACGCCGACCTGCGCGTGCATCGACTTGTGCAGCAGTCCATCAGGTTGCGCGACGGTCGTGTCGAATCGGTGTCGGACAGTATCGATCTCGGGTTCGCGGTGCGCGTGATCGTCGACGGCACCTGGGGTTTCGCCTCGCACGCCGACCTGACCACCGACACCGCCGCCGAGGTGGCGCGCCGGGCGGTCACGGTCGCGAGCACGCTGCGCGCGCTCAATCGCGAGCGGGTCGAGCTGGCCGCCGAGCCGCGCTACGACGGCGTGGAACACGTCTCGCCCTATGACGTCGATCCGTTCTCCGTGCCGACACCGGAGAAAGTGGCGCTGCTGCTGGACTATTCGGAGCGTTTGAAGGCCGCCGACGGCGTCGATCACGTGACGGCGTCGGTGCTGCAGGTCAAGGAACAGACCTTCTACGCCGACACTTTCGGCTCCCGCATCACCCAGCAGCGGGTCCGGCTGCACCCGCAGCTCGAGGCGATCACCGTCGACCCGGCGGCGGGCGTGTTCGAGACCATGCGCACCCTCGCCGCCCCGGCCGGGCGCGGCTGGGAGTACGTGACCGGCGCGGACGGAACCTGGGACTGGGCAGGCGAACTCGCGCAGATCCCGGAGTGGCTGGCCGAGAAGGTGAAGGCCCCCAGCGTGACGGCCGGGCCCACCGACCTGGTCATCGACCCGACCAACCTGTGGCTGACCATCCACGAATCCATCGGCCACGCCACCGAATACGACCGCGCCATCGGCTACGAATCCGCCTACGCCGGAACCTCCTTTGCCACGCCCGACAAGCTCGGCACCCTGAAGTACGGCACCCCGATCATGCATGTGACCGGCGACCGCACCCAGGAGCACGGCCTGGCCAGCGTCGGCTGGGACGACGAGGGCGTGGCCGGGCAGCGCTGGGATCTGGTGCGCGACGGCATTCTCGTCGGCTACCAGCTGGATCGAGTCTTCGCGCCCCGCTTGGGACTCGAACGCTCCAACGGCTGCTCCTACGCCGACTCCGCGCACCACGTGCCGATCCAGCGCATGGCCAATGTGTCGCTGCAACCGGATCCGGTGCGCGACACCAGCACCGCGGACCTGATCTCGCGCGTCGAGAACGGCATCTACATCGTCGGCGACAAGTCGTGGTCGATCGATATGCAGCGCTACAACTTCCAGTTCACCGGTCAGCGTTTCTTCCGCATCCGCAACGGCGAATTGGCCGGGCAGCTGCGCGATGTCGCCTACCAGGCCACCACCACCGACTTCTGGGGTTCGATGGAGGCCGTCGGCGGGCCCTCGACCTGGGTGCTCGGCGGCGCGTTCAACTGCGGCAAGGCGCAACCCGGCCAGGTGGCGGCGGTCTCGCACGGCTGCCCGTCGGTGCTGGTGCGCGGCATCAATATTCTCAATACCCGCGCCGAGGCCGGACAGTAAGAGCAGGGCCGGACAGCATCTTCTCCACGAAAGGACCGACAACGGTGAGTGTGCTCCCCGCCCCCGAGGTCGTCGAACGCGCGCTGCGCGCCTCCCGCGCCGACGAGGCCGTGGTGATCGTCACCGACGCGCACGAGGCGTCGCTGCGCTGGGCCGGAAACTCCATGACCACCAACGGTTCCTCGGTCGCCCGGGACTGGGCGGTGGTCTCGGTGTTCCGCGACGGGCCGAACGCCGCGCGCGTCGGCAGCGTGAGTTCCACCAGCGTGGACCCCGCCGATATCGAGGCCGTGGTGCGCGCCAGCGAGGAGGCCGCGCGCACCGCCGAACCCGCGCGCGACGCCATGCCGCTGCTCGAGCCGGACGCCGCCGACACCCCCGACCGCGGGCTGGACTGGTCCGGTGCACCGGGCACCACCGATATCGGTGTCTTCACCACCCTGGCAAGCGATCTCGCCGCCGGCTTCGACGGCGCCGACCGCCTCTACGGTTTCGCCCACCACCAGATGCACTCCACCTGGCTGGGCACCTCCACCGGTGTGCGGCGACGCTGGGTTCAGCCGACCGGTTCGGTCGAGATCAACGGCAAGCGTGGCGAGGGCGCGGAACTGGCCAGCGCCTGGGTGGGCACCGGCACCACCGATTTCAGCGACGTCGACACCCCCGGCCTGCTCGCCGAACTCTCCCGCCGCCTGGACTGGGGCAAGCGCCGCGTGGATCTGCCCGCGGGCCGCTACGAAACCCTGCTTCCCCCTTCGGCGGTGGCCGATCTCATGATCTACATGGCCTGGTCCATGGAGGGCCGCGGCGCGCACGAGGGCCACACCGCCTTCTCCCGCAAGGGCGGCACCCGAATCGGCGAGCGGCTCACCGAGATTCCGCTCACCCTCTACTCCGACCCGAGCGCCGCGGGCCTGGAGTACCGCCCGTTCGTGGCGACCCCGTCCTCCTCGGAATCGCTGTCGGTCTTCGACAACGGCCTGACCGCGCGGCGCACCGACTGGATCGGCTCCGGCGTCATCGAATCCCTGGTCTATCCCCGCGCCACCGCCGCCGAATTCGACGCCCCCGTCACCCTTCCCGGCGAGAACCTGCTCATGACCGGTGGCACCGACGCCACCCTCCCGGACATGATCGCCCGCACCGAACGCGGCCTGCTGCTGACCTGCCTCTGGTACATCCGCGAGGTCGACCCCGCCACCCTGCTGCTGACCGGCCTCACCCGAGACGGCGTCTACCTCGTCGAGAACGGCGAAGTCACCGCCGCCGTCAACAACTTCCGCTTCAACGAGAGCCCCCTCGACCTGCTGCGCCGAGTCTCCGAAGCCGGCCGCACCGAGATCACCCTCCCCCGCGAATGGAAGGACTGGTTCACCCGAACCGCCATGCCCCCCTTGCGAATCCCCGACTTCCACATGTCCTCGGTCAGCCAAGCGACCTAAGACTCGGTTCCCCGGGAAAATTCCTTCGCCAACAACGATGATTGCTCGATAACGGCTCCGACTACCTCGCAGAGACGGCAATTCCCGCCGCTTCTCGTTCCATCGCTGAAGGAGTAGAGCAATGAGCAAAGTAGTCACCGGCGCGAGCATGTCCGTCGACGGATTCATCGCCGGACCCGGCGAAACCGGATTCGAGCACCTGTTCGCCTGGTATCAGAGTGGCGATGTCCCGATCGCCAGCACCCATCCCGAAATCCCGTTCAATCTGACCGCCGACGACGCCGCCTACCTGAAGGCGTGGCTCGACAGCGTCGGCGTGTACATCGTCGGCAAGCGGCTGTTCACGCTCACCAACGGGTGGGGCGGCACCCATCCGGCCGATAAGCCGATCGTGGTCGTCACCCACACCGTGCCCGAGGAGTGGATCGCCGAGCATCCCGACTCGCCGTTCACCTTCGTGACCGGCGGTGTGAAGGAGGCCGTCGAGGTCGCGCGCGGGATCGCGGGCGAGAAGATGGTCGGGGTCAGCGGCGGCGATGTCGCACGCCAGTGCCTGGACGCGGGTCTGCTCGACGAGGTCTGGGTCGATCTGGTGCCGGTGTTGCTGGGCGGTGGCGTTCCGCTGTTCGGTGAGCTCGCCGACGCACCGGTGCTGCTCGAGGATCCGGAGGTCACCCCCGGCTCCCGCGTCACGCACCTGAAGTACACGATCCGCTGAATCGGGTTGCGCTGTCGGCGAACCGGTTGTCGCGGGGGTCGTACCGCGCGCATCCTGGTTTCATCGCAACGTAATCATGTAATCGGATGGTGGTCGTCATGGACGACGAAGCTGCCCTCTGGCCGATGGACGAGAACGCGGATGCCGCCGAGCCGGTCGCTCAGCCCGGCTTCGGCGTTCCCGACGCCGCGGCCCTGGACTCCTACTCGCGCACCGTGATCGCGGTCGCCAAATCGGTGACACCGCACGTGGCCAGCGTGCAGACCCGCCGCGGCGGCGGTTCGGCGGTGGTGTTCACCGGCGACGGTTTCCTGCTCACCAATGCCCACGTAGTGGGCGAGTCCAGCGGCGGGACCGTGGTGTTCGCCGACGGGCTGGAATCGAAATTCGATGTGGTGGGCGTGGATCCGCTCTCGGATCTGGCGGTACTGCGGGCCCGCGGCGGGGCACCGGCCGCGGCGGTCCTCGGTGATGCGGACCGCCTGGTGGTCGGCCAGCTGGTGGTCGCGGTCGGCAGCCCGCTGGGACTGGCCGGATCGGTCACCGCGGGCGTGGTGAGCGCGCTGGGCCGGTCGGTGCCGGTCGGCAATCGCCGCACCGCCCGCGTCATCGAGGACGTGATCCAGACCGACGCCGCCCTCAACCCCGGCAATTCCGGTGGGGCGCTGGCGGATTCGGCCGGACGCGTGGTGGGAATCAATACCGCGGTCGCGGGAATCGGCCTGGGCCTGGCGATTCCGATCAATGCCACCACCCGCCGCATCGTCAGCACCCTACTCACCGAGGGCCGGGTCCGCCGCGCCTATCTCGGTGTGGTCGGGGTGCCCGCGCCGTTGCCCAGCGCGGTGGCCGAGCGCACCGGCCAGGATGCCGGACTGCGCATCGTGGAGGTGGTGCGCGGCGGCCCGGCCGAACGCGCCGGACTGCGCCGCGGAGACCTGGTGCTCAGCGTGGCGCGCGCGGAAATCCGGGATGCGCAGGGCATTCAGCGGCAATTGTTCGCCGACGCCATCGGCCGATCGCTGCCGGTGACGGTGCTGCGCAACGGCGCGATGGTCGATGTCATCGCGGTGCCGGTTGAGCTGACCGTCGACTGATCGCGGTCAGGAGGCCGAGCGGTGTTCCCGGCTCGGCTGCCAGACATCGGCCAGATCGTCGAGCGGAATACCGAGGGCGCGCGAGAGCGCCACGACGGTCCCGAACGCCGGGGTCGGCAGCCGCCCCGACTCGATCTTGCGCAGTGTCTCCGGCGAGATGCCCGCGCTCTCGGCCACTTCCATCAGGTCCCGGTTCGCGCGCGCGGCCCGCAGCGCGGAACCCAGGCGGCGGCCGGCCTCGAGCTGGGCGGGCGTGAGCGGCAGTCGAACCATGCCCGCCACCCTACGGTTGGTATTTAAATACCGCAACCGGCTACGGTGGTATTAAAATACCAATTGAGGGAGGTTGTCATGGTGGAGCTCAAGAGCCCGGCCGAGATCGAAAGCATGCGGGTCACCGGCGGATTCGTGGCCGAGGTGCTGAGCGAACTACGGGAGAAGGCACAGATCGGGGTGAATCTCCTCGAACTGGAAGCCGTGGTCCGCGAACGCATCCGCCAGCGCGGCGCGGTCTCCTGCTACTGGGACTACTCCCCCTCCTTCGGCCGCGGCCCTTTCCGCAACACCATCTGTCTGTCGGTCAATGACGCCGTGCTGCACGGACTCCCGTTCGACTACACCCTGCGCGACGGCGATGTGCTGAGCATGGATCTCGCGGTGAGCATCGACGGCTGGGTCGCCGATTCGGCCGTCACCACCATCATCGGCACCCCGGACCCCGAGGACGCGCGCCTGGTCCGCGCCACCGAGGAGGCCCTGGACGCGGCCATCGCGGTCGCCCAGGCGGGCAACACCATCGGCGATCTGTCCGCGGCCATCGCCGCGGTCGCGCGCGCGGGCGGCTACCCGATCAATACCGAATTCGGCGGCCACGGCCTGGGCCGCACCATGCACGAGGACCCGCACGTCCCCAACAGCGGCCGCGCGGGCCGCGGCTTCCGCCTGCGCCCGGGACTCACCATCGCCGTGGAACCCTGGTTCGCGCGCACCACCGACCGCATCATCACCGACCCCGACGGCTGGACGCTGCGCTCGGCCGACGGCTCCCGCACCGCCCACTCCGAACACACCATCGCCATCACCGAGTCCGGCCCACAGGTCCTCACCCGCGCGGCGTGATATCGGCCTGAGCGCGGAAACCCGGACGACACATCGGGTTTCCGCGCTCGGCCGCGTGGCGGGGATCGACGCACGATACTGCGCGGACGATCGGCGGATCCCCCGCCCCGGTCTCGCGGACCGGGATTTCCCGGTCCGAGCTGCTCGGGCGAGCACCTTGCCGAAGGTCGGGCGGCCGCCCTGATCGACGTAACTCCCTTCCAAGACGACGCATTTTCAGATGTGGGCTTGACCACAGCGCTGTGATCCAGCTAACGTCTCGCCGGACTAAGCGCCCGCTTAGCGTACATGTGACCGGAACCACGTCAGTCCACGACGTCAGTTCCGGCTCGTTCGGTGAACACCTGGCCCGCCAGGTGCAGGCTCGTGAAGGACCCAGATGAGGAAAATCGCCGCCACCTCCGCCCTGTTGATCGGCTCGGCCGTCATCGGATGCGGGACGGCCAATGCCGCCCCCGCCGCCCAGTCCCCGGTGAACTACGTCGCCAACACCGCCGAGGACGGCACCATGACGATCCGCACCGATATCGGCTCGATGGGCGTCGACAACGGTGTCTTCACGATCAAGGGCGCCGACGGCACCGTGGTCGCGGGCACCGAACTGTCCTTCCGCGTGGACGATTTCGTCTTTCCCGTCGCCGCCCAGGTCAACGACCACGTCGCCACCCTGACCCCGCAATTCGATGAGGCGCACGCGGTCTACAAGCCGGTGTCCCTGCCCTACGAGGATCAGGCCCCGTGGAAGACCCAGTACGACCGGGAGCAGGCCGCCTGGAACCGACTGGCCCAAACCATCACCATGGGCGCGACCGTCGGCACCCTGGTCGGCGGCCTCGGCGGCGCGGCGGTGGGCTGCGTCGTGGGCGCGGGCGTGGGCCTGGTCGCCACCGGCGTGCTGGCCACCCTGTTCGGCCTCGGCCCGCTCGGCGGGTGCGTGCTCGGCGCGGCGACCGTCGGCTTCCTGGGCACCATCGCCGGGCAGCTGTTCGTGACCGCGCCGGCCGTCATCGCCGCCGCCGTGCAGTACTTCACCACCATCAACGCGCCCTTCACCCCGCCCGCGCCTGCCAAGTAGCCACCCGGCCCGGCGCACCGGATCCCGCGCCTCCAACCCGATCCGGTGCGCCGCACCGGCCGGGCCGCCCTCGGGCCCGGCCGGTGCTCGGGTGAAACATTCACTGGGAGATACTCATTCGATGGGTAACGACGACGTGGCGCCGGGCGCCGAGAACGGCGGGCGCGACACCGCCGCGGTGGCGCATCTCGAACTGTCCCAGCGCCGCTTTCCGGAAGGCCAGCGCCGCATCTTCCTGGCCGCCATCGACGCCTTCTCCGAACGCGGCTTCCACGCCACCACCACCCGCGATATCGCGGCCCGCGCCGGGCTCAGCCCCGCGGGCCTGTACGTGCACTTCGGCTCCAAAGAGGAAGTGCTCTACCGCATTTCGCTGTCCTCGATGCGCCTGACCCAGCAGGTCGCCACCGCCGCGGCCGCCGCGCCGGGCAGCCCGGCCGACCATCTCACCGCGGTTGTGCGCGACCTCACGGTGTGGCACGCCGAGCACGCGGCGTCGGTGAAGGTGGTGCTGCACCACCTCACCGACCTGACCGACGAGCATCGGGCCGAGGTGATCGACATCCAGATCGCGATCCACCGTCTGGTCCGCGATCTGGTCGCTCAGGGTGTGGCCGACAAGGTCTTCGACGTCGCCGACACCCACGCCACCACGCTGGCTCTCATGTCGCTGTGCGTGGACACCGCCCGCTGGTACTCCCCCGACTACCGCCGCACCCCGAACCAGATCGGCGCGGACTACGCCGCCCTGGCGCTGCGCATGGTGGGCGCGCAGCCGGTCTGATCACTCGCCTGCGTCGGTGACCGCGCGCAGGTCCTCCTCGAGCGCGGCTCGGTCGTCCGCGGTGAGCCCCAGGGCCTCGATCCGTGCCCGCAGTTCGGTCACCCGGTCGGAATCGCCTGCCACGGCGGCGATTTCGGCCAGCATGGCCAGCGCCCGCGCCTGGTCGAGCAGTGGGGCCGTGGCGGCGAAGCGGCGCAGCCCGGTTTCGAGGACGCGGGTGGCGGTGGCGTCGTCGAGCTTGGAATCGCGGTAGATACGGGCATTGTCGAGCACCCGCGCCAGCCCCTCGAGTTGCTTGGAGCCGCCGTATTCGGGGTCGGGCTCGTCGGGCTGGACGTAGATGACGGTATTGCCGACCGGGTCCACGACCGTGAACCGGGTCTGGCCGGGACGGAACCGGGTGATCCGCGGGGCGCCCTTCGCGGGCACCCTGCCGTAGCGGGCCCGCAGGGCGGCCTTGAACTCGGCGTGCCAGGCCTCGACCTCCTCGACGATGACCAGGCAGCTGATGTGGGCTTCCTCGCCACTCGTCATCCCCTTCGGCGTCGGGCCGAAGTGCAATTGGAAGCCGGCGCGTTCGACCATTCCGTAGATATAGGGACGGGTCATCTCGTAGGTGACCTTGTAGCCAAGCGTGCGGTAGAAGTCGAGGGTCTCGGGCAGATCGCCACCCCAGAGCACCGGAATCGAAACAGCCGCCATCGTGCGCCTCCTTGCCGATCGGGTTCGAAACCCAAGGTACGGAGACGAGGCGGGTCCGCGCCTATGGCTCGGCGCGTGATCGGCGTCACGGCCGTTCAGCGGATAGGCTGCGGGCGTGGACAATACGTTCGAGCCGTTGGGCAAGGCGAACTATGTACAGCTGACCACCTTCAAGAAGGACGGAACCCCGGTGGGGACGCCGGTATGGGCCGCTCTCGACGGGGGTCGTCTCTATGTCTGGACGGTCACCGACAGCTGGAAGGTCAAGCGCATCCGGCGCAATCCCGAGGTGACGGTGCAGCCGTGCGATTTCCGGGGCAAGACCCACGGCGAGCTGCTGAAGGGTTCGGCCTTGATCCTCGATGCCCCGGGCTCGGAACGGGCGCGGGATCTGATCAAGCGCCGCTACGGGATCCTGGGCTGGGTGAGCATCACGCTGAGCAAGCTGCGGCGCGGCGACACCGGCACCATCGGCATCGAAATCGCTCCGGCATAACGGTTTTCGCGCACGCCGCAACCATTATCACGCAGCGCGAGCCGCCGAACCGACGGGGACCGGTCCGGCGGCGGCAGCGTGTTCCTTCCGGGTTACGGCTGATCGCCGGCGATGACCGCGCCGAGGATGCCTCCGACGAAGCAGCCGACGATGGCGCCGACCACGAAGAAGAAGAATCCGATCACCGCGCCGACCACGCAGCCGATGAGCGCGCCGGCCACGATCGATCCGGCATTGGCGACATTCTGCAGCGCCACCACCTCGGCGGTCGGGGTGGCCAGATCGGCGGGATTGCTGGGCCGCACGGTCAATTCGGTGCCGCCCGCGCTCAGGTCGGGGACGACGGTCAGGACGCGGTCGGCGGCCTGGTAGACCAGCGGTAGCGATCCGATGATCTCGCCCGAGGGCGCGATCACGTTCACCGCCGCGCCGGCGAGCTCGAAGTGGCCCGCGGCGAGGGTGGTGGTGACGGCGCTGCGGTCCGGTGCGAGGGCGACGGAGTAGTTCACGCCCTGATCGCTGCCGGTGATACCGGGCGTGGCGAGGACGGGTTCACCGTGTGCGGTCACCGTGGCGACACACAGGGCGGCGACGGAAAGTAAAGCGGTAGCGGCGATTTTGGCAATTCTCATAATGGTTCCCTGCAATCGAAGAGCCGATTCACCGCAGGGCCGAGCAGGCGAATCCGTGGGACACGCCGGAACACTGCAACTCGAATTCGCGGACGCGATAGCGCGGCGAATCGGGGAATTCCACATCGAATTATCGATCCCGCCAAGGCTATTGGAACCTCGACGGGTGACCCGTCGCCTCCCCGAGTACGACGCCGGGACGATTCTTATGATCCTCTTAAGGACATGAGCAGGGAAGACCCAGGTGCCGGGGTTGTCCGCCCTTGTCCTGTGCGTCACCCCGACACGCCGCCACCGGCCATCCGACCGGTCGAATTCGCTTACTCCAGTTCGCCTTCGGTCTCCAGATAGATCTGCCGCAGCCGATCGAGGGTCTCGCTCTCGGGCTGCTCCCAGAGTTTCCGCTCCGCAGCCTCCAGCAACCGCTCCGCAATACCGTGCAGCGCCCAGGGATTCGACTGTTCCATGAACTTCCGGTTGGTCTCGTCGAATACATACGATTCGGCGAGCTTTTCGTACATCCAGTCGGCGACCACATTGGTGGTGGCGTCGTAGCCGAAGAGATAGTCGACGGTGGCGGCCATCTCGAACGCGCCCTTGTAGCCGTGCCGGCGCATGGCCTCGAGCCAGCGCGGGTTCACCACGCGGGCCCGGAACACCCGGGTGGTCTCCTCGGACAGGGTGCGGGTGCGCACGTGGTCCGGGCGGGTGCTGTCGCCGATGTAGGCCTCCGGGTTCTTCCCCGTCAGCGCGCGCACCGCGGCGACCATGCCGCCGTGGTACTGGAAGTAGTCGTCGGAGTCGGCGATATCGTGCTCGCGGGTGTCGGTGTTCTTGGCCGCCACCGCGATTCGCCGGTACGCGGTGCGCATGTCGTCGGCGGCGGGTGCGCCGTCGAGATCGCGGCCGTACGCGAAACCGCCCCAGGCGGTGTACACCTGCGCGAGATCGTCGTCGGTGCGCCAGCTCTTGGAGTCGATGAGCTGCAGCAGGCCCGCGCCGTAGGTGCCCGGCTTGGAGCCGAAAATCCTTGTGGTGGCGCGGCGTTCGTCACCGTGCTCGGCCAGGTCGGCCTGGGCGTGGGCGCGCACGTAGTTGGATTCGGCGGGCTCGTCGAGTTCGGCGACCAGGCGGACCGCGTCGTCGAGCAGGGCGAGCACGTGCGGGAAGGCGTCGCGGAAGAAGCCGCTGATGCGCACGGTCACGTCGATGCGCGGCCGACCCAGCTCCTCGAGCGAGATGGCCTCGAGGCGGGTGACGCGGCGGCTGGCCTCGTCCCACACCGGCCGCACACCCAGGAGTGCGAACACCTCGGCGATATCGTCGCCGGAGGTGCGCATGGCCGAGGTGCCCCACACCGACAGGCCCACCGAGCGCGGGTACTCGCCGTGATCGGCCAGGTACCGCTCGAGCAGCGAATCCGCCATGGCCTGACCGGTTTCCCATGCCAGCCGCGACGGCACCGCCTTGGGATCGACGGAGTAGAAGTTGCGGCCGGTCGGCAGCACGTTGATCAGGCCGCGCAGCGGGGAGCCGCTGGGCCCGGCCGGGATGAAACCGCCGTTGAGGGCGTGCAGGATACGCGCGATCTCGACGCCGGTCTGGCGCAGCCGCGGCACCACCTCGGTGGCCGCGAAGCCGAGCACCTTGCGAACCTCGACCAAAGGCGTTGCGGTGTCGGTGATTCCGGCCGCCCGGGCCAGTTCGCCGCTGAGCATCGCCTCGGTGACGGCGTCGATGGAGTCGACATCCCAGTCGACCTCCTGCATGGCCGCGACCAGTTCGCGCGCCAGCCGCTCGAAGGCATCGACGCGCTCGCGGGCCTCGTCCCCGGCTTCGCTGAGCCCCAGCGCTTCTCGCAGACCGGGCACATTGACCTCGCCGCCCCAGAGCTGCCGGGCGCGCAGCATGGCCAGCACCAGATCGACCTCGGCCTCACCCTCGGGCGCCTGGCCGAGCACGTGCAATCCGTCGCGGATCTGCACGTCCTTGATCTCGCACAGCCAGCCGTCGACATGCAGCAGCATGTCGTCGAAGACCTCTTCGTCGGGCCGTTCGGTCAGGCCCAGATCGTGGTCCATCTTGGCCGCGCGCATGAGCGTCCAGATCTGCTGGCGGATGGCGGGCAGCTTCGCGGGGTCGAGCGCGGAGATATTGGCGTGCTCGTCGAGCAGCTGCTCCAGACGCGAGATGTCACCGTAGGTTTCGGCACGCGCCATGGGCGGGATGAGGTGGTCGACCAGGGTGGCGTGGGCGCGGCGCTTGGCCTGGGTGCCCTCACCCGGATCGTTGACCAGGAACGGGTAGATCAGCGGCAGATCCCCCAGCGCGGCATCGGTGCCACACGACGCCGACATGCCGAGGGTCTTGCCGGGCAGCCACTCCAGGTTGCCGTGCTTGCCCAGGTGCACCACGGCGTCGGCGGCGAAGCCCTCCGCCGCGGCCAGCCAGCGGTAGGCGGCCAGATAGTGGTGGCTCGGCGGCAGATCCGGGTCGTGGTAGATGGCGACCGGGTTCTCACCGAAGCCGCGCGGGGGCTGCACGATCAGCACCACATTGCCGAAACGCAGTGCGGCGATGACGATTTCGCCCTTGGGGTCGGCGGAGCGGTCGACGTAGAGCTCGCCCGGCGGCGGACCCCACGCCTCGATCACGGCCTCGCGCAGATCCTCCGGCAGCGTCTCGAACCATTGCGTGTAGAGGTCGGCGCCGATACGAATCGGGTTGCCCTCCAGCTGTTCCGCGCTCAGCCAGTCCGGATCCTGACCGCCCGCGGCGATGAGCGCGTGGATCAGGGCGTCACCGTCACCCTGCGCCAGGCCGGGGATCTCCCCCTCGGCGCCCAGATCGTAACCAGCCGAACGCATCTCGGTGAGCAGCTTGATCGCACTGGCCGGGGTGTCCAGGCCGACCGCGTTGCCAATGCGGGCGTGCCTGGTCGGATACGCCGACAGCACCAGGGCGATCTTCTTCTGCGCGGCCGGAATGTGGCGCAGCAGCGCGTAGCGCACCGCGATGCCCGCGACCCGGGCCGCGCGCTCGGCGTCGGGGACATAGGTCGACAGGCCGTCGGCGTCGAACTCCTTGAACGAGAACGGCACCGTGATGATGCGCCCGTCGAATTCCGGCACCGCCACCTGGGTGGCCACATCCAGCGGGGACAGGCCGTCGTCATTGGCCTCCCACTGCTCGCGACCGCTGGTCAGGCACAGGCCCTGCAGAATCGGCACATCCAGATCGGCGAGCGCGCCCACGTCCCAGGCCTCGTCATCGCCGCCCGCCGACGCGGTGGCGGGCTTGGTGCCACCGGCGGCCAGCACGGTCACCACGAGCGCATCGGCCTTGCGCAGTTCCGCCAGCAGTTCGGGTTCGGCGGTGCGCAGCGAGGCGCAGTACACCGGCAGCGCCCGCGCGCCCTTGTCCTCGATGGCCCCGCACAGCGCGTCGATGTAGCCGGTGTTCCCGGCCAGGTGCTGGGCGCGGTAGTACACGACCGCCACGGTCGGGGCGTCCGCGGCGACCGGGCGCGAATCGCGTTCCAGCTCACCCCAGCTCGGCATCTCCACCGGCGGTTCGAAGCCGTGCCCGGTGAGCAGCACCGTGTCGGAGAGGAAGTTGTGCAGCTGCAGCAGGTTTCGCGGTCCGCCCGCCGCCAGGTAGTTGTGCGCGTCCGCGGCCACGCCGCCCGGCACGGTCGAGCACTCCATGAGCTCGGCGTCGGGGGCGATCTCGCCGCCGAGGGCGACCAGCGGAATTCCGCTGGCGCGCACGGTCTCCAGGCCCGTTTCCCAGGCCCGCTTGCCGCCCAGGATGCGCACGATCACCAGCTCCGCGCCCTCGAGGAGGCCGGGCAGGTCCTCCGGCAGCAGGCGCGCGGGATTGGCGAGCCGGTAGTCGGCGCCGCTGGCGCGCGCGCTCAGCAGATCGGTGTCGGAGGTGGACAGCAGCAGGATCACAGGTTTCGGCCTTCCTAGGGTGACGCGCCCAGCATGGTTCGGCGCCCGCCGGAAGGTCTGACTGTCACAGTGGCGCGACCGCACCGGAATTGCACCGGTTTCTTCCGTTCGACGAGCTCGCCGATGCTATCGCGAGCCCTCCCCCACACCGGTAACCCGCCCGGATCACAGTGCGGCAAAGGCTCGCTCACAGACCTGGGAGACCGACCGGTCCGAAAGTATGCTGCCGGTATGCCAACCACTCCAGGATGGGTCAGGCGGAACCGCTTTGCTGCCTGGTCGGGATACTTTTGCGCATTGGTTGCCTTCGCAACGCTGGCCATGGCCCTCACGGCCGCCGGCTCCGGTCATACGCAGTGGGCCATGATCTCGGGCATCATCTGCGCCGCCACGGTCCTCTTCGGCCTGACGGTCATGACCACCACCATCCACCGCGACCACGTCGAACACCACGACGCCCCCAGCCTCCTCAACGACTCCTGGGGGGCCACGCCCGCTTTCGCCCGCCGCCGCGGCGCACCCAGGGTCATCGAATCCCGCCACTAGCCAACCGAACAGACCGACCCACCAACCAGATCCCGGGGCCACCACCCCGGGATCTTCCATTTAGCGCAACCGGCGGTTCGTCGAGGCTCGTCTTTTCGGTGTCGGTTCGAACATGCCGATATACATGCGTAGATCGCAATATCTCTAGATTTGGATACCTAGTCCCCGGTGGGTGCTCGACCTCGGGATCCTCCGTAGGCTGAGGAGCGTCATGACGCGAACCGATCCCGATTCCTGCCCGGGGGTGCTGCGCCTGCATCAAGCGGCCGACGGTCCCCTCGCTCGTATCCGTGTGCCCGGTGGACGGCTCTCCCCCGAGCAGCTGCAGGCCTTGGCCGCGGCGGCCGTCGATCTGGGTGACGGCAATATCGAACTCACCTCGCGGGGCAATGTGCAGTTCCGGCAGGTACGGGATGCGGCGGCGCTCGGGGAGCGACTCGCCGAGGCCGGTCTGCTGCCCAGCGCCACCCATGAGCGGGTGCGGAACATCATCGCCTCTCCCCTGTCGGGCCGGGTCGGCGGCTGGACCGACGTGCATCCGCTGGTGCCCGCGCTCGACGAGGGACTACAGGCGAACCCGCGGTTGGCCGAACTGCCCGGACGGGTGCTGTTCACCCTCGACGACGGGCGCGGCGATGTCAGCGGACTCGGCGGCGATATCGGCGTCCACGCGATCGACGAGAACACCTACGCACTTCTGTTGGCGGGCAAGGACTCCGGGGTGCGTGTGCCTCCCGCAGCGGCGGTGGATCTGATGCTCGCCGCCGCCCACGCGTTCCTGGAACTGCGTGACGGCCAGTGGCGGCTGCACGAGATCCCCGACGGCAATGCCAGGGTGACCGAGCATGTGCTGACCTCCCGCTCCGACCTGACCGCCAATGGCGAACCCCTCGAACTCGCTCCGCGCCAGGACATTCCGATCGGCTGGCTGAGCCAGGACGACGGCAATGTGGCCCTCGGTGCGGGCGTGCGCCTCGGCTCTCTCCCCGCCCGCACCGCCGAATTCCTCGCCGCCGTCGAACGCCCCCTCTTCGTCACCCCGTGGCGCAGCGTCGTCCTCACCGACCTCGACGAATGGACCGCGGAACAGGTGGTCCGGGTCCTCGCCCCCATGGGCCTGATCTTCGATGCCAACTCCCCCTGGCTCCTGGTCAGCGCCTGCGCGGGCATGCCCGGTTGCGCCAAATCCCTCACCGACGTCCGCGCCGACGCGACCGCCGCCGTCGACTCGGGCCGCGTAATCCCCACCGGCGCACCCCAATTCCCCCGCGAGGCCCTCGACGCCGAAGATATCGTCGCCGCCGGCCGCCAACACTGGTCCGGCTGCGACCGCCGCTGCGGCCGCCCCAAGGGCCCCGTCACCGACATCATCGCCACGCCCGACGGATACAACATCATCCCGGCCGACTAGATCGATCCGCCGCTCGAGGTCATTCGGCGCTCGAGCCGCCGACGGTTGAACGCGGTGCGCGGCCCGCAACAGCTGGCGTCCGTTCCCGCTCCGGGATGCCCGAGGGCGGTATGCGACAACCCGATCGATATTGCTCGGCAACCCGATCGGCCTACGCTCAGAATTCGACTCGGTGTATCCCCGTGTGGAAGGGAGGCGGTCATGACTGCGTCGAAGCTCAGCGATGACGAGATCGCGGCGATGTCCGATGACGAGCGGCGGGATCTCATTCGCCGTCTGCAACCGCCGCCCGAGCGGGTGCTGCCGCGCCCCGAGGTGGTGCGGGTGCATCGGCGGGTTCGCCTGGCACTCATGGTCGGCGGCTGCATCGGCTTGATTCCGTGGATCGTCTATCTGGGGTTCTCGTTGCCGACCGAGTACAACGCGCGGCATTGGGCGCTGGCCTGGATCGGCTACGACATCCTGCTGGTCGCCATGATGGCGACCACGGCCTATCTGGGGTGGAAGCGCCGGGTGGTGCTGATCCTCCCGGCGTTCGGCACCGGGGTGTTGCTGCTCGTGGACGCCTGGTTCGACATCGTGACCGCCGGTGCCGGGGATGTGTGGGTCTCCGTCGGCACGGCGATCCTGGGCGAAATTCCGCTGGCCGCCCTCCAGATCAGCGGCGCGATCATGTTGCTGCGCTTCCTGATCCTGGCCCACCCGCTACACGATCCGGGCGTCAGTCCGTTCCGGACCCGGCTGCCGTTTTGACCCGGTGCAGTTCCAGGGTGCAACACTTCACGCTGCCGCCGGACTTGAGCAGCTCCGAGAGATCGATCCCGACCGGCTCGTAGCCGCGATCCCGCAGCTGCTCGGCCAGGGCGGTGGCCTTGTCGGTGAGGAAGACGTGGTAGCCGTCGCAGACGCCGTTGAGGCCCAGCACTTCCGCGTCCGCGTCGGTGGCGATGAGGGCATCCGGATACATTTGCGCGAGCAGTCGCGCGCTCGGGCCGCTGAAGGCGGCCGGGTAGTACGCGATGGTGTCGTCGAGCACCATGAGCGCGGTGTCGAGGTGGTAGAAACGCGGATCGACCAGATCCAGTGAGACCACGGGCATTCCGAAGAATTCCGCGACTTCCTCGTGGGCGCCACGGGCGCTGCGGAAGCCGGTGCCGGCCAGGATCCGGTCCCCCGCGATCGCGAAATCGCCTTCGCCCTCATTGGTTTCGCGCGCGGCCGCGACCTCGGCGAAGCCGCGTGCGGCCATCCAGTCGTGGTAGGCCGGGCCTTCCTTCTCCCGTTCGGGATTGGCGAAGCGCGCGGAGAGCGCCTTCTCACCGATGACCAGTCCGCCATTGGCGGCGAAGACCATATCGGGCAGTCCCGCAACGGGTTCGATCACCTCGACCCGATGCCCGTGCGCCTCGTAGGCGGCACGCAGGGCATCCCACTGGGCCAGCGCGAGCGCGCGGTCGACGGGGTCGGAGGTGTCCATCCAGGGATTGATGGCGTAGGTGACCTCGAAGTGCTCGGGACGGCACATGAGGTAGCGGCGGGGTACGGGGCGACGGGCGGCGGGATCACGAGCGGGCAGGGTCGCTACGGACGTCAACGGGACTCCCTCGGAAGCGGCGCGGACGGGGCTGAGCTGAAGGTATGTGGCGTACCGTTGCACGGGAAATAGCGATTCGTTGCGTTGATCATGGATTTTTCGGCGATTCGTTGCGTCAACCCGATGCATGTGCACGATTGCGAAAGGAAACACCTGGTGGACGATCTCGATCGGCGCATTCTGGCCCACCTGCTCGAGCACGCCCGCGCCTCGTTCCAGGACATCGGCGCGGCCATCGGATTGTCCGCGCCCGCGGTGAAACGCCGGGTCGACAAGATGGTGGCGGGCGGGCAGATCACCGGGTTCACCGCGGTGGTGAATCCGGCCGCCCTGGGCTGGCGCACCGAGGCGTATGTCGAAGTCTTCTACCGCGACAACATCTCCCCCGCCGAACTGCGCCGCAGCCTCGAACCGATTCCGCAGGTCGTCGGTGTGTGGACGATCGCGGGTGAGGCCGACGCCCTCGTTCATGTGATGGCGACCGACATGGCCGAGATCGAGGCGACCGTCGAGCGGATCCGCGAGAACGCGCGGGTCGGGCGCACCCGCAGCAACATTGTCATGTCCCGCCTCCTCGAACGTCCCCGCACCTGACCCGAAGCGCGGGCGGCGACGCGACCGCGCTCTCGCGCCTACCGCATCCCCGCTGTGGCCCGGCGCACTACCCGCTCATGGCCGCTCGGCGCGCGAAATCTAAGGTGGACGCCATGTCCGACGTACGTGCCAGCTACCTCACCGACGGGGCCGAGATCTATCGGCGCTCGTTCGCGACCATCCGGGCCGAGGCCGATCTGGCCCGGTTCCCGGCGGATGTGTCGCAGGTGGTGGTGCGGATGATCCACGCCTGCGGGCAGGTGGATCTGGCCGGGGACGTGGACTTCAGCACCGATGTGGTGGCCAAGGCGCGCGCGGCGCTGCGGGCCGGTGCGCCGATTCTGTGCGATGCCAACATGGTCGCCTCGGGGGTGACGCGCAAGCGGCTGCCCGCCGACAACGACGTGCTGTGCCTGCTCGGCGATCCTCGGGTGCCGGAGCTGGCCGCGCGGATGGAGAACACCAGATCCGCTGCGGCGCTGGAACTCTGGCGCGATCGACTGGACGGCGCGGTGGTGGCCATCGGCAATGCGCCGACCGCCTTGTTCCACCTGCTGGACATGCTGGACGCGGGCGCGCCTCGCCCGGCGGCGGTCCTCGGCATTCCCGTCGGCTTCATCGGGGCCGCGGAATCCAAGCAGGCCCTGGCCGAATACGGCGGCGTCGAATTCCTGACCGTGCGCGGCCGTCGCGGCGGCAGCGCCATCACGGCCGCGGCCCTCAATGCGATTGCGAGCGAACAAGAATGAGCAAGCTCTGGGGTGTCGGGCTGGGTCCCGGCGATCCGGAACTGGTGACGGTCAAGGCCGCCCGCGTCATCGGCGAGGCCGACGTCATCGCCTTCCACAGTGCGCGCCACGGCCGCAGCATCTCGCGCGCCATCGCGGCCCCGTACATGCGCGAGGGTCAGCTCGAGGAGCATCTGGTCTACCCGGTGACCACCGAGACCACGGATCATCCGGGCGGGTATCAGGGCGCGATCGACGAGTTCTACGAATCGGCGGCAGCCGTTCTGGCAGAGCACCTTTCGGCAGGCCGCACGGTGGCCCTGCTCGCGGCCGGCGACCCGCTGTTCTACAGCTCGTTCATGCACATGCACCGCCGCCTGGCCGACCGCTTCGACACCGAGATCATCCCCGGCGTCACCTCGGTCAGCGCCGCCTCCGCCGCCCTGGGCACCCCGCTGGTCGAGGGCGACCAGGTGCTGACCGTCCTCCCCGGCACCCTGCCGCCGGACGAACTCACCCGCCGCCTCCGCGAAGCCGACGCCGCCGCGATCATGAAGCTCGGCCGCACCTACCCCGGTGTGCGCCAGGCGCTTTCGGATTCCGGCCGCCTCGCCGACGCCTACTACGTCGAGCGCGCCAGCTCGACTCGCCAGCGCGTGCTGCGCGCGGCGGACGTCGACGACGCGAGCGTCCCATATTTCGCGATCACCATCGTGCCGGGTCCCGAACCCTCCACCCGAATTCCGCTGACCGAAACCGCTGGAACCACGCAGGATTCCATCGATCGGACCGCGACCGCCTCGGCTTCTCCGGAACCGGCGGCCGCGCAGTCGGATCCGATCGGTGAGGTCGTCGTTGTGGGGCTCGGCCCCGGTGCAGAAGGCTGGACCACGCCGGAGGTAGCGCAGGCGCTGGCGGAGGCGACCGACATCGTCGGGTACACGACGTATGTGAACCGGGTGCCGGTGCGCGCCGGGCAGCGGCGGCACGCCAGTGACAATCGGGTCGAATCCGAGCGCGCCGGAATGGCTTTGGATATGGCCAAGGCCGGAGCCAAGGTGGTCGTGGTGTCGTCGGGAGATCCCGGCGTGTTCGCCATGGCGGCGGCGGTGATCGAGGAGTCGGCGGATCCGCAGTGGCGGGACGTGCCGGTGCGGGTGCTGCCGGGCGTGACCGCGGCCAGTGCCGTGGCGAGCCGGATGGGCGCGCCGCTGGGCCACGATTTCGCCATGATCTCGCTCTCGGATCGGCTCAAGCCGTGGGAGACGGTGGCGCAACGGATTTCGGCGGTGGCGTCGGCGGATATGGCGTTCGCCGTCTACAACCCGGCCTCCTCGCAGCGGCAATGGCAGGTGGCGGCCATGCGGGAGCTGGTGCTCGAACATCGCAAGCCGGACACCCCGGTGGTGATCGGCCGCGATGTCGGCGGGCCGGCCGAGTCGGTGCGGGTAGTGACCCTGGCCGAGCTGGATCCGGCCGAGGTGGATATGCGGACCCTGCTGATCGTCGGCGCGTCCACCACGACGGTGTTCGACGCGGCCGGTGGACCCCGGGTGTTCACCTCGCGTCGCTACGGAGACTAATATTCCACAGTAGAACGTAGGCTGGAAGGAGTGCCGGTGCCAGAAGACAAAGCTCGACGCCCGCTCAATTCGACGGCCGCGTCCCTACTCGGATTCCTCCATCACGACGAAATGTCCGGTTGGGACCTGGTGGCGCAGGCCCAGGAGCGCATCGGCGACTTCTGGACCATCACCCAGAGCCAGGTCTACCGGGAGCTCGCCGCCATGCATCAGCTCGGGCTCGTCGAGAAGGGCGAATCCGGCGCCCGCGACCGCACTCCATACCGCATCACCGAGGACGGCCGCGAGGCGTTCGCCGAGTGGATCGCCCGCGATCCGGGTGCGGAGACGATCCGGGTGCCGCTGCTGCTGACGCTGTCCTTCGGCGAATTCGTGGATCCCGCGCGGCTGGAGCGCATCGTCGCGGCCAATCGCGTGGTCCATGAGCAGCGGCTGTCCGGCTATCTGTCCGGACAGGACGAGCAGCGCATGTCCCCGTTCGAGCGCGCCACCCTCGATTTCGGGATCCGCTACGAGCGGGCCGTCCTGGAGTGGTTCGACCGCTTGCCGGAACTCCTGGACCGGACCAGCCGACTGTCCTGAATACGGCTCACCGCTGCGCGCGCAGCCAATCCCACGCCGCGGCAACGGTTTCCACCTGCAGTGCGCCCTCCGGCAGCGGCGGCCGATCGATCATCACGACGGCCAGTCCGAGGGCGCGCGCGGCGGTCAGCTTCGCCTCGGTGAGCACTCCCCCGCTGTCCTTGGTCACCATGACGTCGATCTCACGCTCGACCAGCAACGCGGTCTCGTCCTCGACGCTGAAAGGACCTCGCGCGAGCAGCAATTCGTGATTGCCCGGCATCGCGCCCTCGGGCGGATCGATGGCGCGGATCAGGAACCACGCGTCGGAATCCGCGAAGGCCGCCACGCCCTGGCGGCCGATGGTCAGGAAGACCCGCTTACCGAGGGCCCCGACAGCTTCGGCCGCGAGCGCCAGATCGGGAACGCGAATCCATCGATCCCCGTCCTGCTCCACCCATCCCGGCCGCCGCACGTGCAGCACCGGCAGCCCGAGACTCGCCGCCGCCGCGGCGGCATTGGCCGTGATACCCCCGGCAAACGGGTGCGTGGCATCGACGACGGCTTGGATCCCGTTGTCGGCCAGCCATTCCCGCAGCCCGTCGACTCCCCCGAATCCCCCCACGCGCACCTCGCCGACCGGCAGCACAGGTTCGCGCACGCGCCCGGCGAGCGAGGAAACGATCTCGAATCCCCGCTCACCGGAAGCGATATCGGCGATTTCCCGGGCTTCCCGGGTGCCGCCGAGAATCAGCGTTTTCAGGGCTGCCCCGTGAGGGCGGCGGAACCCGAATCGATCAGCGGCTGTCCGCCGACCACCAGCAGGCCGATGATCGCGCCCGGAATCGCGCCGATACCGACGAAGATCGCCCCGATGAGCCCGCCGATCAATCCGCCGATCGCAGCGTGCTGCAGCTCGGAGATGAACCAGTCCACACCGCTGATCTCCTTCGCGGACATCACCGGCGCGGCGTCCGAGGTCAGCGTCAACTGCCGCCCGTCCTGATCCACCGCGGCCGCCAGCTGGATCGGCTTGCCATCGATCACGCTCGACAGGTTCACGCGGGTCAGGGTCGCGCCCTCCGCGTTCTGCAGCGCCACCGACTTGCCATCGGCGCTCACACTGAACTGTCCGCCGGTCACCTGCGTAATGATGCCATTCCCGGCCTGCGTCACCGCCACCACATAGTCGACACCCTGCTGGCTGCCCTTGATCTGCGTCACCGGCTGCTGATCCTGCACCGCCGGAACGGGATCCACCGCCGGCGCCGCATACCCGGCCCCCGCCGCGATCCCGGTCGCCGCCGCCGCGATGAATGCCGTGGCCACATACTTCGTGTACCGCATGAATCTCCCAATAGAGCTAAGTACGAACCCGCCAATTGGCGGATTACAGCCGGTCACCCTACCGTTGAATAATCGATGTTTCAGTCTGAATGATTCACCGCGAGAAGCCGACCAACGGGTTGCCCACTGCCATCCGCAGGCAACCTCGCTGGTCAATGTCGTGCGGCGCGGCAACACCAGCGCACTCGATATGGCCCAATTGCGCACTCGCCCGCCGCATGCCGCGTGTCTTCCATGCGACACAATGTCCGAGTATCGAATCGAGCCGACGGAGGGGTTGTGCTGGGCGATGAGCGAGTGTCGAAAGCGTATGCCGAGAACGCGGAATACTGGATCACTATCGTCCGCGACGAGCTCGACCCCTACCAGCGACAACTGACCGACCCCGCCCTGCTCGACATCATCGGCGACTGCGCGGGCTCGCGGATCCTCGATGCCGGCTGCGGCGAAGGCTACTTCACACGCAAGCTCGTCGAACGCGGCGCCGCCCACGTCTACGGCGTCGACACCTGCGCCGAATTCATCGAGGCCGCCCGAACCCACCCCGACCACCGACCCGAGAAGGCCACCTTCGAACACGCCGATGTAGCGTCGATCCCGTTGCCGGACAACAGCATCGACCTCGTCGTGGTCAACCGCCTACCCAACGGCATCGTCGACCCCGGCCGACGATTCCCTGAATTCGCCCGGATCCTCCGCCCCACCGGACGGCTGATCACCCTCGGCATGCACCCCTGCTTCTACGCCGCCCGAGCCGAACGCACCGCCTCCACCGCAGGAGATCTCTCCGTCGAGGACTACTTCGGAACGCGCACCGTCGAACAACATTTCAACGTCGCCGGACGCATCTCCCCCACCGCATCGGTCCAGCAGTTCTACTCGCTAGAGGCCACCATCCAGATGATCACCAACGCCGGGTTCGTCATCACCGATCTGCGCGAACCCCACCCGACCCCCGAGCAATACCAGCGAAACCCTTGGTGGAAGGACAACTTCGTCCGCCCCCTATTCCTCCTGCTCGACTGCGCATTACGCTGACCCCTCCTTCGTGCGACGACACACTTGAAGTCCGCTCAAACC
The DNA here is from genome assembly GCF_000308815.1 of Nocardia concava NBRC 100430. Lineage (GTDB taxonomy): Bacteria > Actinomycetota > Actinomycetes > Mycobacteriales > Mycobacteriaceae > Nocardia > Nocardia concava. The sequence goes on from NZ_BAFX01000079.1 coordinate 29,280, forward strand.
TTTGTCACGGGCACGAAGGCATCGACGGGCACGGTGTCGGTGACGGGAAGATTGCCGTCACCGTGTGCTTGCCCGTCGATCCAGATATGAGCGCCGATCGTGGATCCGCACGCCTACAACACATTCGTGAGCGAGAACTGGACTCTGGAGTTCAGATGAGGGTGTCGAGGTCGAGTCGATACCAGTAGTCACCCACGATGGCGTGCAGGCTCTGGCCACGTCCAACGAGGTGCGTTTCGCGCGGAGGTTCGGAACCGCCGGGCATTGTCAGCCGATATTGGTGGGTGACTTCGAAGGTGGACGGGCCGAGTTGCCCGGCGCTGATTTGCCATCGAGCTCCGGCGTAGCCGCCGACCAGTGCCACGGTGTGGTCCGGCGCGGCGAGAAGGTGTGCGGCTCCGGCGATCTGGTTGCTCCACGCCGATACGTGACCGTCGTCGATGCGCACGACCGGGAAACCGGTGTAGTAGCAGGCGAACACGGTCTCCCCGACCGCGTTGAGCGCATAGCAATCGCTGATCGGGTCGAGGTTATCCGGGCCGCGGTAACGCCATTCAGGTTGTAGCTGGGCATCGAACGCGACGAGTCCCGGTTCACCGATCGGATCCGGTGCTCCATCTCGTCCCCAGCCGTAGTTGCCGTATACACCTTCGTCGAAATACCCGACCCAGATCCGGCCGGAAGGAGTCACCATGACGCGGCTGATGCCGTCGCCGAGAGTCCCGGTGCGCACGATCGCGCCCTCGCCGTCGTAGATGACCGCGTTGTGTTCGGCCCCGGTATCTGAGTTCCAGTGACACCGCGCGCCCACCACCAGCAGGCCGCCACCGGGCAGCGGCTGTACCTTCGGGTGCGAGATTCTCGAATCCTGCAGCGCGGTCGTCACCGTCGACTCCGCTGTCTGTGTCGTCATGTGGACCGCGGTGCCCTCGGCGGTACGTGTCTTGGGGAAAATCGCACCGCCCGGACCGACTGTTCGCGCGCGCATCGCCTCGCGGCCGGCGGGCGTGGACCAAAGGGCGGTCAACTCATCCGCCGATCCGATGCCCACCGCGACTGGCACCGCAGCATCTTCGGGCGGCACCAACCGGCCGTGCCTCCGCAGGGCCGCCGCGGGTAGTCGCTGAACCTGTTCACGGAGCTCGGCCATCCGCCGCTCGTAATCCGCCCTGCTCATGCCCGGAACCGTACTCGCTGATCTCGACCATGAGCGTCGTGGCGGATAAGGACGTCGCCTTCCTGGATATCCGATACTCATAGGTCGGGAATGAGCAGGGCGACCGGAACAGGTTGCCCTGGCTTCCAACTCGCGACCCGTACAGGACCCGCTCCAGCGCATTCGACCGAGGGACCGAACTCGCCATCGACGCGCAGACGAACCTGGCCATGGCAGCCAGTTGAATTATTCGCGGGACCGGCCCGATGCTGCTGCCGAGACCGATGAACACCGCCGTACCCGCCATGGCCCAATTGCGCACTCGTGCGCCACTTGTCGACTGTCCTTCCTGCGACATGGGTTGCGGACTACCCCGGCGACAGTTCGGGCCGCACGGTCCGACCGGTGACGGCTGAGCGGATCGAACTCGGTGAGTTCGGTCAGCGTTTGAAGCCGACGCCGCCGACGATGCAGTGGCGGACGCTGCTCAGTGGTGACAGGTGTGGGCCGTCCGGCCACCAGTCGTCGCACAGCACCAAACCGGGGTCGACCATGGCGAGATTGCCGAACATGGCTTGGATCTGGGCGCGGGTGCGGAACCGTCCGGAGCCCATGGGGCTGTGGACGAACTTTTCCTCCATCTTGCGCGCCAACTCGCTGTATTCGGCGACCTCCGGGTCGTAGAAGTGAGCGATGGCCACATACGAGCCCCGCGGCAAGACATCGATATAGGTCTGCATCAGCGCGGCGACGTCGTCGGCCGGATAGTGATGCAGCGTCCCGATCTGGAACAGCGCGATCGGCCGGGAGAAGTCGAGCGCCTCGCGGACCTCCGGATGTTTCAACACCTCCAGCGGCCGGAAGATGTCGGCGTCGGCGATGGCGGTGCGGGGATTGCCCGCCAGCAACGCGCGAGCGTGGGCCAGCACCATCGGATCGTTGTCCACATAGACGACCGACGCGGACGGGTTCGCCCGTTGCACCACCTGGTGGGTGTTCTCCGCGGTCGGCAGTCCGGAACCCAGATCCAGATACTGGTCGATGCCGGCCTCCTTGGCCAGGAACCGGCACACCCTGATCAGGAAATCCCGGTTCGCCCAAGCCAATTCGGCGACCCCGGGAGCAACGGCACGCACCTGCTCCAGCACGGCGCGATCGATTTCGAAGTTGTCCTTGCCGTTCAGCGCCGCGTCGTAGACACGCGCGATGCTCGCGCGGGAGGTATCCACTCCCACCGGCACCGAGCTCGGATACCCGTCGACGGACTCGGTCACCACGAACTCCCCTTCGATACGCGCGACAACTGCAACAGTCACCCGCGAGTTTCCCGCATTCCGCCCGTCTTCGCACTGAAAAGATGTTGACCGAACCGAACTACGGCTTATGTTATCGGCTGGCCTCCGATCAAGATGCGCTCGGCACGTTCACCTTTCACCGATGAACCGTTACTTCGCGTCGAACTCGTTGAACGACGGCGGCGGTTGACGCCGTTGGTCAGGCGGGATGGTGCTCGCCGGTGGCGTTCAGTTCGATGCCGTGTTCCAGCAGGGCCTTCATGCCGCACAGGGCGGAGGTGTATTCGCCGACGGAGTCGTTCACCCAGCCGATCGCGGCGTCGCCGGATCCGTGGAAACCGCTCTCGGTGACCTCGACGAAGGTCGCGTCGGTGGCGTGCGGGGTGAATCGAATCTCCACGGTGGTCGGCTGCTCGTAGTTTCCCCACTGGAACCGGATCAATCGGTCCTGTTCCACGCGTTCGACGCGAACGTCGGTCGCGGCGCCATAGGTCTCCCACTCCCAGCGCAGCGTGGCCCCATCCGTCATCGGGCCACTGCTCTTGGAGTACCAGAACCGAGAGGTCACCGCCGGATCGGCAAAGGCACGGAATGCTTCCCCCGCCGACGTACGGACGATCATGCACGCATAGGCGACAGGAGCCTGTGTGAGTACGAATTCGGCCATGAGCGCCATCATGCACCACCACGATGTCCTGGGTACGGTCGGCGCGCGTCAGTGGGATGGGATGGGGAGGCGAGTGGTTTCGATGCGGCTGGCGGTGATTCGTTCGGCTGCTAGTTGGGCGGCGCGGTCGGCGTCGTCGCCGGTCAGGCGGGCGAGAATCCGCTCCAGGGGCCTGACTTCGCCGAATCCACCCCAGTGGCCCTCCGGAATATTGGTGGGGAACACCCAGATTCGGCCGGGGTCGCGCGGCCACGCGCCCGCTTCGGCGTCGAGGATCGCGGCGGTGACGTCACGAATGACCCCGGCACGTTTGGCCTCGTCGAGCTGGCCCTCCGGTACCGAGGGAACCACCTTGTAGCGCGGCGCGTCCGCGAGTTCGCCGCCGACGTAGACCGCGGCCGGGCGGTGCAGGAACACCCATGAGACCGATCGTGTGACCGGGTCGTCGGGGTCGAATCCCTCATGGCGGATGAGGATTTCGGTGATCCGGTTCATCAGCGCCGCCTCGCGGTCGGGTGTGAAGGTGCCCTCGGGGATGTAGACGTCGAGCATCGGCATGGCCGCCAACCTCCTGGATTTAATTTTTACACCGAGATGTCTCGACGCTAGGTAGCTGGGTAGCGATTGTCAACCCAGATGATTAGGGTGGTGGCATGGATTCGGACCAGCGCATCGACCCGGTGAACTGCTCCATGGGCCGCGCGTTGTCGGTCGTCGGCGAACGGTGGTCGCTGCTGATCGTGCGGGAAGCCATCGACGGCGCGACCCGGTTCAGCGACTTCCGCGACCGCCTCGGCATAGCCAGCAACCTCTTGTCGTCCCGGCTCGACAGCCTCGTGGACGCCGGTGTCCTGCAACGCATCCCGTATCAGGAGCCCGGCAGCCGGCAACGCCACGAGTATCGCCTGACCGAACGCGGCATGGATCTGCGGCCGACGCTGGTGGCGCTGCTGGAATGGGGCGACAAATACCTCGCCGACCCCGAAGGCCCGTCCGTCGTGGTCCGCCACCACTCCCCCGACACCGACCACGACTGCGACGAACCGGTCCGCATCGTGCTCGAATGCGCGGCGGGCCACACCCACCTGCCTCCCACCGCAATCCGCCGCACCCCCGGTCCCGGCGCCCGGTTCGTGCGATCCGACTAGCCGAGTGCCGGCTCCGCATGCCCGCCGCCATGACCTGCAAGAGCAGCGTGCGATGTTCGAGCCGCCGCGCAATGCGCGCGAACTCTCGACCTCGAGATGACTTCCCGCCGTATAGTTTTCACGGTTCGGAGGATTCGCATAGTGGAAGAGGTCGCCATGCGTGGACCAATTGCCGCGGCAGCCTGCGCAGTCACCGCACTTCTCGCCGGAACCGGTGCAGCGGCGCAAGCACAACCCGAGACCGGAATGATTGTCACTCACCCGGATTCACCTCCGTTCGACTATCCACCGGGAGAAGTGTGCGAATTCGGCACGCATGTCGAGTTCCCCGTCAGCGACCTGACCATGACCGTGTGGCACGATGCGGCCGGCCGCCCCGTCTTCGGCACCGAGACAGGGGCGTTGGTACTACGCGCCACCAACACGTCCACCGGCACGACGATCGAACGAGATATCTCCGGTTCAGGCACCTTGCTGTACCCCACCCTGGACCCCGCCGACTTCGTGCTCAGCGGCAACGACTGGTCAGCCGGCATACACGGCGGCGACCAACCGGCCGCAGCGCAACATCATTGGTACCTCGCACACGGTTTCATGTCGGTGCGCGTCACCTCCACCGCCGGGCACACCACCCGACAGCTACTGGCACTGGTCGGACCATACGAGGATCTGTGCACGACGCTCAGCGGTCGATGACGCCACCTATGTCGGGCGCGGCGAGCCCGTCCGAACTCCCGCTCGCTACGTGAGGTGGTCGAAATCGCCTCGGGCCCAGGCGATGTAGCGGTTGGCGGAGCGGCGGACGATCGTGCGGGCGTCGTGGTCTATGAGTTTGCCGAAGTTGTCGTAGAGGCGATCGAAATCGAATTCCTCGACGGTGGTCGCGATGCGTTCGACGACTCTGGGCGACAAGGGGATTCGGTTGGGGTAGCTGCGCATGAAGGTGACCGACTCGCGGTCGGGGTTGGCGTGGATGGTGTCCGCGCCGAAGAGCACTCCCCGGCCGTCCGCCCCGGCGGACCAGTGGGCGGCGGCGCTGCCGGGAAAGTGTCCGCCCACCTGCCGGATCGTGATGCCCGGCACCAGGTTCAGCTGGTCCTTCCAGAACTGGATGACCGGGTCGGGGCGCGCGACCCATTCGCGGTCGGCGGCGCACACGAATACCGGTACGCCGCCTAGCATTCGGCTCCATTCCACCTGGACGCCGTAGTGATGCGGGTGGCTGGCCACGATGGCGACCACGTCACCCAGCTCGCGCACCGTCCGCACGGCGGCGGCGTCGACGTAGCCGGGAACATCCCACATCACGATGCCCTCGGCGGTCCGGATCAGGTGTGATCGCTGCCCGATCCCCACCGTCGGCTGCACCGTCAGTCCGAACAGATCGGCCTCGACCTCGCTCACGGCGGCGCCCCGCCCGGACTCCTCCAATTCCTCTCGGGTGGTCCACAATTGCCCTTCGGCCGGAACCCACTGACGCTCGTCGGCGCAGATCCGGCAGCTCTGCGCCGATCCCTCGTGCTCCACCGCACAGGTGCTGCAGATCTTCCACACGTCCCGCTCCTTCCGACCGCACACTTCGACGGTATCCAGTGTGCAGGCGGCGGATCAGTTCGGCGACAAGGTGCGAACGTAATCGTTCGGTTCGGGAACGACGGCGTCCTCGACACGGATTTCCTGGGAGCGATAGCCGCTGCGCGCACGCGATGCAAGGGATCGAGACCCGGCGTGGCATAGTTGGCGATCGAGAACGGGCTTCTCACATGAATTTGCCCGGCTCACTACAGAAAAGAAGTTGCTTTCAACATGGCTCAAGGCAGTGTGAAGTGGTTCAACGGTGAAAAAGGCTTCGGCTTCATCGCCCAAGACGAAGGCGGCCCGGACGTTTTCGTGCATTACTCGGCCGTGAGCGGCGCGGGTTACAAGTCCCTCGACGAGGGCCAGCGCGTCGAGTTCTCGGTTGAGCAGGGCCAGAAGGGTCCCCAAGCCACCGACGTCCGCGCTATCTGATTCCGCGAGATCGGTTCGTGAAGAGCTTCGCACCGAAATCGGTGCGGAGCTCTTTTCGTCGGGCCGAGCCGTCTCCCACCGCGAGCCGACCGGTCGATGCGGCTGCGCCGAATCCATCGCGGGTATAGCGTTGACACACCGGTGATTGCGCGTTCGCCGCCAATCGGGCGGTGTCGGCAACCCGGTGGACTCGGCCGGTCGCGGTCAGACGGGAGCGTCGTCATGACGCTGCTCTACCGAATTCGTGGTTCGCTCGCCGCGCGGGTATCGCGGGGAGACGACGAATGAGCGCCTCGCGGCCGGTGGCCACCGACAAGCTCACCGACGACGATGCCGGCGTCACCGCCTTCTTGTCCCTCGGTGATGATCTCGTGCGAAATCTGCTGGATGTGCTGCAGCGCCTCGACCGACTACGTGGTGTGCTCGACGACACCAAATCCACACTGCTGCAGGTTGATTCGGCCACGATAGATGTGCGGGAGCTGGTCGCTCGGCTGGAGATCGATCTGCGCAGCGCCAACACCAGCATGCTCGCCATCGCCAGCGACTGGCTGATGTCCGCGCCCGGCCGCCACGGCCCCCTCGTCCTGCGGAACCTGCCCCGGTGACCGCCGACACGCCCGGAACCGATACGCCCTGCGGTGAACGGGAACTGGCAGCCGCCAGGACAGCGTAGGGTCGTGATGTCGAAGGCCATCGAGGCCTTCCGAACAAAGGACCAACCAGTTGTCCGACAAATCTCCGCGTAGCAAGATGTCCAAGACCCAGGGCAAATCCCTGAAGGAAAAACGAGCGGAGAAGAAAGCCAAAGCGGCCAACCCGCAATCCGGCGTCGACGGCTTCGAGGGCAAGAGCAAGAAGCGGGCATAACCCCGCGGTAGTCCGAGCGAGGATGGATCGGAAAGATTCCCAGGGGTGGGAATCCGATCCATCCTCGCTACGGTCGGTGTGGTCGGCGACCGGGAGGACCGTCGCTGCTGCGACGCGGCGCCATGCACAGCTCTGTGCGGGCCGTAGGCGACGAGCACGATGTCGCCGGCGGCCGCGGCAGCGACTTCCAAGGCGGCACCATCAGCTGGAACGCCACCACCGGGGCGCTGATGGTGGCGACGGTGAAGCTGGTCGTCGAACGCCCTCGCCCACCCTTACCGGGCGATCGCCGTCGACGGCAATGTGCGAACGTAAGCGTTGAGTTCGGGCAGGACGGCGTCCTCGACGCGGATGTTCTTGTCCACCAGGCCGTTGGCGTGGAAGAGGTCTGCGGCGTGTTGTTGCTCGGCGAGGAAATCGGCGTCGAGTGGGAGCAGGCCCCAGGGGCGGGTGCGCAGCGCGTGTTCCCACTCGGTGACAGGGCGACCATCGTCGGCGGCGAAGAGGGTGGCGGCTTCGGCGGGATTGTCTTGGATCCACGTGTCGGCTGCTTGGAGGGCAGCCAGGATCGCGGTGAGTTCGTCGGGGTGGGTGGTGGCGAAGGTGCGGCTGGTGAACCACAGGGAGCGGTGGCTGAACAAGCCGTCGGTGGGGATCACCTCGCGCAGTTCGGCCTGCTGTTCGACGGCGGTGAGGTAGGGGTAGGAGCCGACCCAGGCGTCGACTTCGCGGGCGAGGAAGCGGTCGGCGGCGTCCTGGTAGGCGTCGACGGGGGTGATGTCGCTCCAGGAGAGTCCGGCCTTTTCGAGGGCCAGCAGCAGGAGGGTGGTCTGCCAGGAGCCGTGGCCGAGGGCAACTCGCTTGCCCTTCAGGTCCGCGGGGTCGTGGATGTCGGAGTCGGCGTGGACGACGAGGCGGCCGTTTTCCACGCGCGGGCCGGAGACCGCGAGGTAGACGATGTCGTGTCCCTTGGCCTGGGCGGTCACCGGCGGTGTGGAGCCGGTGCCGATGACGTCGTAGCCGCCGTCGAAGAGGTGGTCGCCGTGTGCCGAGGGCAGCGCGGAGGTCGGGTCGACGCGGGTGTTGGTGAGGGTGCGCAGATCCACCCATTCGACATCGGGCAGCACCTTTTCGAGGATGCCGAGGTGGCGCAGCACCCAGAGGGTGTTGTTCTGCGGGAAGTAACCGACGCGGATTGTCATTGGGTAATCGCCTTTCCGGCACGATCTTTCAACAGGGGAAGGATGTGGCGGCCCACTCGCCGGGCCTCCTCGAGATGCGGCACGCCGGCCAGGATGAACGCGTCCACGCCGAGTTCGATCAGTTCGTTGAGCCGGTCGGCGACCTGCTGGTAGGAGCCGACCAGCCCGAAGGGCGGCCCGGGCCGCAGGCGATGGAATCCGCCCCAGACATTGGGCTGCACCTCCAGCGCGCGGTAGTCGGAAGCGTCGGCGCCGGCGGTGAATTCGCGGCCACGCCGGGCGCCGACCGAGTCGCCCGCGCCGTCCTCTCGCTCGGGCGCCGCGTTCCAGCCGAGCCGGATCTGCTCCCACGCCTCGTCCTCGGTCTCGCGGGCGAGGATGTCGATGCGCACCGCGAACTTCGGTGGCTTCGGGCTCTTTTCGCGGACCGCGTCGAATTTCTCCGCCAGCGCGTCGAACGGTTCCAGCCAGGACAGGTAGTAGTCGGCGTGCCGCCCGGCCGCCTCGATGGCCGCGGGGGACGAACCGGAGAAGAAGATCTCCGGAAATGGCTGTCCGGCAAGCAGTTCCGGTAGTCCGCCGTCCTTCACCTGATAGAAGCGGCCCTCGTGATGGAAGTTCCCGCCGCCATTCCACACGCCGCGCAGGACGTCGAGGAACTCGGAGGTGCGCGCGTAGCGGTCGTCGTGGGCGATGTCGTCGCCCCACCACCGCTGCGCGGGCCCGCCGCCCCCGGAGATGATGTTGTAGACGATGCGGCCGCCGGTCGCGCGCTGCAGGGTCGCGGTCATGCGCGCCGCCTGCACCGGGTGCAGGAAGCCCGGCTGGAAGGCGACCATGAACCGCCAGGTGCGGGTTTCGGCGGCCAGCGTCGCGGCGGCCGCCCAGGGATCGTCGGTGTGCGGGAACGACGGCAGCAGCCCGCCGACGAATCCCGAATCCTCGGCCGAGCGAATCACTTCGGCCATGTAGTCGGCGTGGGTGAACCCGTCCCACCCACCGTCACGGCGTCCCGGCGCGAGCGCGTCAGGCAGATGCGGTGCGAATCCGCCGCGACTGCTGCCCGGCCGATGCAGGGAGGTCTGGTCGCCCTCCATGGCGATGCGCCAATAGATGTCAACCGACATGCGCGGACTCCTTCTCCCCCAACCGGAAAACCTCACCCGGATCGTGACCGACCTCCACGAAAGCGGCCGTGTCGTCGTACACGTTCGGAAACGCCGTGTCGGACAACGGTTTCGGAAGCCCCTCGGGCGAATGCCAGAATTCGCGCGCCACGGCGACGAACCGTTCGCGACCCGGATCGTCGGCGGGCAGTTTCCAGCCCAGCCGCCCGCCGGAGAACCGCTGCAACGAGGCCGAGAACTTCGCCGCGTACTGCGGAGTGGCTATGTCGCTGTGGAATTCGGCGACGACTTCGATATAGCGGGTCGCGCGCAGCAATGCCGCCGCGGTCACCAGCGACTCCGGGCCCTGCGGATCGAAGGGCACCAGCACTCCGGCCAAACCGGCCAGATCAGCGGCGCGGGCCAGCGCGAGCGCCGAGGATTCCGGGGCGGGGCGCAGGTCGGTGAGGAAGGCGGGCAGGCGCACCGGCGGCGGGGCCGGGGTGCGCGGCAGCACGATGTGTGTCATACCGAACGGGTCCTTCGCAGTGCGAGATCGGTCAGGGCGGCGACGCCGTCGGCGATCACCGAATCGTCGAATACGGCCAGGGGCGAATGGTTTCCGGCGGCGCGCGCCGGGTCGAGACCGGGCGGGCAGGCCCCGAGCGTGATCATCGCGCCGGGCACCTCGGCCAGGACGCGCCCGATGTCGTCGGCGGCCATCACCCGCTCCGGTTCCGCGTACACCCGGTCGGGGCCGAACAGCTCGGTCAATGTGTCCGCGGCGAAACCGGTTTCACCGTGGTCGTTGATGGTGGCCGGGTAGCCGTCGATGATCTCGACCTCGGCGGTGAGCCCGTGCGCGGCGGCGATGCCGTGGCAGACGCGTTCGGCCTCGGCGCCGAGCCGCGCCCGGGTCTGCTCGCTGAACGCGCGCAGGGTGGCGGTCAGGGTCGCGGTGTCGGGCACGATGTTCGACGCCGTCCCGGCATGCACCGAGCCGATGGACAACACCACCGGGTCCAGGGCGTCGAACCGGCGGGTGACCATGGTCTGCAGCGCGCCGATGGCCGCGCCGAGGGCGGGAATCGGATCGAGGGTGCGCTGTGGCCAGGCCCCGTGACCGCCCGCGCCGTGGAAGGTCACCGTCAACGTGCCCGCCGCCGCCAGCGCGGGACCGCTGCGGTGGCCGAATGTTCCTGCCGGACTGGCGGTTCCGACATGCAGAGCGAACGCGGCCGCCGGTCGAGCGCCCGCGGCGTCGAGCAGACCCTCCTCGAGCATCAGCCGGGCGCCGTCGTGACCCTCCTCGCCGGGCTGGAACATCAGGATCACGTCCCCGGCCAAGCTGTCGCGCCGGTCCGTGAGCAGCCGTGCGGCCCCGGCCAGCATCGCGGTGTGCAGGTCGTGGCCGCAGGCGTGCGCAGCGCCCGGAATCCGGGAGGCGTAGTCGAGGCCGGTCTTCTCCGTCATCGGCAGCGCGTCCATATCGGCGCGCAGCAGCACCGGTTTCGCGTCGCCGCGCCCGCGCACGACCGCCACCACCGACGACAGCTGCGTGCCGAGGCTGACCTCCAGATCGAGCCCGTCCAGCGCGGCCAGCACCTTGTCCTGGGTACGCGGCAGGTGCAGGCCGACTTCGGGCTCGGCGTGCAGCGATCGGCGCAACCGCACCAAATCCGGTTGCAGCGCAAGGGCACCCGCCAACACCGTCATGCCGCCACCTCCACACCGAGGTCGGCGAGCAGCCGCCGACGCAACGCGACGAATTCCGCGTCGCCGGGATCACGCGGGCGCGCCACGGTCACCACCTCATCGGTGACCAGCTTCCCGTCGCGCAGCACCGCCACCCGATCGGCGAGCCGGATGGCCTCGTCGACATCATGGGTGACCAGCAGAACCGCGGGATGATGCCGCTCGCACAGATCCTCGACCAGGTCCTGCATCCGCAACCGGGTGAGCGCGTCCAGCGCCGCGAAAGGCTCGTCCAACAACAGCAATTCGGGCTGGCGCACCAGGGCACGCGCCAGCGCGACCCGCTGCGCCTCCCCGCCCGACAGCGTGGCAGGCCAGGCCCGGGCATGGTCGGACAGCCCGACCTCGCCCAGCGCGGCCAACGCCGTCGCCCGGGTCTCGGCGGTGCGCGGGCGGCCGATCGCGACATTGGCGAGCACCCGTTGCGACGGGATGAGCCGCGGCTCCTGGAACACCACCGTGCGGGCGTTCGGCACGAGCACCGTTCCCGAATCCGGGCGTTCGAGCCCGGCCAGGATCCGCAGCAGCGTCGTCTTGCCCGAGCCGCTCGCGCCGAGCAGCGCCAGGAACTCCCCGCGCCGCACCCGCAAATCGATGCCGTCGAGGATGCGGCGCGCACCGAAAGTCTTCGTCAAGCCGGTCAATTGAATCGCGGTGCTCATCGAGCGCCTCCAATCGTGCGCCACGGCATCAACACTCGCTCCAGCGCCCGGATGGCAATGTCCGCGATCAGTCCGAGCAGGCCGTAGATGAGGATGATCACCGACAGGATGTCGGTGCGGGAGAAGTTCTGCGCCTGCGCCATCAGATAGCCCAGACCCGCGGTGGAATTGATTTCCTCGGCGGCGATCAGCGCGATGACGCTCAGCGTGGTGGACAGCCGCAGGCCCGACAGCAACGCGGGCAACGCGCCCGGCAGGATCACCGACCGGATGATGGCCAGCCGGCCGAGCCCGAACACCCGGGCCGCCTCCAGCAGCTTCGGGTCGGAGGTGCGCACCGCGCCGAAGGTCGACACGTACATCGGGAACGTGGTGGCGACGGCGATCAGGATGACGCGCGCCTGTTCGCCGATGCCGAACCAGACCATGAACAAAGGCACCAGCGACAGGAACGGCAAGGCGCGCAACGTCTGCACGGCCGAATCGAGCAGATCCTCACCGAGCCGCCACGACCCGGTGATGACCCCGAGGATGAGCCCGGTCGCGACGCCGAAGCACAACCCGGTCCCGGCGCGTCCCAGAGATACGGTCAGCGCGTCGGACAATTGCCCACTGTCCCATAGCTTTTCGGCCGCCCGCAGCACCTCCGGCGGCGAGGCGAGCAGATCCGAGGTGAGCACGCCGGTCGCCGACGCGATCCACCACCCGGCGAGGATCGCGAGCGGGCCCAGCGCGCGCAGGGCGATCGCCAGGCCGCGAGACCGCCGCCGCGGCACCTTGATTCGAGGGGTGACGAGGTCCTGCGGCGCGGAATCGGTGGCCTCGGCGGAATCGCCGATCCCGGTGGAGATTTCGAGCGCGGTCATCGGATCTGCGCCGATGTCGTGATATCGATCAAATGCGGCGCGACGTCGAAGACTCCCTCGGTCACCTGCTGGTCGGCGAAGAACTTGGCGACCTCGGTGAACGCGGCCTTGTCGGCGTCGGTGATGGGCGATGCCGTCGCTGACGCGCGCAGGAATTCGATCGTCAGGTCCTTCGCGCGGCCCTCGACGGCGTCGGGTCCGGCGGTGTGGACGACATTGACCGCCGCCTCGGGTTGCTGCTGTT
>NZ_BAFX01000078.1 GCF_000308815.1 Nocardia concava NBRC 100430
GCCGAACTTCCGCAGCCCGACGCCGCGGCCGCTGGATCTGCTCGGATTGCTGTTGTCCGTCAGCGGTTTGGCCGCCCTCGCCTACGGGCTCATCCGCGCGGGACAGGTCGCGTCGTGGACGCCCGCGCAGGTGTGGGCGCCGATCACCGCGGGTGTGGCGCTGCTGATCGCGTTCGTGGTCGTCGAATTGCGTTCCGCACAGCCGAGTTTCGATCCGCGGCTGCTCGCACAGCGAATTTTCGGTGGCGGCAACGCGGCGCTGGGACTGCTGTTCCTGGCCATGACCGCCGCCGGGTTCTACGCGGCGTTCTATCTGCAAGGCGCACGCGGTTATTCACCGCTGGCCGCGGGTCTGATCAACTCCCCCGCCGCGCTCGGCGTGATCATCGGCGGTCCGCTCGGGGTGCGGCTGGTGCGCCGCTGGGGACTGCGGCCGGTCACCACGACCGCGCTCACCGTCGGGGCGTTGTGCATGGGTTGCGGCGTGTTCTTCGGGCTGGATACGCCGATCGCGTGGAACCTGATCCTGGCCGGGGTGCAGGGCTTCTCGATCGGCATGGTGATCGGCTCGGTGTCGAGCGCGATCATGAGCACCCTACCGTTGCCGCTGGCCGGGGCGGGATCGGCGGTCAACAACACTGTCCGGCAGACCGGCAGTGTCCTCGGGATCGCGGTCGGCGGCACGATCATGGCGATCACCTACCGCAATGGGATCCAGGGCTCGCTGGGCACGCTGCCCGACGCCGCCCGCGAGCCCGCCCAGGTGTCGGCCGAACAGGCCCGGCATGTGGCCACCGCGATCGGGCGACCCGATCTGGCGCACGCGGCCGACAACGCGTTCATCCATGCCATGCACGTCGGTTCGATCTGGACCATGCTCTTCGCCCTGGCGGGAGTGCTGGTGCTGGCCGTGACGCTGCGGTCGGCGAAGGCTCCGGTCGAGGAGCCCGCCGAGGTCAGCGAGCACCCCGCCACGCGTCCTGCACCACTCGACGATGATGCACGACAACCCGCTCATTGAGCTGGTCCCGATGCGCCTGCACCAGCTTCCGGTGCAGGTGCCGGGCTCGTTGCAGCGGCTTCTGGATCGACATGACGGACTCCTTCGGTCGGTGGGCGCTCGATGCGCGCCATTCACTACGTAGGACGGTCCGCGGCACCGAAATTCAGCGCCCGAGCTGGAGAATCATGCCGCCGCGCGAAATTGACACTTGTGTGTAACTCCAATTAGCACTTACCTTGGGTGTGTTGCACCGCACAGGCGCGGGGGTCTCGTACCGCGCCCGGCATCGGCGGGGTACGGAGAGATGAGGAGGCAATGGTGGCTCTGACGACGGCGAAGACGGTTCCGGCCGAACGGGATTACGCGGATTTCCTGCACACCCTGTCCGAGGGATCGGTGCATCGCAACTTCGACCCCTACCTCGACATCGACTGGGACGCACCGGAATTCCGGATCGATCCGATGGATCCGCGGTGGGTGCTGGCGCCGGAGATCGATCCGCTGGGCGCCACCGAGTGGTACCGGTCCCAGCCGCTGGAGCGGCAGATCGAGATCGGGCGGTGGCGGATCGCCAATGCCATCAAGGTCGGCGCGGCGTTCGAGAGCATTCTGATCCGCGGGATGATGCAGTACATCATGCGGCTGCCCAACGGCTCGCCGGAGTTCCGCTACTGCCTCCACGAGATGACCGAGGAGTGCAATCACATCCAGATGTTCCAGGAGCTGGTGAATCGGATCGGCGTGGACGTGCCGGGGATGCGGCCGGTCTTCAAGGCGCTGTCGCCGTTCATCGGGGTGGCCGGTGGTTACGCGTGGGCGATTCTGTTCATCGGCATTCTCGGCGGTGAGGAGCCGATCGACCACTATCAGAAGGCGGTCATCCGCAATGGCGCGCAGCTGCCGCCGGCGGTGGTGCGCTGCATGGAGATCCATATCGCCGAGGAGGCGCGGCACATCTCCTTCGCCAACGAGTTCCTCAAGGAACATGTCCCGGCAATGAATTCGCTCTACCGCAATGTCTGCGGACTGGCTTTCCCGCTCGCCATGCGGTGGCTGGCGGGTGAGATCATGGCCCCGCCGCCGGAATTCGCCCGCACCTTCGATATTCCGCGCGAGGTCATCAAGGAAGCGTTCTGGCGGTCACCGCAGGGCGCCAAGACGCTGTCCGGCTATTTCGGCGATATGCGTTCCCTGGCCTCCGAATTGGGCCTGATGAACCCGGTGACCCGCCGCGTATGGCAGCTCCTGCGCATCGACGGCGATCATTCCCGCTACCGCAGCGAGCCCGACCGCCGCGCCGCCTGAGCACGCTGGCTCCTTCCCGAGCGGTCAGTCGAGGGCCTTCGGAGACAGGCCCAGGTCTGCGACGAGTTGGCGCACCCGGGATTCGACCTGGTCTCTGATGACACGGACTTCGTCGAGGTCGCGGCTGGCCGGGTCGGGGAGCCACCACTGTTCGAAGCGATGGCCCGACACGATGGGATCGGCATCGCCGCAACCCATATCGATGACGACGTCGGCCGCCCACACCAGCTCATCGGTCCACGGCTTCGGGAACTCCGCGCCGATATCCACGCCCCGCTCCGCCATCGCCTGCACCACAACGGGATTGACGCTGCTGCCCGGCGACGATCCACCCGACCAGCCGACCGCCTGATCGCCGACCAGCCGCGTGAAGAACCCCAGCGCCATCTGCGACCGACCCGCATTGTGCGTGCACACGAACAGCACCGCCGGAATATCCGAACGCCGCCCGGCGGACTTCGCCAGCGCGATCAGGCGATCCCGCGCGAACCGCTCGGCCAACAGCACTACATCGCCCGCCGAACCGCCGATCGCGACGAGCTCGTCATACGACGACCGCAGCAGCCGATCGATCGCCTCCAAATCCGCTTCACCCCGGAATTCCTCCCCCAACCGCTCCGCCGCCGCGGCAAGCCCCACCGCATGCTCATCGAGAATCGAGCGAGACGAGAGTGAATCATCGGTCTCGTCAACCACACCTGCTCCTTCTACAACACCCAAATCCGATCGACGGCCGGCTCGCCCCCGTGACCACCCTACGCAGGTCGAGCGAACCCGGCATTCCAGACCGATCCCCCGGGCAGCGCGGTCAGATGTCGTCGATGTTCCGGCTCGAGGGCGGGTTGCCGGCGGACAGGTCGTTTTCCGGCGGCTGACCTCTGAGTCTTCGGCCGATGACGACCAGTGCGACCAGCAGGACCAGGCCGATGATGATGAGAATCTCCATGCCCAGCGCATACCCGTCGGCTCAACAGCTATTCACCAGCAGCTTTCCAACACTCGACCGCCTGCGAAGGTGCACGGTGTTCTCAGAGGATGGGTCGGCCGCCGGTCACCGCCAATCGCGCACCCGAGACGTAGCTGCCGTCGTCGGTGGCGAGCAGCACGTAGGCGGGAGCGAGCTCCGCCGGCTGGCCCGCGCGCCCCAAGGGCGTGTCGTCACCGAATTTCGCCACCTTCTCCGGGGGCATGGTCGATGGAATCAGCGGTGTCCAAATCGGGCCGGGCGCGACACTGTTGACGCGAATCCCCCTGGGCCCCAGTAGTTGTGCCAGGCTCGCGGAGAAATTGGCGATGGCCGCCTTCGTCGCGGCATAGGGCGCGAGCGTCGGCGAGGGCATATCGGAATTGACCGAGGAACTCCCGATGATCGACGACCCCGGCGCCATGTGCGGGAGCGCCGCCTTCACCAGGCTGAAATAGGCTCCGACGTTCACACGGAAGGTGTATTCGAACTCCTCATCGCTGATCTCCTCGAGCGTCTCGTGGGTCATCTGGAACGCCGCATTGCTCACCAGCACATCGACTTTCCCGAACTCGGCCACGGCCCGGTCGATCACCGCGCGGCACTGCCCCGGATCGGACAGATCGCCGGGCGCCAGCACCGCGGTACGCCCGGCCTCCCGCACCAGATCGGCGACCTGCTCGGCATCGTCGTGCTCGTCGAGGTACGACAGCACCACATCCGCGCCCTCACGGGCGAAAGCGATCGCCACCGCGCGGCCGATCCCGCTGTCCGCGCCCGTGATCACAGCCGCCTTGCCGACCAGTTTGCCGCTGCCCCGATAGCTGTTCTCCCCGCAATCCGGCACCGGATTCATCTGCGACTGACGACCCGGAACCTTCTGCTGCTGTTCTGGAAAACCCATGCCTGAACCCCTTCCATCGAACCGGATGCCCGATGCGCTCGCGCTACCCGCACGAATCCGGAGCAAACACCCGCGACTACGAAGTGTCGGTGCAGGCAGGTAGCGTCCGGCGGTGTGGAACCTGGAGCACGCATCGAAGAGCTCGCCGAGCGCATCACCGCGCTGCGCGCCGCCTACTACGACGGCGCACCGCTGGTGGCCGACGCCGACTACGACGCCCTCGAGGACGAGTTGCGCGGTCTGATCGAGGCCCATCCCGACCTCACGCCGGATCCGAACCCGCTCGACCAGGTGGGCGCGCCCAGCGAACTGCATGCGCCGGTGCGGCATGCCCGCCCGATGCTCTCGCTGGAGAAGGCCACCAAGCCCGAACAGGTCGCCGCGTTCTTCGACCGCTTCCCCGGCCAGCCGGTGGTGGTGATGCCCAAGCTGGACGGGCTGTCACTGTCGCTGGTCTTCGAGAACGGACGCCTGGCCCGCGCGGTCACCCGCGGCGACGGCACCACCGGCGACGACGTCACTCCGCTGGTCCGCGCGCTCGTCGACGGCATCCCCGACCGCATCGAGTTGCTCGACCGGGTGGAGGTGCGCGGCGAGGCCGTCATGCTGCGCTCCACCTTCACCGCCTACAACACCGCCCACCCTGACAAGCCGCTGATCAACCCGCGCAACGCCGCCGCGGGCACCCTGCGCGCCAAGGACCCGGCCACCGTCGCCGAACGCCGGCTGCGGTTCTTCGGCTTCGACCTCGACGCCCCCGCCGACCACACCGCGCTCGACCTCGAGGACGGCCTGCGCGATCTCGGCTTCACCGGCGCGACCATGACGCACTGCACCGACGCCGCCCAGGCGCAAGCCGCGATCACCGCCGTCGAAACC
>NZ_BAFX01000077.1 GCF_000308815.1 Nocardia concava NBRC 100430
ACGCCGTCGATCGCGGCGAGGGTGCGGAATACGGCGCAGCGTTGCAGCAGGCGTGCGCCGATTGCTCCGATCACGATGAACGGCACCGACTCCGCGATCGCAATCGCGCCCATGGCGATGGGGCCGGATCGTTCGAGGGCCAGCCACATGATGGCCAGCCCGTAGCACCGGTCGCCCAGGATCGACAGCAGTTGCGCCGACCAGATCGCGAGGATCGGGGGGCGGCGCAACAGCGTGAGCATCGGCACAGCGCGGGACGCTATCGGGAGGGTCCGACAGGAGTGCCCGGGCTGGGAGTGAATTCGGTTGGGCCGCCGGGATTCCCGGCGGCAGGTCAGGCGTCGAGGTCGGAGCGGACCAGATCGGCGATCTTGTCCAGGGCAGCCTGATCGTCGCTGGCGATGATGACTTCGGTGCCCTTGGTAGCGCCCAGGGTCATGAGCATGAGGGCGGAGGCGGCGTTGACGGGGGTGCCGCCGACCAGGGATAAGGTCACCGGGACGCCTGCGGAGGCGGCCGCTTCTGCGATCAGGGCGGCGGGGCGGGCGTGCAGGCCGACGGATGAACCGACAACTGCGGTGATGCTGGGCATATCGACTCCTTGTGTGGGAGGGGTTGGTTACACGGTGGCGAGTGTTGCGGTGGATTCGCTAGGGGCGGATGTCCTGCGGAGTTGCTTTGCGGCGGTGACGCATACGGCGCCGACGACGGTGCCTGCCGCGAGGGCGAGCAGGAATCCGGCGATGCCGCCGACGGCGAAGAAGACGAAGATGCCGCCGTGGGGGGCGCTGAGGGTGGTGCCGAAGGACATGACCAGGGCGCCGGTGACGGCGCCGCCGGCCATCATGGAGGGGAGGACGCGGAGTGGGTCGGCGGCGGCGAAGGGGATGGCGCCCTCCGAGATGAAGGAGGCGCCGAGCAGCCATGCGGCCTTGCCGTTTTCGCGTTCGGCGGTGGTGAACAGCTTGGGGCGCAGGGTGGTCGCGAGCGCCAAGGCCAGCGGGGGCACCATGCCGGCCGCCATGACCGCGGCCATGATCTTCAGCGAGGCGGTGTCATTGACATTGAGCCCGGCGACGGCGAACGAGTAGGCGGCCTTGTTGACCGGCCCGCCCAGGTCGAAGCACATCATGAGGCCCAGGATGATGCCGAGCAGGATGGCCGAGGTGCCGGAGAGGCTGTTGAGCCAGTGGGTGAGTCCGCTGGTGATGGCCGCGAGCGGCTTGCCGAGCAGGACGAACATGATCACGCCGACGATCAGCGACGCGAACAGCGGGATGACCACCACCGGCATGAGGCCCCGCGCCCATTGCGGGACACCGAGTTTGGCGATCCACAGCGCGGCGAAACCGGCGATGAGACCGCCGACCAGGCCGCCCAGGAAGCCCGCGCCGACGAAGACCGCGACCGCGCCGGCGGTGAAACCCGGTGCGAGCCCGGGCCGGTCGGCGATGGCGTAGGCGATGTATCCGGCCAGCGCCGGGACCAGGAAGCTGAAGGCGAGCGACCCGATCTGGAACAGCACCGCGCCCAGGTAGGTCGGCAGCCCGCCCGCGGGCAGGTCGGTCAGGGAGTTGTCGAGCACGATGGTCTTCGCGGTGCCCGCGATCTCGTAGCCGCCGAGCAGGAAGCCGAGCGCGATGAGCAGGCCGCCCGCGGCGACGAACGGAATCATGTAGCTGACACCGGTCAGCAGGATCTGCCGTAGTCGCGTACCCCAGCCGAGCGAACCGGAATCCGGTGCGGCGGAGCCTGTCTCGGCCTTCGCGGCCCCGGACACGACGCGAGCGCCGGGATCCTTCGCGGCTTCGAGGGCCTCGGCGACCATGGCATCGGGCTCGTTGATGGCCCGCTTGACGCCCGATTCGACGACGGGTTTGCCCGCGAATCGTTCCCGGCCCTTCACCCCGACATCGGTCGCGAAGATGACCGCGTCGGCGAGATCGATCTCCGCCGCGCTCAAAGGTGTACTGCCGCTGGAGCCTTGGGTTTCGACCCGCACCGTGATCCCGGCGCGCCTTCCGGCGGCGACCAGGGAATCGGCGGCCATATAGGTATGCGCGATGCCGGTGGGGCAGGCGGTGATCGCGACGATGGTGCGACGATCATCGGTCGAATCCGACGCAGGTACACCCGTCATCCCGGCGTGCTTCTGGCCGGGATCTTGCTCTGGGCTGTGGATTCCGGCCAAAGGCGCGCCGGAATGACGCGGGGTGCTGTCTGCGGGCGGGGCGGGGGTCGGCTGCGGTTCGATGACTTCGCCTACCAAGCCGACGATCTCGTCGGGCGTGGCGGCCGACCGCAGCGCGGCCAGGAACTCGGGCCTGACGAGTGCCCGGGCCAGCGCCGACAGCAGCTTCATGTGCTCGGCGGCCGCGCCGTCCGGAGCAGCGATGAGGAAGACGAGATCGGCCGGGCCGTCGGGTGCGCCGAAGTCGACCTTGTGCCCGAGGCGGGCGAAGGCGAGCGACGGCGTCTTGACCGCGCCGCTGCGGCAGTGCGGAATGGCGATGCCGCCCGGAAGGCCGGTGGCCGACTGGCTTTCGCGGGTCAGGGCGGCGTCGCGCAGCGCGACGGCCGAGGTGGCGCGTCCCGCGTCGGCGAGGCGCTGGGCCAGCGCCTCGATCACGTCGGCTTTCTCGCCGCCGAGGTCGGCGTCGAGGGCGATCAGATCGCTGGTGATGATCGGGTCGGACATCGCGGGTCCTTCAGTGGTGGGGCTGGAAGTCCAGGGCCGTGACGGCCACGGCGCTCGGGTCGGTGTGGTGCGGCCCCGGCAGGCCGGTGCCCGGGAGGGCGGCCGCGGCACTGCCGTAGGCGACCGCGCGACGCAGCCGGTCTTCCGGTGCGGCGCCGTCCGAATCGGCGAGCAGGTAACCGGCGAGCGCGGAGTCACCGGCGCCCACGGTGCTGCGGGCGGTGATGGCGGGCGCGGTGGCGTGCCAGGCCCCGTCGGCGGTGACCAGGACGGCCCCGGCCGCGCCGAGGGTGGCCAGCACCGTCTCGACGCCGCGCGCCACCAGCGCCGAGGCCGCGCGTGCGGCCGCGGCCGGATCGTGCAGCGCCTCCGGGTCCGCGCCGGTCAGCTGTGCCAGCTCCTCGGCGTTCGGTTTGACCAATTGCGGTGCGGCGGAATCGAATTGCTCGGCCATGGCGAGCAACGGAGCGTCGGAGGTGTCGACCGCGACCCGGGTTCCGCGCAGCCGCCGCAGCAGCTCCACGTACCAGTCGGTGGGCACGGCGGGCGGCAACGAGCCGGACAGCACCACCCAGGAGGCCTCGCGCGCGAGCTCGACCAGCAAGTCCGCCAGCGCATTCCGCTCGGCGGCGGTCAACGGGGTGCCCGGTTCATTGATTTTCGTTGTGGTGCCGTCGGTCTCGGTGATGGTGAGGTTGGTGCGCGCGGGCCCGCCGCACGGCACCGCGCGGTAGTCCAGTCCGGTCTCGGAGAGCGCGCGCAGCAGCGGATCGCCCGCGCTGCCCGGCAGCACCGCGACGGTGGCCGCGCCCGCGCCCGCCACCACGCGAGAGACATTGACGCCCTTGCCACCCGGGTACGAGGTGGCCGCGCGGGCGCGTTGCAGATCGCCGCGACGCAATGGTTCGGACAGCGCCACGGTGTGGTCGATACTGGGATTCGCCGTGAGCGTGACGATCATGCGGTCACCACCTCGATACCGAACTCGGACAGTTCATTTCGTACTGCGGGCAGCAACTGGTCATCACTGACCAGCACGTCGATATCCGCGACGGCGGCGAAGCGGATCAGGTCCTCGCGCCCGATCTTGGTGGAGTCGGCCACCACCACGACGCGATGCGCGCTGGCGACCATGGCCCGTTTGACCGCCGCCTCGTCGGGATCCGGCGTCGAGAGGCCGTGCCCGACCGTCAGCGCGTTGGTTCCGATGAAGGCCACGTCCACCCGGAAATCACCGAGCATGCGCAGCGTATCCGCGCCGACGGCGGCCTGGGTGACGCCGCGCACGCGCCCGCCCAGGATGTGGGTGCGGACGCCCACCAAGCCACTGAGCCGGACCGCGATGGGCAGGGAATTGGTGACGGCCACCAGTTCCCGGTCGCCGGGGAGGGCCGCCGCGATGCGGGCCGTCGTGGTGCCCGCGTCGAAGAGCACGCTGCCGCCGGTGGGCGGCAGAAAGGCCAGGGCCGCCTTGGCGATCCGGTCCTTCTCGGCGGCGCGGGTGTGGTCACGCTCGCCGGTGCCGAGCTCGATGGCGGTGAGGGCGGCGGCCGGGACGGCGCCGCCGTGGACGCGGCGGATCAGGCCCAGGCGGTCCAGGGCGGCCAGGTCGCGGCGCACCGTCTCGGTGGTCACCTCGAACTGGTCGGCCAGTTCGATCACCGATACGCGGCCGCGTTGCTCGGCCAGCGCGGCAATGGCCTGCTGCCGCTCCTCGGCGTACATCCCGAACCTCCTGGTCGTTGTTGACTTATGTTGTTTTATGCCTGAATGTGTTGTTTTGTCAAGAATGACGCGTAGCCTGGATCACAGTCTGAGGAGAAGTTTCATGACGCGATCATCATCGGAGAACGCCGTATCGACCGTGTTCATCGGCACTCCAGCCGTGCCGGGAGTGGTCGCCGCTCCGGCAATTCGGCCGGTGCCCAGGGTTCGCGTCGACTCCGAAAACCACTCCGCTGTGACCGATCGGGCACGGGAGTCCGAGGTGCTGCGACAGGCCGCGACCATGGTCGCTCAGCGGTTGCGGGAGCGTGCGGCGAACGCGACCGGCGCGGCCGCCGAGGTGCTGTCGGCGAATGCGGCCATGGCGGCCGATCCGGGCTGGCTCGCCGTCGCGGAGAAATCCATCGCCGATGGCGACTCCGCCGTCGCCGCGGCACTGGCCGCCACCGAGCAGTTCGCGACCATGTTCACCAACCTTGGCGGTCTGATGGCCGAGCGGGTGACGGACCTGCGGGACGTGTGCGACCGGATCGTGGCCGAGTTGCTGGGCGCACCCGAGCCCGGAATCCCCACTCCGGCAGAACCTTCGATCCTGCTCGCCGCAGACCTCGCACCTGCGGATACCGCCGGTTTGGACCCGAATCTCATTGTCGGCCTGGCCATGTCGCTCGGCGGGCCGACCAGCCACACCGCCATCATCGCCCGCCAGCTCGGGATTCCGTGCGTGGTCGGGGTCGAGGGCCTCGACGACGTGCCGGCCGGAACCGACCTCCTGCTCGACGGCGCGGCCGGTCGCGTCCTGGTCAGTCCCGAACCCGAGGCCATTGCCGCCGCCCTCACCGGTCATCGCGCGGCGGCCGAGCGGGCCGCGGGCTGGACCGGTCCGGGCGTCACCGCGGACGGCCATCGCGTCGAGGTGATCGCCAATGTGCAGGATGGGGCCGGAGCCCGGGCCGCCAGTAGCGGTCCGGCCGAGGGAATCGGCCTGTTCCGCACCGAATTGTGTTTCCTGGACCGGGAATCGGAGCCCACGGTCGCCGAACAGGCCACGCTCTACGCGGAGGTGCTCGACGCCTACCCCGACGCCAAGGTGGTCGTTCGCACCCTCGACGCCGGGTCCGACAAACCCTTGCGCTTCGCCCCGCACGCCGACGAGCCGAATCCGGCGCTCGGCGTGCGCGGCATCCGAATCACGGCGCGCGACACCGGGATCCTCGACCGGCAGCTCGATGCCGTGGTCGCCGCCGCGAAGGGCCGCGCCCACGTCCCGTGGGTGATGGCACCCATGATTTCCACTGCGGCGGAGGCGAAGTCGTTCGGCGCCCGGGTCCGCGCCCGGGGCCTGGTGCCCGGCGTCATGATCGAGGTCCCGGCCGCCGCCCTGCTGGCCGAGGCCATCCTCGAGCACGTCGACTTCGTCTCGATCGGCACCAATGACCTGGCGCAGTACACCATGGCCGCCGATCGGATGTCCCCGCAGCTCGCCGCCCTCACCGATCCCTGGCAGCCCGCGGTGCTGCATCTTGTAGCGGCGACCGCGGCTGCCGGACAGCGAGTCGGCAAGCCGGTGGGCGTGTGCGGCGAGGCCGCCGCCGATCCCCTGTTGGCCTGTGTGCTGGCCGGTTTCGGCGTGACGTCGCTGTCCGCGGCGGCCCCGGCGGTGCCCGCGGTCGGCGCCCGGCTGGCGGCCGTCACCATCGCGGATTGCCGGCGCGCCGCCGCGTCCGTGCTGAGCACGACCGATCCGCGATCGGCCCGGGAGGCGGCGGCGCGGATCCTCAGCTGACCAGGGCCGCAAGCGGATACCCGACGGCGACGGCCACGGCGGTGGTCACGATGCCCGGCAGCATGAAGCTGTGGTTCAGCACCAGTTTGCCGAATTTCGTTGTGCCCGAGTGGTCGAAGTTCACGGCGGCGATGCTGGTCGGGTAGACGGGCAGGATGAACAGCGCGCACAGCGCCGGGAGCATGGCCACCAGGTGCGGGGCCGAGATGCCCAGGGCCAGACCGAGGGGCAGCATGATCTTCGTCGCCGACGCCTGACTCAGCACCAGGGCCGACACCAGCGCCAGCACCACCGCGAACAGCCAGGTGTGCTGCTTGGCGAGATCGCCCAGGTTGCCGACGATCAGGTCCTGGTTGGATTTGATGAAACTGTCTCCCAGCCAGGCCAATCCGAAGACGCCGACCAGCGCGACGAGACCGGCCTTGGCGACCGGCGTGCCCGGGATCTTCGGCGCCGACACCTTGCAGACCAGCATGATCACGGCGGCGGTCGAGAGCATCAGCACCTCGATGGTCTCGGGCATGCTCAGCGCCTTGCCGTCCGCGCCCGGCGGCCGCAGGTCCGGGAAGGCGCCCGAGATGACCACGGCCACCACACCGATGAGGAAGATCAAGGCAGAAAGCTTTGCGGCACGGGGCAGTTCGGGCCGCTCGGCCGGATTCGCGTTGACGGGCTGAAGTTCTCCGCTCGCGAGGCGACGCTGGTATTCGGGATCATCGGCGAGGTCCTTACCGCGGCGGCAGACCGACAGCGACCCGGCGACCAGGCCGATCAGCACCGACGGCACGGTCACCGCCAGAATCTTGACCATGCTCCAGCCGTCGGGACCGAGCACGACCACCGCGGCGGCCATGGCGGCCGATACCGGGCTCGACACGATCGCGGACTGACTTGCGATGGCCGCCATGGAAATCGGCCGCTCCGGCCGCACGCCGCCCTCGCGCGCCACCTCGTGGATCACCGGCAGCAGCGGATACAGCAGGTGCCCGGTGCCCGCGCCGATGGTGAACAGAAACACCACCACGGGTGCGACAAATGTAATGCGCTTGGGATTCTTGCGAATCAAGCGTTCGGCGATGCGGACCATGTAATCCACGCCGCCCGCCGCCTCCATGGTGGCCGCCGCGACGACCACCGCCAGAATGATGAGCAGCACGTCGACCGGTGGTGACGTGGGTGCGACCCGAAACACACTGGCGAGCGCGACCACGCCCACCGCACCCCATACGCCGAGTCCGATGCCGCCCACGCGCGATCCGATCAGGATCGCGGCGAGCACCACCGCTAACTCGAGAAGCATCTGAATCATCGGAGAAACCGCCTCGGTACTTATCTGTCTCCGTCATGAGTCCTGGGACAAATGCCCTGACTATCGGCTCAGACTCGCTATGACAGATCTATTTGATCAATAATTTTGCTGACGGTTCGCTCCCGTTGAGAAGACTAGCCCCACCGATGTAGGAGTCAACGTGGACACCATGCAAGACATGATCGAGACCACATCGATCGCCACCGGAATCGGCGTGGAGGACCTACAGGCCCTCACCGCCGTCGCCCAGTACCGCGAATACCCCGCGGGCGCAGTGCTTTTCCACGAGTCCACGCCACGCGACTGGTTCGGCATCGTCATGAACGGCCGGATCGAGATGGTCACCGGACTGACCGGGCACGAGACCGCGCTCGGCACCGTCCACGCGGGCGGCATGATCGCCGAGATGACGTTGCTGGACGGTGGCACGCACATGGCCACCGCGCGCACCACCGGCGGCGCGAACATCCTGCTGGTCACCCGCGAGGCCATCGAGGAGCTGTCGGCCCGGGAACCCGAGCGCTACCACCGCATCGTGGGCCGCGTCGCCCAGCTGGTGGCCGCGCGGCTGCAGTCGGTGTCGAGCCGGCTGGCCGAGGCCGTGGTTTCCCAGCACGCGGTGGGAGGCATTCGGCGCGAACATGATTCGCTCGGCGAGCGCGAGATCCCGGCCGAGGCGTACTACGGCGTGCAGACCCTGCGTGCCATCGAGAACTTCCAGATCTCGGGCATCAAGCTGCGCAAGTTCGGGCATCTGGTGGATGCGCTGGCCTACGTGAAAAAGGCCGCGGCACTGGCCAATTACGAACTCGGCGCGCTGGATGTCGAGAAGGCGGAGGCCATCGCCCTGGCCTGCGACGAGATCCTGGCCGGAAAACTGCACGGC
This sequence comes from Nocardia concava NBRC 100430, assembly GCF_000308815.1. Taxonomy (GTDB): domain Bacteria; phylum Actinomycetota; class Actinomycetes; order Mycobacteriales; family Mycobacteriaceae; genus Nocardia; species Nocardia concava. The sequence goes on from NZ_BAFX01000077.1 coordinate 8,405, forward strand.
GACTTCATCGTCGACATGGTGCAGGGCGGCGCGGGCACCTCGACCAATATGAACGCCAACGAGGTCATCGCCAACCGCGGCCTCGAGATCATGGGACACGGCAAGGGCCAGTACCAGTTCCTGCACCCGAACGACGATGTGAACTGCTCGCAGTCGACCAATGACGTCTACCCGACCGCGGTGAAACTGGGCGTGTACCTCTCGCTCCAGGATGCCGCCGAGGCCATGGCGGAGTTGCAGAAAGCGCTGCAGGCCAAGGCCGCCGAGTTCAGCGATGTCATCAAGATGGGCCGCACCCAGCTGCAGGACGCCGTCCCGATGACCCTGGGCCAGGAGTTCGGCGCGTACGGCGTCATGGTCGGCGAGGCCATCGCGCATCTGAAGCGCATCGCCGAGGACCTGCTGGTGACCAATATGGGCGCGACCGCCATCGGCACCGGCATCACCAGCCCGCCCGGATACGCGGAACTCTGCGCGGCCAAGCTGGCCAGCGTGACCGGTCTGCCCATCCGCCCGGCCGTGGATCTGGTTGAGGCGACCCAGGATTCGGGTGACTTCGTGGCAGTCTCGGCCACGATGAAGCGGGCCGCGGTGCAGTTGTCGAAGATCTGCAATGACCTGCGCCTGCTGTCGATGGGTCCGCGCGCGGGGCTGGCGGAGATCAATCTGCCCGCCATGCAGCCGGGTTCGTCGATCATGCCGGGCAAGGTGAATCCGGTTATCCCCGAGGTGGTTTCGCAGGTCTGCTTCCAGCTCATCGGCTACGACATGACCGTCACCATCGCGGCGGAGGCCAGCCAGCTGGAACTCAATATGGCCGAGCCGATCATGGCCTACGACCTGCTCATGGGCACGCTCATGCTGCGCAATGCCGCTGTGACGCTGACCAACCGCTGCATCACCGGCATCACCGCCAATCGCGAGCGCTGCCGGGAACTGGTCAACAACAGCATCGGGCTCATCACCGCCCTGGTCCCCGCCCTCGGCTACGAGGAGGCCGCCTCGATCGCCAAGGAGGCGCTGAAGACCGGCGGTAGCGTCTACGACCTGGTGCTCCAGCGCGGCGCGCTCACCCAGGAGACCCTGGACGAGCTGCTGAGCCCGGAGAAGATGACCGCCCCGCGGGCCCGCACGCTGCTGTGACGGCCGCACCCGAGCGGGAACGGACCCGCGCACAGATTCCGCAACGCACACTGCGACTGGACAATTGGCTGGCGCAGCCGATCGTGACGGCCTCGATCCTGACGGCGTTCATCGTCTACGCGGCCTACGTCATCCTGGCCAACGACCACTACGCGTCCGGCCCGTACCTGTCGCCGTTCTACTCGCCCAACCTCACCGATGTCGGCATGCACGGCTGGGGCTGGGTGAGCTGGCCGACCTGGATCACGCCCTCGATCCTGATCATCTGGATTCCCATGGGCTTCCGGTTCACCTGCTACTACTACCGCAAGGCCTACTACCGGGCCTTCTGGCAGTCGCCGACGGCGTGCGCGGTCAGCGAGCCGCACAAGAAGTACACCGGCGAATCGAAGTTCCCGCTCGTGTTCGTCCAGAACATGCACCGGTACTTCTTCTGGCTGGCGGCACTGTTGAACGTGGTGCTCACCTACGACGCCGTGATCGCCTTCCGCGACTACGACGGCCGTTGGGGCCACATGGGATTGGGCACGATCGTGCTGATCGTCAACGCGGCGCTGCTGTGGATGTACACCCTGTCCTGCCACGCCTGCCGCCACGCCATCGGCGGACGGCTCAAGCACTTCTCCAACCATCCGATCCGGTACCGGCTGTGGACCTGGGTGAGCCGGATCAACCCGCACCACCAGCGCATGGCGTGGATCTCGCTGATCTGGGTGGCGTTCACGGACGTCTACGTCCGCCTGCTCTCGATGGGAGTCATCAGTGATCTTCGATTCTTCTGACCAGCCGATTCGCCACGAGTACGACGTGGTCGTGATCGGCGCGGGCGGCGCGGGTCTGCGCGCGGCCATCGAGGCTCGCAGCCGCGGCCTCAAGACCGCCGTCATCACCAAAACCCTGCTCGGCAAGGCGCATACGGTCATGGCCGAGGGCGGCGCCGCCGCGGCCATGGGCAACGGCAATCCGAAAGACAACTGGCAGGTGCATTTCCGCGACACGATGAGGGGCGGAAAATTCCTGAACGACTGGCGGATGGCCGAATTGCACGCCAAGGAAGCGCCCACCCGCATCTGGGAGCTCGAGCACTGGGGTGCGCTCTTCGACCGCACCGAGGACGGTCTGATCTCCCAGCGCAACTTCGGCGGGCACGAGTACCCGCGGCTGGCGCATGTCGGCGACCGGACCGGGCTCGAGGTGATCCGCACCCTGCAGCAGCGCCTGGTCGCCTTGCAGCGCGCCGACGCCGAGGAGTACGGCGATCCCGAGGCCATGCTGAAGGTCTTCGACGAGACCACCATCACCCGCCTGCTCACCGATGACGGCCGCATCTCCGGAGCGTTCGGATATGTCCGTCAGACAGGCGATTTCGTGCTGCTGGCCGCGCCGACCGTCATTCTGGCGACCGGTGGGCTGGGCAAGATGTACACGGTCACCTCCAACTCCTGGGACTACACCGCCGACGGCCACGCCCTGGCCCTGCGCGCGGGCGCGGAGCTGGTGAACATGGAGTTCATCCAGTTCCATCCCACCGGCATGGTGTGGCCGCCGTCGGTGCGCGGTGTGCTGGTCACCGAGGGCGTACGCGGCGATGGCGGCGTGCTGCGCAACAGCGAGGGCCGGCGCTTCATGTTCGACTACGTCCCCGAGGTGTTCCGGTCGATCTACGCCGAGACCGAGGAGGAGGCCGATCGCTGGTACACCGATCCCGAGAACAACCGGCGGCCACCGGAATTGCTGCCCCGCGACGAGGTGGCGCGGGCCATCAACTCGGAGGTGAAGGCGGGCCGGGGTTCGCCGCACGGCGGTGTCTTCCTCGATGTCTCCACCCGCATGTCGCCCGAGGAGATACGGCGGCGGCTGCCCGCCATGCACCATCAGTTCGCGGAGCTGGCCGGGGTCGACATCACCGAGGAGCCGATGGAGGTCGGGCCGACCGCGCACTACGTCATGGGCGGCATGCGCGTCGACGCCGACACCACCGCCACCACGCTGCCCGGGCTCTTCGCGGCCGGGGAGTGCGCCAGCGGCATGCACGGCTCCAACCGGCTGGGCGGCAATTCGCTGTCCGACCTGTTCATCTTCGGCGCCCGCGCCGGAGCGGGAGCCCACGAATACCTCTCAGCCCTGGGCGATTCCAGGCCTGTTGTGCACGAGGACGCGGTCCGAGAGGCGCTCTCGGAAGCTCTCGCACCCTATGGACGCGAGGACGGCGAGAACCCCTACGAGGTGCATCAGGCCCTGCAGCGGGTGATGACCGAGTTGGTCGGCATCGTCCGCGACGGTGACGAGCTCACCAAGGCGCTCGGCGAGCTCGAGCTGCTGCGGGAGCGCGCGGAACACGTTGGGGTGACCGGCGATCGGCTGTACCACACCGGCTGGCACCTCACCTTCGACCTGCGCAATATGGCCCTCATCGCCGAATGCGTGGCGCGATCGGCCCTGGAGCGCAATGAATCTCGCGGCGGCCACACCCGCGGCGACTTCCCCACCATGGACCCCTCCTGGCGCGGCGTGGTGCTGACCTGCCGCGATTTCGACGGCCGGGTGCATCTGTCACGGCGGATCATGCCGCCCATGCGCGCGGACCTGGTGGCCCTGTTCGAGCCGGACGAGCTGGCCAAGTACTTCACCGAATCCGAACTCGCCCAGCTGGGAGTGACGCGATGAAAAAGACAGTGACCGTGCGGGTTTGGCGCGGCGACGGCGGGCGCGGCGCGCTCGAGGACTATCAGGTCGAGGTGAGCGAGGGCGAGGTCGTGCTCGACGTCGTGCATCGCCTGCAGGCCACCCAGTGCCCGGATCTGTCGGTGCGCTGGAACTGCAAGGCGGGCAAGTGCGGCTCCTGCTCGGCGGAGATCAACGGCTTCCCCAAGCTCATGTGCATGAGCCAGGCCGCGCAATCGGTGGTGGGCGATGCCATCACCATCACCCCGCTGCGCGCCTTCCCGGTTATCCGCGATCTGGTGACCGATGTGTCGTTCAACTACATCAAGGCCCGCGAGGTGCCGCCGTTCCAGCCCGCGGCGGGCACACAACCCGGCGAGTACCGGATGATGCAGGAGGACGTGCAGCGCAGCCAGGAATTCCGCAAGTGCATCGAATGCTTCCTGTGCCAGAACACCTGTCACGCCATTCGTGACCACGAGGAGAATATGACCGCGTTCGCCGGTCCGCGTTTCCTCATGCGGGTGGCGGAATTGCAGATGCATCCCGCCGATGTGCTGGACCGCCGCAAGTTGGCCCAGGACGACCTGGGGCTGGGCTACTGCAATATCACCAAGTGCTGCACCGAGGTCTGCCCCGAACACATCAAGATCACCGACAATGCCCTGATTCCACTGAAGGAGCAGGTCATTTCCCGGAAATACGATCCGCTGGTGTGGCTGGGCAGCAAGCTGCTGCGGCGCGAGCACCTGGAGGCGAAGCACATTCCGGGCACGGTATTACCTGACAGGTAATCGACTTCGTTCCCGGCGCGCGGAAATATCGAGGGCAGCACAGCAATTCCCGAAGAGGAGCTCGAAATGCCCGCCTACGCAATCGCCCACCTGTGGGATGTCGACGTCAATGCCGAGATCGTGGAGTACCTGGAGCGCATCGACGGAACGCTCGCGCCGTTCGGCGGGAAGTTCCTCGTCCACGGCAACCCGCAGCGCCGGGGCGAGGGGCCGGACAGTGCCATCGCGATCGTCATCGAATTCCCGGACTACCAGGCCGTCAACGACTGGTACGACTCCGCCGCCTACCAGGAAATCCTGCCGCTGCGCCTGAACAACTGCTCCAGCGTCGCGACCCTCGCACCGTTCTGCGGCGAGGATCACGTCGCCACCGACGTTCTGAAGGAGGTGGTGAGTAACGACTGAGTGCTCTCAGGCTGGCTACATAAGAGTTGGGCGGGCATCGGAATCCGATGCCCGCCCAACTCTTTTAGAAAAGAGAGGAAGTCCCGGGGGCCAAGCCCCCGGACCCCCATAATTACCTGTCGCCCTGGAAGTAGCTCAGCAGGCGCAGGATCTCCAGGTACAGCCAGACCAGGGTGACGGTCAGGCCGAACGCCACGCCCCAGGCCGCCTTCTCCGGAGCCTGGGCCCGGATGAGCTGGTCGGCGGCGTCGAAGTCCAGCAGGAAGCTGAAGGCCGCGACACCGATGACCACGAGGCTGAAGACGATCGCCAGCGGGCCGCCGTCACGCAGGCCGAAGCCGCCCGAGGTGAAGATCGCGGCGACCGCGTTGCCGAGCATGAGCACCAGCACGCCGATCATGGCGGCCACGACCATGCGGGTCAGGCGCGGGGTGACGCGGATCGCGCCGGTCTTGTAGACCACGAGCATGCCGAAGAAGACACCGAAGGTGCCGAGCACGGCCTGCGCGATCAGACCGGAGCCGCCCACGCCGCCGAACGCCACATTGGTGAACAGGAACGAGAACGCGCCCAGCATCAGGCCTTCCAGCGCCGCGTAGCTGAGCACCAGCGCCGGGTTGTCCTGCTTGCGGCCGAAGGTCATGATCATCGCCAGCACGAAGCCGCCGAGGCCGCCGACGAGGACGAAGGGCAGTGCGAGCCCGTGGTTCCCGGCCGTCAGCGCGTAGGACAGGATCGCGCCCAGGATGGTGACACCGAGGGTGATGCCGGTCTTCTGCACGACATCGTCGATGGTCATCGGGCGGGTGGTCGGCACCGCCGGCTGATAGGGCTGCTGGTAGCCGCCCGGGTACTGCGGGGGCTGCTGACCGTACGGGTTGTTGGCGAACTGACCGGCTCCAGGTGCCTGACCGAAGCCGGCGTAGCCGCCCTGCTGCGGCTGCAAGTTCCGGAAAACCGGGTTGGATGTGGAGCGCACTGTGCGTCCCTTTCTGGAGTCGCGGCTCACGTAGGTCGTGGCCTGTGAAGCTACTCGTCCAACGCGTGGTGGGGGCCGGTTAGTTCCCAAACCCCCATAGATCGGACGAAAAAGACTTTACCTGAGCTTTACTGAACCTGCCGTCCGCCGACCGGCGGGTCAGCCCAGCTGACTCATCACCCGATGGGCGATCAGCTCGAGGTGATCCAGGTCCGACAGGTCCAGCAGCTGCAGGTAGACGCGGCTGGTACCGGCGATCTCGGCGTAGCGGCCGATCTTGTCGACCACCTCGTCCGGGCTGCCCGCCAGGCCGTTGGCCTTCAGCTCGTCCACCTCACGACCGATGGCCGCCGCCCGCTTCGCCACCTCGGCATCGTTCGCGCCGACACAGGCGACCAGCGCGTTGGAGAAGGTGATGTCCTGCGGATCGCGTCCGGCGTCCTTGGCGGCCCGGCGAACTCGCTCGAACTGCTCGGCGCTGGCCTCGGCGGACTGGAACGGCACATTGAACTCGGTCGCGTACTTCGCGGCCAGGCGGGGGGTGCGCTTGGCGCCCATACCGCCGATGATGACCGGCATCCGCTCCTGCGCGGGCTTGGGCAGCGCCGGGGAATCCTTCAGCGTGTAGTGCTCGCCGTCGAAGCAGAACGTCTCGCCGACCGGTGTGCGCCACAGGCCGGTGACGATGGCCAGCTGCTCCTCGAAGCGCGGGAACTTCTCGGCCGGGAACGGGATGCCGTAGGCGGTGTGCTCGGCCTCGAACCAGCCCGCGCCGAAACCGAATTCGACGCGGCCGCCGGACATGGCGTCGACCTGGGCCACCTCGATGGCCAGCACGCCCGGATGGCGGAAGGTGGCCGAGGTGACCAGGGTGCCCAGGCGGATGCGGCGGGTCTCGCGGGCCAGCCCGGCCAGGGTGATCCAGGCGTCGGTCGGGCCGGGCAGGCCGTCCGCGTCGCCCATCTTCAGGTAGTGATCGGAGCGGAAGAAAGCGTCGTAGCCGAGGTCCTCGGCGGTCTTGGCGACGGTGCGCAGGGTGTCGTAGGACGCGCCCTGCTGGGGTTCGGTGAAGACTCGAAGATCAATTCGTCCCATGTGCCCTATTGTTCGGCGTCGTGCAGACCGCGGACCGAGCGGGTCACCGTGAACTTGCGATTGCGGCCCATCACATCGGTTTTGCCGACCATGCGCTCCATGACGCCCCGGTAGTTGAGGTGCGTGTTGTAGACGGTCCACAGCTCGCCGCCGGGGCGCAGGACGCGGCCGGTCTGCTGGAACATCTTGATCGCCGAACCGGTGTGCACGGCCGCGCCGACGTGGAAGGGCGGATTGCACAGGACCAGGTCGGCACTGTTGTCGGGAGCCGAGGACATGGCGTCGTCCTGGAGCACCGTCACCTGATCGGCCACGCCATTGGCGGCGACGGTGGCGCGGGTGGAGGCCACCGCGGCGGCGGACTGGTCGGTCGCGGTGACGCGCAGGCCGGGGCGGGCCTTGGCCAGCGCCACCGCGAGAATGCCGGTGCCGCAACCCAGATCGATGGCATCGCGGGCATCGGGCTTCATGCGCTTCAGATAGTCGAGCAGGAAGCGGGTGCCGATATCCAGGCGCGGGCCGGAGAAGGCGGCGCCGTGCGCGACCACCTCGAGGTCGCGGTCGTCGAGCCGGTTGCGGACCGGAAAGCGGGGCTCGCCAATCGGTTTCGGGTCCGACGCCAGCAGGATGCGGGACTTCTGGCGACCGCGGCTGGCGCGTACCGAGCCGAAGGATTCGGCGAGCACCTCGTTCATGGCGGGGGTCAGGTATTTGTCGCGGCCGCCCGCGAAGACCTCGACCTCCGGGGACGCGTAGCGGGCGATGGACTCGGCGGTCTCGGCGAGGCCGGACAGGGCGCGCGGCAGCCGCCACAGCACGACGCGGACGTCGCCGAGCAATTCCGGGCCCAATTCGTGGGTGGTGAAACGATCGGAAAGACCGACAATTCGGGCATTGTTGGCGAGGGCCAATTCACCGGTCAGTAAATCCTGATGCACCCGAACCCCGCGCAGATCGTGCGCGGCGATGGCGCCGAGGGTCAATGCGCCGTAGCCGTCGTCGATCACCGCGACCCGGCCGGCGGCACCTGCCAGCGAATCCGCGGCGACATCCAGCATGAACCGGTCCGCGGCATCGACCGCGTACAGGTTCACCGCTTCTACATCTGGATACCGCCGCAACCGGCGCAATACGTCCTCGACCTCAACCACACCTACAGTGTGCTAGATCATTGCCGTGTCATTCCATTCGGCTCGACCGATCCGATTTTCGCGGAATTGAATCAATTCGCCGCGGTGCTGTCGCCGCGGTGCGGCATGACCGCGGACGCGCCGATGAGAACCACCGTCATGGCGGCCACCCCGAGGAAGACCAGATGCACGGCGGGTGCGAGTTCGGCGGCGGCCGGATGGTCGACGTCGCCGAGGCGGGCATTGACCAGTGCGCCGAACACCGCCACCCCGACCGCGCTGCCCAGGGAGCGCGCGAACATATTGGTCGCGGTCACCACGCCCCGCTCGGACCATTCCGCGCTGGCCTGGGCGGCGATCAGGGTGGGGCTGGCCACCAGGCCCATCCCCATCCCGACGATGAAGCAGCCGATCGCCACCCGCAGCAGACTCGAATGCGCGTCCACCAGCAGCAGCGAGCCCGCGCCGACGACCGCCAGCACACTCCCGATCACGGCGGTGGCGCGGAAACCGATGCGCAGGTACACCTTTCCGGCCTGCGACGCCGACACCGGCCAGCCCAGCGTGAGCGCGCCCACGGTGAGACCCGCGATCAGCGCCCCGCTGCCGAGCACGCCCTGCGCGAAGGTCGGCACGTACGAGGTGAGGCCCAGCAGGATCGCACCCACCAGCAGCGAGGCCAGACTGCTGGCCACCACGATGCGCCGGGTGAAAACCCACAGCGGCAGAATCGGATTCGCGGCCCGCCGCTCCACCAACCCGAACGCGACCAGCACGAGGCCGCCGCCGATGAACAGCGCCAGGCTCGCGGGCGAGGTCCACGCCCACGCCTGCCCGCCTTCCAACAGCGCCAGAATCAGCGCACCCGCCCCGACGGTGAGCAGCCCCGCGCCCAGGTAGTCGATCCGATGACTCTGCCGCGGAGTGCATTCGGTGAACTTTCGCAGGATCATCCACCCGGCCAGTGCCGCCAACGGCAGGTTGATCAGGAAAATCCAACGCCAACTGACGTATTCGGAGAACACCCCGCCCAGCAGTGGCCCGAGCACCGACGACGCCGCCCACACGCTGGCCAGATACGCCTGCACCTTGGCACGTTCCTGCACGGTGTAGATATCCCCCGCGATGGTCATCGACATCGGGCTGACCGCCCCGGCCCCGATCCCCTGCACCGCCCGGAACACGATCAAACCGAGCATGCTGGTGGCCAGCCCGCACAGCAGCGACCCGAGCGCGAACACCCCGATCCCGAACAGCATCACCGGTTTCCGCCCGACCATATCGGCGAGCTTCCCGTAGATCGGCACGGTCACCGCCTGCGCCAGCAGGTAAATGCTGAAAAGCCAAGGGAACTGGGCGAACCCACCGAGTTGATCGGTGATGGTGAGCACCGCCGTCGCAATGATGGTGGAATCCAACGCGACCAGCGACGTGGACAACATGATCGCCGCGAGAATCGGCCCACGCTCGGACCTGAGCCCGATGGACGACTTCACATCCGTAGCCGTCACCGGCGACCCCTTTCGTTAGCCCAACTCACCAACTCAGTCGAACACACGAAGGGGGTCGCTATTCCATCCTGGACGAACTAGCAGGTCACAGGGCGGCGGCCAGCTCACGGAGAACCGGCAGGCTGACCGAGCCGGAGCCGAGAACCTTGTCGTGGAAGGACTTGATGTCGAAAGCTGCTCCGAGACGCTCGGTGACCTGCGCGCGCTGGCGGCGGATTTCGAGTTGGCCGACCTTGTAGGCGACGGCCTGGCCGGGCATGGCGATGTAGCGGTCGATCTCGGCTCGGATTTCTTCGAGGCCGACGGGGACGCTCGCGTACATGAAGTCGATGGCCTGCTGGCGGGTCCAGCCCTTGGCGTGCAGGCCGGTGTCGACGACGAGACGGCAGGAGCGCCAGGAGTCGGCGGCGAGCATGCCGATTCGGGTGAGATCGTCGGGGTACAGGCCCATTTCGTCGGCGAGGCGCTCGGTGTAGAGGGCCCAGCCTTCGACGAAGGCGGTGTTGGAGAACGACATTCGCTGGAAGCGGGGCAGATGGTCCAGCTCATTGGCGATGGTCAGTTGCAGGTGGTGACCGGGAATGGCCTCGTGGTAGGCGACCGCCGCGGTCTCGTAGCGGTTGCGGGTCTTGGGTTCTCGCAGGTTGACGTAGTAGGCGCCGGGGCGGGAGCCGTCGGCGGCGGGCGGGAAGTAGTAGGCGGCAGGCGCGTCGGCGGCCAGGAAGTCGGGGACCGGGAAGATGCCGCAGGCCTCGCGGGGCAGGCGGCCGAACCAGTTGCCCATCTCCGCTTGGGCGGCGGCCAGGCAGGCGCGGGCGTCGGCCATGAT
>NZ_BAFX01000076.1 GCF_000308815.1 Nocardia concava NBRC 100430
GCCCGGTTGTATTGGCTGAGTGCATTCTCCCGCCGCGAGCAGCGCTGTCTGAAGCAGCAACCCGGTCGGCCCCGAAGATCGCTGGGACCGACCGGTTTTTGATCGCAAGGCCACCGCCCCCGCCGTCGACCCGAACACACTGTCTTGCCGAATGCCGGACCGTCGACGAGAATGCATCTGGGCATGCAAACGTCGAGAAGGCCCCTGCCCCAGTGCATTCTCGTGGTGCGTGAGCGGATGCTGCTGGCTGCGGATGTCCGGAAATGCCGCGGACAGCGCTGACCGAACCGGCCAGTGCGGCGCGGCGGAAGGTCAACTGGCCGAGCAGGTTCGAGGCCGGTCGACCCTTCCATCAGGTGTCTAAGTAGCCGAGTTCAGTGCGGTATTCTGCGACGCTGCCACCATCGTGCGCTCGTACGACGCGAAACGTGGGAAGCCGGGACAATCAATCGGTGTGGGCGCAGGCTTTCGGCCATCTCGTACACATTCGCAGGGGTGACTCGCCAGCGCTTCGCGGACTTGTATTCAAAGTCGACGGTGATCTGATGGTCGCCCCGGGTAACTTGTATCCGACATAGCTTCCAGTCTCGCTTGCCAGGCACTGACATCGCGGCGCGCAGTTGGATCGCTCGATCAAGGACGTCAAAGCCCCCGGGGCTTGCTCCTTTCCAGCTCCCGTCCTCGGCGTAGGCATAGCCGTACATGCTCTCGCCGCGGTCAAGGTTGACAACCAAAGTGAAAGCACTCCAACGGGTATCCAGGTATTCCGGATCCCCCAGTACAAGTCCGCCAATGGAAACGAGAATTTCGGAAGCGTCCTCGAGCTCAAAGGCCGGATCGGTCATGATTGGAGTTCCCCACCACAGTTGTGCTGGCGGCCTGGAGCCCCCAGTGATCTTCAGTCGGAGCCTACAGCGCCGAACAAAACCTGCATATGTCACCGACGCACTGTCATGCCGCTGACCGCTCGGTTCCGGCGATACGGAGCGGCAGATCTGCGATCTGTCCGCAGCGGTACATGATCGTGGGATGCCTCTGGACCGACTACGAAGTCGGATGTCCCTGGGCGGAAATCGAATTCACCTGCGACGATCTAGTCCGGACCTTTGCTGGCGTCGTCGAGCTGGACCACATGCCTGAGCTGATCAGCACACTGACGAGCTTGAGTGTGTACGGCACTGTCGAGCTGCATGCTTCCGACGGGCAGGTCCGCCGCAGTCATCTCACGCCCTGACGTAGCCGAATGCCGTGCACTGCCCGCGCATTCCCTGGTGCGGATACCCTGTCGCTGGGCATCTCGCGGCAGGGACTTGCCGAATACGCTGCGTATCATGCCAGCCCACGCGGTTAGATCGGGATGTGAAGGTCCACGGTCATCACGGCGGCTCGGTTCTCGATTTCGACGGCTTCTGCGGCGAAGTCGAAGGCGGTGTGGAGAACGGCTTGGATCTGACCGTCGCGCTCGGGACCGAATTCGATCTGCGTTACGTCGACGGGGCAGTGGCCGCCACCGAGGTAGACAGATGCGTCAATGAAGCCGTCTTCGGGATTGACCGGGAAGGTGAAGGTACGTCTACTCAGCTCGGACAGGTTCTGCGCAGGGATCTGGATGAAGTCCAGTTGCAGGGAGGTCTCGATGATCTCTGGACCTGATGCACCGATGCAGAACGTGCTCGGGTCGTATCGGTCACTGGCGGAGAACGTGGCCAAAGGCACTGTGATGCTCCATGTTTCGGCGGCCGGATCGGTCGTATCGGCAGGCCAGTAGCGGATGATTCCGGGGCGAGGCGCCAGAAACTCGTCGGAGAACACGAACACGAGATACCAGGTTGCCACAAGCTGATCTCGCACTCTCCGCTGCCACACGACGTCAATCGGCCAATTCCATTGCCTTAGTGCGAGATCGGCACTGTTTGGACGCCTGACCGCGGCCCGGCACGGGAAGTACACATGCCGGTGGTCGCCTGGTTCGGACGGCAGCGGTCAGCTACCGGCCTCGCGCTTGGCATGAAGGCACCACCACACTGCGCCGGCGAGGGTTAAGGCGCTCGAGATGACGACAAACGCTGCACCGTAATGGAAGTGGGGCACACGGGGCAGGGGTTTCTCGGGTTTCTCGTATAGGGGGCCGGTGTCGGTCCAGGCCAGGACGAATCCGACTACGGTGTTGAAGGCGAGGGCTAGGACCTCGGTGCAGGCCAGGGCCAGTACGGCCAGCAGTTTGCCTGGGGTTTGGACTCTTTCCAGCAGCAGGAGCGTTGATCCGAGCAGTAGTACGGCGCCGACTATCAGGGCCGGCAGCCAGGGGGTGTGGTAGTGGTCGGCGATGGTTTTCAGCGTCTCTGGTCCCGTGGAACGCCGAGGATCGACCAGTGGCAGGTAGATGCTGGTCAGCAGCCCGAGGGCCCCGGCTCCGAGGAGCGTCCGGGCGATCGTGCGCTGGGAGACCTCGTCGGTACCGAAGAGTGGCCGCCACCGCGTTCGTGCAGTGTTCTCGTCGCTCGCCATGATCGGAGTTTGCCAAACACCTGCGGCTCAATGCGGCAACCGATCTCACTCGGCCGCGCTGGGCGGGGGGCCTACGTGGTAACGGGTGGCGGTGGGGGCTAGGCGCATGCCGTGGCCGTGGGGGTCGGCGTCGCTGTTGCCTCGGGGGGGCTATGCGGCCGTCTTCTACTCGGGGGGCGCCTTCGACGAGGAGGGGTTCTAGGCGGGCGTGGTCTATGAACCATTCGATGTGGCGGAGGCGGGGGATGGCGGCGGCGATGCTGGCGTGGAGGGAGGGGGCGCAGTGGGCGGAGATGTCGCGGTGGTGGGCGGCGGCGAGGGCGGCGGCGTGGCGGAAGCCGGTGTAGCCGCCGCAGCGGGTGACGTCGAGTTGCAGGCAGTCGACGGAGTCGAGGAGGCGGACGGCGTCGGTGGCGGTGCAGATGTATTCGCCGGCGGTGACTTCGCAGCGCACCGCGTCGCGCACCAGGCGCAGGCCGGCGGGGTCGTCGCTGGTGACCGGTTCCTCGAACCAGGTGACGCCGAGGCGGTCCAGTTCGTGGCCCATGCGGCGGGCCTCGCCGGGACCGTACGCGCCGTTGGCGTCGACCATGATCCGGGTGTTCGAGCCGACGAGCTTGTCCACCAGGCCGATTCGCTCCAGGTCCCGCCGCGGATCGATCCCGATCTTGATCTTCACGCCGGTGCAGCCCGCGGACTGCCAGTCCATCACCTGTTCGGCGAGTTCGTCGTCGGTGAGGTTCACGAAGCCGCCCGACCCGTACACCGCCGTCGCGTCCCGCACCTTGCCGAACAGGGTGGGCAGCGGCAGTTCCAGCAGTCGCGCCTTCAGATCCCACAGCGCGATGTCGACCGCGCTGATCGCGTGCGCCACCACACCGGAGGTCCCGATATTGCGGCACGCCTTGCGCATTCGCTCCCACAGGTCCGGAATGTCTTCGGGCGAACAGCCGCGCAGCAGCGGCGCGAGGTGCTGTTCGATGACGGTGGCGGCGGCCGGGGAACTGTAGGTCCAGCCCAGCCCGCGTTCGTAGTCGGCGAGCACGGTCACCACGACGGCCGTGGTGGCGTCCCAGCTCAGGGTGCCGTCCGCTTCCGGATGCGGTGTGGGGAATCGGTAGACCTCGACGGCGACGTCGTCGATGGTGGGAATGCTGTTCATGGGAGACCGCCTCGCAGGGCATCGGCCAGCAGTTCGACCGTATGCCGCGGCCGGATCGCGGGCAGGAAGTGGCGGACCTGGGTGCGGCAGCTGAACCCGTCCGCCAGGATCGCCGCGTCGGGGGACGCGGCGCGCAGCGCGGGCAGGAGCTGGTCCTGCGCGCAGGCGACGGACACGTCGTAGTGCCCGCGTTCGAAACCGAAATTGCCCGCCAGGCCACAGCATCCGGCATCCAGCAGCTCGACCTCGGCGCCGGTGGCCCGCAGCAGGTCCCGATCCCGCTCGGAGCCCAGAATAGCGTGCTGATGGCAATGCGGCTGGACCACAATGGGTCCGGCGATCGTGGGCGGACGCCATTCCGGCGCGCGTTCGGCCAGCAGTTCGGCCAGGGTGCGGACCTGGCCGGCGAGCCGGTGGGCGTCCTCGTCGCCGCCGAGCAGCTCGGGCAGGTCCGAACGGAACACCGCCGCACAGCTGGGCTCCAGGACCACGATCGGAATCCCTTCGCGCAGTGCGGGTTCCAGCACCCGAAGGGTCCGGTTCAACACCCGCTTCGCTGTCGGGAGCTGACCGGTCGAGATCCAGGTCAGCCCGCAGCACACGGTGCGCCGCGGAACATCGACCGAAAATCCCGCGGCGGTCAGCACCAGCGCCGCGGCCTCGGCGATGGCTGGTTCGAAATTATTGGTGAAGGTATCGGGCCACAACAGCACGCGGCCGTGCGGCGCGGCAACGGAATCCGCCGCAGCGGTGAAGGTTCGGGTGAACCTGCGCGCGGTGAAGCGCGGCAGCTCACGCCGCACATCGATCCCACCCAGCCGGGCGATCAGCCCCCGCAGACCTGGCGTGTGGGTGAGTGCATTGGCCAGCGGCGCGGCCGTGGTGGCCAGCCGCGCCCACAGCGGGATCCACCCCATGGAGTAGTGCGCCATCGGCCGCAGCCGACGGTGATAGTGGTGCGACAGGAACTCGGCCTTGTACGTCGCCATATCCACATCGACGGGACAGTCGCTGCGACATCCCTTGCAGGACAGGCACAGATCCAATGCGTCGCGCACCTCGGTGGAGCGCCAGCCGTCGGTGATGACATCACCCTCGAGCATCTCGAACAGCAGCCGCGCCCGCCCGCGCGTGGAATGCTCCTCCTCGCGGGTGGCCCGGTAGCTCGGGCACATGACACCGCCGTGATCGCCCCGGCACTTACCCACTCCGACACAGCGATTGGCGGCATGGCTGAACCGGTGGCCGTCCTCGGGATACGCGAAGTGCGTCACCGTCTCCCACGGTCGATACGAAACGCCTTGCCGCAGATCTCCATCCAACGGCCGCGGATCCACGATCTTGCCCGGATTCATCCGATTGCGCGGATCGAACAGCCGCTTCACCTCACCGAAAGCCTCGACCACCCGATCCCCGAACATGATCGGCAGCAACTCGGCCCGGGACTGACCATCGCCGTGCTCACCCGACAGCGATCCGCCGTACGCGACGACGAGATGCGCACTGTCCCGCACGAACCGGCGATAGGTCGCGATCCCCTCGGCGGTGCGCAGATCGAACGGTATGCGGGTGTGCACGCAGCCGTGGCCGAAATGGCCATAGAGGGAACTGGATTCGTAGCCGCAGGCATCCAGCAGACGCTCGAAATCGCGCAGATAGTCGCCGAGCCGGTCGGGCGGCACCGCCGCATCCTCCCAGCCCTCATGGGTTTCCGGCCCGTCGGGCGGGTAGGCGGTCGCGCCCAGTCCGGCCTCACGCGCAGACCACAATTGCGCCTCGCGCTCGGGGTCGTCGAGCAGAATGCCGTGCACGTCCTCGCGACCGGAGAACTCGTCGAGCATGGCGTGGGCGCGGGCGTCGGCCTCCTCGGTGGAGTCCCCGTCGAATTGCGCCATCAGCCAGCCCTTCCCGTCGGGTAGCTGCCCGATGGCACGGTCGGCGAGATGCCGCATGTGTTCGAGCTGCACCAGCCGGTGGTCCAGCCCCTCGAGCGCGGCCGGGTCGTGGGCGAGGACCGCGGGCACCGAGTCGGCGGCGGCGTAGATATCGGGGAAACCAAGCACCACCAGCGCCTTCGCCGCCGGCACGGGCACCAGCTCCAACTCGGCGCGCAACACGGTCACCAACGTCGACTTGCTGCCGACCAGGAACTTCGCGGCATCCGGATTCCGGTCGGGCAGCAGCGAATCCAGGTTGTAGCCCGAGACCCGCCGTCAACCAGGTCACCTGGGAGCTGCGCGCCATGGGCGGCGCACCGAAATTCGAGCAGTCCCAGACCCTTCCGGAGATCTCCTACGCCGAGGTCGCCCGCGCCGCGGGCCTGGCGGCGATCGAGGTCGACGACGGCGAATCGGTCGCGTCCGCCTGGCGGGCCGCGCTGGCCGCGGATCGCCCGGTGCTGCTGGACATCCACACCGATCCGGAGGTCCCGCCGATCCCGCCGCACGCCACCTGGGAGCAGATGAAGGCCACCGCCGAGGCGGTGCTACACGGCGACCCCGGCGGCTGGCACCTGATCGCCCAGGGCGCGAAAACCAAAGCGCAGGAATTCATCCCGACCAGGGAAACCTGACCTATATCCGACCGGAGAAACCTGACCGACCTGGAAGCCATCATTTCTTCGGCACCAGAATGCCGGTCAGGTCGGCCTCGCGGATCGGCGTATCCGGATTGGCCTGCGCCCGGCACATGAGATCGATGGCGGCGATGGACGCGTCCACCTGGTTCGCGTCCGGCGTCGGGGTCACCTTGGTGTCCTGCTCCAGATACTTGCGCACCGTGATGCGCTGGGTGTTCTCGTCCTGCGTGGTGAATTCGCTGCACGGCGTGTTGCCGCCCTTGTTGGTGATCTCCTTGGCCTGCTCACAGGCTCCGAGCAGGGCCGTCGCGCACAGGGCCGCGACCACCAGGGACAGTCGGTATCGGCGTGTCATGAGCTTCCTCCTCGGCCGTGGATCCGTCGCCCCGGCGGGGTGGATCCTTCGGCCTGGCAATGCCCGGTCCGCCGCCGGTCAAACAGTGTGACGAAACCGTCTGGGGTGGTGGCTGTTTCGTATCCGAACTCGCGGGTAGGTCCGGGATGTCCCAGTAATCGATACGGGAGGTACATCCCATGTCCGAGCACGATAAGACCGGTCCCCGCGAAGGCGCGGAAGGCGTTGTCGAGGGAGTCAAGGGCAAGGTCAAGGAGGCCGCGGGCGCGGTCTTCGGCAATGACGACCTGCGCGATGAGGGCCGCGCCCAGCAGGAGAAGGCGGAGGCCCAGCGCGATGCCGCGAAGAAGGAGGCCCAGGCCGAGAAGGACCGGGCCGCGGCCGCGGCTCAGGAAGCGCGGCAGCGCGCACAACAGAATCGGTGAGGGGCGCTCGCTCATGGTCAGCCAGAACGGCACCGATGTGATCGACCTGCTGCTCGCGCAGCACGGTCAGATCAAGAACGCCCTGGAATCGGTGCGCACCGCCACCGGAGCCGACAAGCAACGCGGCTTCGATGATCTGGTGCGACTGCTCGCGGTCCACGAGGCCGCCGAGGAGGAGGTCGTGCATCCCGCGGCCCGAATGCACAAGGTCGCCGACGAGATCGTCGACAACCGCCTGCACGAGGAGGACGAGGCCAAGCACGTGCTGTCCGAACTCGCCGAACTCGGTGTGGATCACGCCGAGTTCGACGCCAAATTCCGCGAATTCGCCGCAAAGGTGGTCGAACACGCGGAAATGGAGGAGAAGGAGGAGTTCAGCCAGCTGCTCACCCATGCCTCCCCGCAGGAGCGGGTCAGCCTGGCGAGCGTCGTGCGCTTCGCCGAGGCGCTGGCACCCACTCGTCCCCATCCCGGATTCGGCGAATCCGCGGCGGCCAACCTGTTGGCCGGCCCGCCGCTGGCGGTCTTCGACCGCATTCGTGACGCCATCCGGGACTGGCGCCGCCAGAGCGGCGACGCCTGATCGCGGCAGGGCCGCTCAGGACTCGAATGGGCCGGTGGCCGAAAAGGTCACCGGCCCGCCGGTTTTCGATCGGTTACCCAGAGGAGGCCACTCATGACCGAGAACCAGCAACAACCGCGCACGCACGAGGACGAAGGCATCGAGGACGGCGTCAATATGGTCGGCGTCGTGCTGTGGCTGCTCGGCGTGGTGGCTTTGGCACTGGCCCTCGTCGCCGGCGGATACGGCTTCGCCGGCTGGGCGCTGGTGGCCGGAATCGCCTGTGGCCTGCTGTGTTCGGCGGGCACCGCGGTGCTCGCGCTGGAATGGCGTCGCCGCCATCGCCGTCCGCCCCAATCCAATCGATATGTACGGCAAGGGCATTGACCCGTACATCAAGGGCAGTGAGATCCAATGACGCAGAAAGCCAGAGGCCGCGGCGAACGACTGCGCGGCCGGCACCACCGGAACGAGGGCCGGGCTTCGGCCGTGTGGCCCGAACCCAGCCCACTGCAGGACTGGTGGGAGACGGTCATGTTCGGGCCGGGACCGGTACCGGACTGGAAACCCATGGACTCGAATTTGTCACCGGATAGCTGAATACCCGGCCGGGGCGCGGGTAGGGCTCGAATGTGGGCCTACGGAGTTCGCGCCCACAGCCGAAATCCAGATCCCTGAAGGAGGTTTCGCCATGCCCGACCCGAAGAACCCGGGTCAGTTCGGCAACCGGCCCGATACCCAGGAACAAGCCAGCAAGGGCGGTAAGGCCAGCAGCGGCAGCTTCGGCTCCGAGCACGGAGCCGACCCCCGCGAAGCCGGCCGCAAGGGCGCCGCGGCACAACCGACCGCCGCGAAAGCCCAGGGCGGCCACCGCAGCCACGGCGGCAAGTGATGCCCCGGTGGTTCAGTGATACCGCAGAGGTCGACTGAGACCGCCGTGGTGACCAGATAGTCGGAGAGAGCCGGGCCGGGTGGAGCTTCCACCCGGCCCGGTTCCTATCCGGGACCGGAAAACCAAGGAGGACAACGGATATGACAATCGCAGGACACGAGAAGATGACCGCGCGCGACATCATGACGCCGGACTGCCAATGCGTGCGCTCCAGCGACAGCGTGCTCGACGCGGCACGCAAGCTAGCCGAACTCGACGTCGGAGCGCTCCCGATCTGCGGCGAGGACAACCGGCTGAAGGGCATGCTGACAGACCGCGACATCGTGGTGAAAGTGGTGGCGCAGCGCAAGGATCCGATCGGCATCAATGCCGGGGACCTGGCCGAGGGCGTGCCGATCGTGGCCCAGGCCGACGACGGCGTGGAGCGGGTGGCGCAGCTGATGGCCGAGCATCGGGTGCGACGGCTGCCGGTGCTCGACCGGACCGAACTGGTGGGCATCATCGCGCAGGCCGATCTCGCCCGGGCGCTGGAAAATCGGGCCTCCGGTGAGGTCGTCGAAGCGATCTCACAGGAATGACCCGATAGTCCATCCGTGCGCGGGTGCGGCCGGAATCAGTCCGGCTGTACCCGCGCGGCGTATTCGCGGGCGCGACGCCGCGCGACCTTCCGGCGCTCACGCGCCACGTCGGCCGCGTGCTCGCCGCGGTGGCGAGCGGCCTCGGCCAGATGACCGCCCTTGTCGCGGGCGACCTCGGCCAACTGTTCGCCGCGATCGCGAGCGACCTCGGCCAATTGTTCGCCGCGGTCGCGGGCGACCTCGGCCAGGTGACCACCCTTGTCAAGGGCGGTTTCCGCGAACTGTCCGCCCTTGTCCCGCGCGGTCTCGGCCAGCTGTCCACCCTTCTCGCGCGTCACCTCGGCGACCTGCCCGCCCTTGTCGCGTGCGACCTCGGCGAGCTGTCCGCCCTTGTCGCGCAACGCTTCCCAGACTTCGGGCGCGTGCGCCGCGACATTCTCCGCGAGTTCGGCGGCCGAGCTCTTGCCGTGATCGCGGGTGCGGTGGGCAGCCCGGCGGGCGCGCCAGCCCAGCGACGGCTTGCCCCGGGTGTCGGAGGCCGCGATGAGCAGCCCGCCGAGCAGGCCGGCGTCCCGCAGGAACGCGGTCCGCACCGCGGTCCGGCGCTCGCGATCGGGCTCGTTCCAGAAGTCGTGCTCGATGAGCGCGACCGGAACGGTGGTGGCGGCCAGCACGAGGGAGGCCAGCCGGGGCGCCTTGCCCAGCGCGAGCAGCACGCCCCCGCCGACCCGGATCGCGGCGGTGGCCCGCACCACCTGCGCCGGGTCGGAGGGCAGGTTCCCGGCCACCCGGTCGGGCAGGACCCGTTGTCCCTGCTGGACCAGGGTGGTCGCGGACTTCACGCGCGTCTCCGGATTGGTCAGGGTCTCGACCCCGTCCACGATGAAGGCGGTGGCCAGCAGTGGATATCCCACACGTCGGAACATGTGTATTCCTTTCCGGGAGAGCAGGAATCAGTAATAGTGCGTCCGGCCGCCGATCGGCCGACCGGCCGCGCCGAGGATCCAGAACACCGCGCCGACGATCATCAGGATGATGCCGATGGTGGTCAGGATCGGGATGCCGAAGATGATCCCGCAGATCAGCAGGATCAAGCCCAGGATGAGCATGAGAACCCCTTTGGTAGGGCGGTTGTGACAGTCCCGCATTTCCCGGCATACCGGCACTGAAACCCGGGTATGCGAGCCGAACCCCGGAAAGGGAGGTCGAATCATGCCCGCAAAGGAGCACACCGCTGCCAGATCCGCCGGTGACGGCCGCGCGGAGACGAAAACCGAACAGCTGGACCGCAATTGGAACTTCCTGATCCAGGAGCTGCGCGTGGTACAGACCGGCGTACAGTTGCTGACCGGATTCCTGCTGACCCTGCCGTTCCAGAACCGGTTCACCGGTCTGTCGCAGCCGATGCGCTGGCTCTACCTGGGCACCGTCGCGGCCTCGGTGGGCGCGACGGTGTGCCTGATCGCGCCGGTGGCCGCGCATCGAATGCTGTTCCGGCGGCATCGAATCGCCAAGGTGGTCGTCTCGGCGCACCGCTACGCCTTCGGGTCTGGGATTGCTGGGACTGGCGCTGACCGGCGTCGTGATTCTCATCTTCGACACCGTCGCGGGCGGCGTAGCGGCGGTCATCGTGGGCGTATCGGTCGCCTGCCTGTTCCTCTGGGTGTGGTTGCTGCACCCGTGGCGTCAGCGCCGAGGGCAGGCCAGCTGAAAATGATTGCGATTACGGGGTGGCCGTCGCGGCGGCACCGTGACAGACTGGGGAAAGGTTGAGAACGCAGCCGCCCTATTTCGGGAGGCTTGGTATGTCAACAATTTCGATTGTGCCCGGTCGGTTCGCGGAGGAATTTCCGCCCGTCACGCCGAAACTCGGGTCCTCTCCCGGCAGTACCCGTGCTCACAGCGTCGAATCGCTGGATTGCGTGGTCGTGCAGGTCGACGGCGAACTGGATATCACCGGTCTCGACGCCTTCCGCCGGGCGCTGCACTTCGCCATCTCCGGTGGCGCGCCGAAGGTCGTCGTCGACCTGCGCCGCACCCGATTCCTGAGTCTGCGCAATGCCTGCGCCCTGGCCGAGGCGATCGACCGGGCACGGTCCGAGGATATCGAGACCCATCTGCTGACCCGCAGCCGTCAGATCGAACGGGCGCTGGAGGTCACCGGCGCCCGGGCCCGGGCCGAGCGGACCGTGGTCTCGCATCGGTCGTGAGGCACCGGAACGTGGCGGTGGCATTCGAAACCGTGGTGCCGCGCCACCCGCCGGTGGCGCGCGAAACCGCAGTGGCACAGCATATTCGGCCACGGCGATGCGATTTCGCGCGCACCGCGGGGCCCGCGAGCGGATACTCGGATTGTGACAACGGGCGTGAACGCATCCGAGGACGACTCGCGGGCCTTCGAGAAGGTGCTCGGCGACAGAGACGCCCTGAGCGTGGGGAGTTTTCGCTTCTGGTTCGCCGACCAGCGCTGGGAATGGTCGGACGAAGTGGCGCTGATGCACGGGCACCGGCCCGGTGCGGTGCACCCCACTACCGAACTACTGCTGGCCCACAAGCATCCCGACGATCGAGCGCAGGTCGCGAGCATATTGGCCCGGTCGGTGGAGACCGGCGAGCCGTTCTCGAGCCGGCACCGCATCGTGGACACCCGGGGCGCCGTGCACGAGGTCATCGTGGTCGGTGACACCATGACCGACGACGCGGGCAAGGTCATCGGGACCACCGGCTATTACGTCGATGTGACCGGCGCCCTGGCCGAGGAGCGGCAGGAGGTGCTCAACGAGACCCTGCCCGAGCTGTACGCCGCGCGCGCGGTCATCGAACAGGCCAAGGGCGCGTTGATGGTGATCTACGGAATCGACGCCGAGCAGGCGTTTCGCGTGCTGATCTGGCGGTCCCAGGAGACCAACACCAAGCTGCGGCTACTGGCCGGTCAGTTGGTGGAAGAGCTGCGTGACCTGGGCGACGCCCCGGCGACGCTGCGCTCGCGATTCGACCATTTGCTGCTCACGGTGCACGAACGCGTGCGCGAAGACTGACCCGCCGTGTTACTCCCTGGTTTTACTGGGTACGCGGCCAACGAAACGTGATCGCGGAGTATTGGATTCGGACGGTGGTGGGTGATGACTAGACCGCCGAGGGGGCGTCGGCCCCGGAGTAACGGACTACCGGGTGTCGGAGTGTTGCACGATAGAGAGGTGAACAGGTACATCGACGGTGCCGAATCCGAGCTGCAGGCCCGGTCGGGAGAACTGGAGCTGCGGGTGCCGGCGCGCATGGAGCAGTTGTCGATGCTGCGCGCCCTGGCCGAAACCGTCATGCTGACAGCGGATTTCACCATCGACATGGTGATCGACATGCGGGTGGCCCTCGATGAGGTGGCCACCTCGATGATCCTGAGCGCGGTGCCGGGGGCGTGGGTGGATTGCGCGTTCCGCTACGACCCGCGGCAGATCACCGTCGAGGTGGCGTCCGTGCTGGAAACGGATGGGGCGTTGGAGGGTAACAGTTTCGGCAGGGAATTCCTGGAAACCTTGACAGATTCGATGGAATCGACGATAAGTGCTTTCGATCCCGTCCTGAGTGGGTACCCCGTAGTAGTGCACCTGAGGCGACTACGGAGTGAGGACGATGACGGGTGACAGTTACGACGATATCGAGCCGCTGCTGAAGGAACTGGCGATCGCGGTTGAGAAGGACGATCCGAGCCAGGACCGATTACGTGAGGAGGCGATCGGTCGCTGTCTGCCCCTGGCCGAACACATCGCGCGCAAGTTTTCCGGTCGTGGCGAACCCTACGAAGATCTCCTGCAGGTGGCGCGGGTCGGATTGGTCGTCTCCATCGACCGCTTCGATGTGACCCGCGGATCCCGGTTCCTGTCCTTCGCGGTGCCGACCATCATGGGCGAGGTGCGTCGCTATTTCCGCGACGGCACCTGGGCCGTGCGGGTGCCGCGGCGGATCAAGGAAATCCAGCTGCGCCTGGGCACCACCATCGAGAGACTGGCCCAGGGCCTGGGGCGGATGCCCACCGCGCGGGAGATCGCTGCGGAACTGGGTGTGGACCGGGCGGAGATCACCCAGGCCATGCTGGCCGCCAACGCCTATCAGAGCTCCTCGCTCGAGGCCGCCATGCCCGACGGCGGTGAGAACGCACCGCTATCGCTGCTCGACGCGCTCGGCGAGGACGAACCCAACTATGAACTGGTCGACCAGTATCTGGCCGTCCGACCGCATTTGGCCGAGCTACCCGACCGGGAGCGGCAAGTGCTGGTGCTGCGCTTCTTCGAGGGCAAGACCCAAGCGCAGATCGCCGCGCATCTGGGCGTCTCACAGATGCATATCTCCCGGATTCTCACCAAGACTCTCAGCGGGCTACGCGAAGCGGCCCTGAAGGATTGAGAGCTGCCCTGCGGGATTGAGCAAACAGTCCCCGGGGCTCCCCATCGGGTCCATCCCGCGCAATGAGGTGTAGTCACCCGGCGCGAGGGTATGGCGGTGCGGAGACCACCGCCAGGAGAGGAGCCCGCATGGATGACGCGCCGAACCCCAAACAGCGGCAACTCGATTCGCATCGGGTCGATCGCCGGACCGGCTACCTGACCACCCAGCAGGGTGTCCGGGTCGACAGCACCGACGACTCGGTGCAGGTCGGAGAGCGCGGTCCCACCCTGCTGCAGGATTTCCACGCGCGCGAGAAGATCACGCATTTCGATCACGAGCGGATACCCGAGCGGGTGGTGCATGCGCGCGGGGCCGGGGCCTACGGGTATTTCCGGCCCTATGCCAAATGGCTGGAGCAGTACACCACCGCGCGGTTCCTGATCGATCCCGACGTGCAGACGCCGGTGTTCGTGCGGTTCTCCACCGTCGCCGGGTCGAGGGGTTCCGCCGACACCGTCCGCGATGTGCGCGGTTTCGCGACCAAGTTCTATACCGCCGAGGGCAATTACGACCTGGTGGGCAACAACTTCCCGGTGTTCTTCATCCAGGACGGCATCAAGTTTCCCGATTTCGTCCACGCGGTGAAACCCGAGCCGCACAACGAGATTCCGCAGGCCGCGTCGGCGCACGACACGCTGTGGGATTTCGTGGGTGAGCAGCCCGAGACGCTGCACGCCATCATGTGGCTGATGTCGGATCGCGCGCTGCCGCGCAGCTTCCGGATGATGCAGGGCTTCGGCGTGCACACCTTCCGGCTGCTCGACCGCGACGGCGCGGCCACCTTCGTGAAGTTCCACTGGACGCCGAAACTGGGTGTGCACTCGCTGCTGTGGGACGAGTGCCAGCAGATCGCGGGGCGCGATCCGGACTTCCACCGGCGCGACCTGTGGGACGCCATCGAGGCCGGCGACTATCCCGAGTGGGAGCTGGGTGTGCAGCTGATTCCCGAGGAGCAGGAGTTCGGCTTCGACTTCGATCTGCTGGACGCGACGAAACTCGTTCCCGAGGAACAGATTCCGGTGCGGCCGGTCGGATCCCTGGTGCTGAACCGCAATCCCGACAACTTCTTCGCCGAGACCGAGCAGGTGGCCTTCCACACCGCCAATCTGGTGCCCGGCATAGATTTCACCGACGACCCGCTGCTGCAGCTGCGCAACTTCTCCTATCTCGACACTCAGCTGATCCGTTTGGGCGGACCGAATTTCGCGCAGCTGCCGATCAACCGCCCGGTCGCCGACGTCCGCAACCATCAGCAGGACGGATACGGCCAGCACGAGATCCCGCGCGGTGAGGCGGCCTACACGAAGAACACCATCGGCGGGGGCTGCCCGATGATCGCCGGGGACGGGGCCATGCGCCATTACGCGGAACCGTTGTACGGCATGCCGGTTCGGCAGCGCGCCGAATCCTTCCGCGAGTACTACAACCAGCCGCGCATGTTCTGGCGCAGCATGTCCGAACCCGAGGCCGACCATATCGTCGCCGCCTTCGCCTTCGAACTGGGCAAGGTGGAGCGCCCGGCCATCCGGACCCGGGTGCTCGAACGGCTCGGCAGCATCGACCCCGACCTGGCGGTGCGGGTGGCCGCCGAACTCGGCCTGCCCGCGCTCGGCGACGGCTCGGAGGTATCGGACGGGATCATCTCGCCCGCACTGTCGCAGCTGACGAAGGCGGCCGGCACCGTGGCGACCCGCAAGGTCGCGATCCTGACCGCCGACGGCGCGGACGCCCCCGGAATCCGCAGCGTGCGCACGTGGCTCACCGATCGCGGCGTAGTCCCGGAAGTCATTGCGCCACACGGTGGCTCACTCATCGAGCAGGGCGATACCAACGAAACGCTCCCGGTGCAGCGCGCGCTGCCGACGGTGTCCTCGGTCCTCTACGACGGCGTGATCGTCGCGGGCGGCGCCGACGCCGCCGACACCCTGGTGCGCACCGGCGCGGCCGTGCATTTCGTGCTCGAGGCCTTCAAACACGCCAAACCCATCGGTGGTTTCGGCGCTGGCCTGACCGTGCTGCGCACCGCCGGCATCACCGGACAGCTGCCCCTCGACACCGAGCTGGCCGCCGAGAACGGGGTGGTCCTCACCTCGGCGTCCGGGGCCCGCGTGCCGGAGAAGTTCGTCGAGGTGTTCTCCGAAGTCCTTGCCCGGCATCGAGTCTGGCGTCGCCGCACGGCGATCGTGCCCGCCTGACTTCACAGCGCCACGGTCCGGCCTCCCCGCTCGCCTGCTCGGCCGGGCCGTGGCCTCGGGGGCCGCGCGGATCAGCCCGCGCCGCCCGCTCCCGGAGCAGGATCGATCAGAATCCGGCGAGCCCGGAGGCCAGGTCGGGTAGCCGCAGGGCCTGAACGGCCGCGTCGTGGACGTCGGGGCACTGCTGCTTCATCACCGTGTCGACGATCGAGCGGTTGCGCATGATCGCGACATTGACGCCGTTGTTGCGCAGCGCCCAGTCCTGCACGGTGCTGTTCAGGGATAGCCGGCCCGCGCCGGGATCTTCGGCCCGCCAGGTGTCCACATGCGGAGAGATCATGTCGCACAGCTGTTTCGCCGAGTCGGCGGTCACGGTCGGGCCACCGGAATTCTGATCCGGCGCGCCGGTCCCCGGCACGCCGGGTGCGGTGCTGTTGGCGCAGCCGGCCGCGAGCACGAGGGCGACCAGGGGAGCCGCGAGCAGTGTCATCCCGCCGGATCGACCGAATGCGGTGAGCGCGCGGGCGAGCAGGGCCACCCGGTCGCCGCGGGCGGCGAAACAGCGGGCGGCCGCGCGGCCGATGCCCGCGCTCGCACCGGTGATGACAATGGTTTTCGCGGTGTCGGTCACGATGAATCCTTCCCGGGTACCACGCTGAGCGATTACCACGGCAGCGCACGGGTAACCGCCCGGCATGGTCACCATCGGGTACTTCCTTGCCAGCGAACAGTTCGGTCCGCGTGAACTCGTGGACCAGGCGCGGCGGGCCGAGCAGGCCGGGTTCGAGCGCCTGTGGATCTCCGATCACTTCCATCCGTGGAACGACGCGCAGGGCAACAGCCCCTTCGTGTGGGGCACCATCGGGGCGCTCTCGGAGGCGGTCGCGTTGCCGATCACGACCGCGGTCACCTGCCCGCTCGTGCGCATCCACCCGGCGATCATCGCCCAGGCCGCCGCGACCGCGGCGGTGCAGTGCGAGGGCCGGTTCGTGCTCGGGCTCGGCAGCGGTGAGGCGTTGAACGAACACATCTTCGGCGACCCGTGGCCGAACGCGCCCACCCGGCTGCGCATGCTCGAGGAGGCCGTCGGGCTGATCCGGCGGCTGCATCTGGGCGGCGTGGTCAACCACGACGGCGAGTTCTATCAGGTGCGCGACGCGCGCATCTACACGCTGCCCGACGAACCGGTCCCCATCTACATCTCGGGTTTCGGACCGCGGTCGACGCGGCTGGCGGCCCGGATCGGCGACGGCTACTGCACGGCCATGCCCGACAAGGAGCTGGTCGAGTTGTTCCGCGCGGAGGGCGGCGGGGGCAAACCGGTGCAGGCGGGGACGAAGGTCAGCTGGTCGCCCGACGAGGACAGCGGCCTCGAATACGCGCAACGGCTGTGGGCCAGTGACCTGCTGCCGGGTCAGCTCGGTCAAACCCTGCCCCGCCCAGCCGATTTCGAGGCGGCCACCCAGTTGGTGAGCCAGCGGGCGGTGGCCACGAGCATCGCGTCGGGTCCGGATCTGGACCTGCACATCACCCAGTTGCGCGAGTTCGTCGACGCCGGGGTGGACGAGCTCTACGTCCAGCAGATCGGCCCCGATCTCAACGGCTTCTTCGAGGTCTACGAGAAGGAAGTTCTTCCCGCCTTGCGCTGACCGGGCCCGCGTTTGCTCGCATCGGCACCGGGTATCGCGAGGCCATGCCTAAGGAATGGACTGACAAACAGGAGCGACAGTACGAGCACGTCAAGGAATCCGCCGAGGACCGGGGCGAGAGCACCCGCCGGGCGAAGGAGATCGCCGCACGTACCGTCAACAAGAATCGCGCGCAGGCTGGGCAGACCAAGACCGCCAGCCGCACGTCGGTGCGGGACAAGTCGCCGCAGCAGCGCGGCGGGCAGCGCTCCCACACCCGCAGCAAGGGACCGACCCGCGACCAGCTCTACAACGAGGCCAGGCAGCGCAATATCAAGGGCCGCTCGGGTATGAGCAAGGCGGAGCTGGCCCATGCGCTCGGCAAGGACTGATCGAGCTCTCGGCAACGACCGAGGTTTCGGCAGGGACTGATCGCCTCGGCGAGAACTGGACACAACCGCATGACCGCCACCATCGACGAGCTGCTGCACGCGCTCACCCGCGCGGTGAACACCCTGGCGGACAACGATATTCGCTTCGCGGTGGCGGGCGGCTGCGCGGTGTACGCGCGCGGCGGGCCCGTCTCCGACCACGACGTCGACCTGTTCATCAAGCCCGAGGACATCGGCCGCGCGCGAACGGCCTTGGTGCGCGGCGGATTACGGCTGTCCGAACCGCCGGAGGATTGGCTCACCAAGGCCTATGCCGACGACACGCTCGTGGATCTGATCTATCGCCCCAATAATCGCGAGGTCACCGACGAGATGCTCGACCGCGCCGAGGTCATGCGCATCGGCCCCACGATCGCGCCGGTGATCAGCGGCACCGATCTCATGGTCGACAAGCTGCTCGTCTTCGACGCCCACCGCCTGGATCTGAGCCCGCTGCTGCGCACCGCCCGCGATCTGCGCGAACAGGTCGACTGGCCGTCGGTGATCGAGCAGACCAGCCATTCGCCCTATGCCCGAGCCTTTCTCGGCCTGCTGGCCGATCTGAACGTGATCGAGGAGTCCCCCCGATGAACCACAGCGCCGACTATCTCATCGCCCGGCTGCGCCGCGTCCTGCACGAGGACGCGCGCACCGCCGAACTCGGCATCGAGGTGATGGTGAGCGGCCTGGTCGTGTCCCTGGCCGGCCGGGTGCACAGCGACGAGGCCCGCGAGCACATCGAAGCCGTTGTGCGCGAGTCGCTTCCGGGCTTCGCCGTGCACAACGAGATCCAGGTGCAGGAGCCGAGCCCGCCGCGCTCGGTGGAGGATCTCAGCCTGGAAGCGCCGGGCGAATGAGGATCGCGGCGGTCGGCGACGTCCACCTCGGGGACGAGTCCCGGGGCCTGTTCCGTCCCGCGCTGGCGGATCTGCCCGAGCGCGCGGATGTGCTGCTGCTGGCCGGGGATCTGACCCGCTGCGGGACCGTCGAGGAGGCGCGCGTCGTCGGGGCGGAGTTCGCCAACCTCGGCGTGCCGGTGGTGGCGGTGCTCGGCAATCACGACCATCACGGCGACGTTCCCGAGCAGATCGCCGAAATTCTCTGCGATCACGGCATTCTCGTGCTGGAGGGGACCACGGCCACCATCGACGCCGGTGGTGAATCGCTCGGTATCGCGGGCACGATCGGCTTCGGCGGCGGTTTCGCCGGGCATTCGGGCAGCGCCTTCGGCGAGCGCATGATGCGCGATTTCATCGGCCGCACGGCGACTCTCGCCGATGCCCTGCGTTCCGGGCTGGACAGCCTGCACACCGATGTCAAGGTGGCGCTGACCCACTACTCCCCCGTTCCCGACACCCTGCGCGGCGAACCGCGCGAGATCTATCCGTTCCTCGGCTCGTATCTGCTCGCCGAGGCCATCGACGACGCCGGGGCCGATCTGGCCCTGCACGGCCACGCGCACGCGGGCACCGAGCACGGCGAGACGCCGGGAGGCGTCCCGGTCCGCAATGTCGCCCAGCCGGTCCTCGGCGCGGCCTACGCGATCTACCGGGTCAGTCCCAGCCGCGACGACAGCACCGCGCCCGCCACACCGGCCCCGGCCGCGGAGCCGAGGGCGATGGTCCAGCCCACCGGTCCCAGTGGGCGGCAACCGAAATAGGTGCACACCCCGGGAGTCATGACGACCCCGCCGAGCACCACGCCGCTGGCCACGGTCGTGATCCAGATCAGGGGGCTGGTGCGGGCGGCCAGCAGGGTCTGCGACAACTGGGCTCCGATCAGGGCGACCAGGCCGATGGTGGCGGCGCGGCGCTGCGTGCCGGTGTAGCGGCCGACCGTCCAGGCGGCCGAAGCGGCTGTGGCCGTGGTGATTCCGCGTATCGCGAGCGCGCGGGGCAGATCGGTGCCCAACTGCGCGGGCGGGATCTCGGCCAGTTTCGCGGCCCGGTGCTCGGCGCGGGTCTCGACATCGACCGACGGGTCCTCGGCGGTACCGGATCCGCTGCGGGACAGTGCCAATGCCAGGGCCGGGAACATATCGGTGAGCATGTTCACCAGCAGGAACTGCCGGGTGCCCAGCGGCGCCTGCCCGCCGACGGCGGTGCCGTACAGGGTGAAGCCGACCTCACCGGCATTGCCGCCCACCAGGACTCCCACCGCGTCGGTGACCCGCCGCCACATGCCGCGGCCCTCGACCAGGGCATCGAGCAGGGCGAGGGGTTCGGTCTCGGTCAACACCAGATCGGCGGCATTGCGGGCCGCGACGGAACCCGCGGCGGCCATGCCGATTCCGACATCGGCGGTGCGGATGGCGGCGGCGTCATTGGGGCCGTCACCGGTCATGGCGACGGTGTGGCCGCGCCGACGCAGGGCGGCGACGATGCGCACCTTGTGCTCGGGGTTGACCCGCGCGAACACGGCGCTGCGTTCGATGAGGTCGATCTGCCCCGAGTCGTCGAGGCGGTCGAGATCGGCGCCGGTGGTGACGCCGTCGGCGCGGATGCCGAGTTCCCGGGCGATGGCGGCGGCGGTGACCGGGTGGTCGCCGGTGATCATGCGGACCCGGATGTCATTGTCCTGCAGGACCTTCACCAGGGAGACGCTGTGCGGGCGCGGAGTATCGGCGAGCCCGAGCAGGCCGAGCAGGGTCAGCTCGCCGACCGCGTTCTCGACATCATCTGGGGCGCTGGAGAATTCGCGGCGGGCGACGACCAGGACACGCAGTCCCTGATCCGCCAGTTCGAGGACGGCACGGCGGACATCCTCGCGGCGCGCGTCGTCCAGTTCGGCGGTGCCGCCGTCGGGTTCGCGGACGGCCCGGCAGCGCGGCAGCACGATCTCGGGCGCGCCCTTCACGAGCAGGCGCATCCGGTGGCGGGTACGGCCCAGGGCGGCCGCGTAGCCGCGATTGGATTCGAAGGGGATCTGGTCGATGGGATCCCAGGAGTGGGTGTCGTCGCCGAGGTGTTCCCCGGCGGCGTCGAGGACGGCCCGGTCCGTCGCGTGCTGCGCGGGACCGTCGGCGGGATCCGGGCAGGCGCGGGCCGCGGCGCGCAACAGCCGCCGGGCATCGTGCGAATCGTCGCCGGGCTCCCACTGTCCGTGCGTGTCGGCCAGCGCGGTGAGGCGCAGCCGGCCGTGGGTGAGGGTGCCGGTCTTGTCGAAGCAGATGGTGTCGACGCGGCCCAGCGCCTCCACGGTTCGGCTGGCGCGCACCAGGACTCCGTAGCGGGACAGCCGGCGCGCCGCCGCGAGCTGGGCCACCGTCGCGACCAGCGGCAATCCCTCGGGCACCGCGGCCACCGCGACCGCGACGCCGTCGGCGATGGCCCGGCGCAGCACCTGTCCGCGCAGCCCGCCGAGCAGGGTGACCACGGAGCCGCCGGCCAGGGTCAGCGGCAGGGCGCGGTCGGTCAGTTCCCGCAATTGCGCTTGCACACCGGTCTTCTCCGGTGGCCGCGCGCCCGCGGTGGCGCGTCCGGCCTGGGTGTCGCGGCCGGTGGCGACCACGACGGCCACCGCGTCCCCGTTGACGACCGTCGCGCCTTCGAAGACCATGCAGGTCCGGTCCCCCAGCACCGCACCGGGTGTCGCGTCGGTGCCTTTGTCGACCGTGACCGATTCGCCGGTCAGGCCGGATTCGTCGACCTCGAGGTCGTAGGCGCGCAGCAGGCGGCCGTCGGCGGGGATGACATCGCCCGCGTGCAGCGCGATGAGGTCGCCGACCAGCAATTCTCCTGCAGGAACGACGTTTTCGTCCGGATCTGCGTCGTCGAGGGCATCGCGTGAGATCAGCCGTCCGACGGTTTGCTCGCGCTCCATCATGCCGTGCAGGGCGCGTTCGGCGCGCTGGCGTTGCATGGCGGACACCATGGCGTTCACGGTGAGCACCGACGACAGCAGCACCGCGTCGGAGAACGATCCGGAATCGCGGTTGCCAGCGCGCCG